>NZ_CP075187.1:3096200-3457400 GCF_020510665.1 Dechloromonas denitrificans
GACCGACAACACCCCGGTCCTGATCGACTTTGGCGCAGCCCGCCAGACGCTGTCGAGCGAACAGCCGATGCTCAAGCCGATGTACACCCCCGGCTTCGCCTCGCCTGAGCATTACGGCAGCCGGACCGACCTCGGGCCATGGAGCGACATCTACAGCGTCGGTGCCTCGATGTATGCCTGCCTGGCGGGCGTTCCGCCGCAAGCCGCCGATGAGCGCCTGAAAAAGGACACCCTGGCACCAGCGATGATGCGCTGGGAAGGGCAGTTCTCCGATCGCCTGCTGGAAATCATCGACTGGTGCCTGAACCTCAACCATCTTTATCGTCCGCAAAGCGTTTTTGCGCTGCAAAAAGCGCTGGTCGAAACCATTACACCGGCAAGCCCGAAAGTTCAGCCCAACTGGCTGAACCGCTTTGTCGACAAAATCAGGAAGCCGAATAAATGAGATTCACCATTTATCAGGAAAGTCGTCAGGGCGGGCGCGACAACAACGAAGACCGAACCAGTTACTGCTACTCGCGCGATGCGCTGCTGATGGTTGTCGCCGACGGCATGGGCGGGCATCACTATGGCGAGGTCGCCGCCCAGATCGCCATCCAGACGCTGGTCAATGGCTTCCAGCGCGAAGCCTCGCCAACCCTGGCCGACCCTTTCCGCTTTCTGCAAAAGGGTTTGAACAACGCCCACCACGCGATTCTCGACTACGCCATGCGGCACGACCTGAGCGACGCGCCGCGCACGACCTGCGTCGCCTGCATCGTCCAGGACAACGTTGCCTACTGGGCGCACGCCGGCGACTCCCGCCTCTTCCTGATGCGCGGCGGCAAGGTCATCGCCCAGACCCGCGACCACTCGCGCATTCGCCTGCTGATGGATGAAGGCATGATCACCGAAGCCCAGGCGGCCCGCCATCCCGACCGCAACAAGATCTACAGTTGCCTGGGCAGCCCGAATACGCCGGAAATCGACTTCTCCCGCAAAACCCCGCTCGAACACGGCGATGTCGTCATGCTGTGCACCGACGGCCTGTGGGGCGTCACCTCCGGCGAGATGATGGCCATCACGCTGAAAGGCAGCACGGTACTTGAAGCGGCACCGATGCTGCTGGCCCAGGCCGAACTCAAAGGCGGCCCGCACGGGGACAATCTGTCGATGGTTGCCTTGCATTGGGAACAAAGCTATCAACAGGACCCATCCAGCGTCATTTCAACCCAGACCATGGCGCTCGACGAATTCAACACGCAGATGGAAGAGTTCGGTCGCAATCCGGCCTTCAAGAGCGATCTGACCGAAGACGAAATCGAAAAGGCGATTGAGGAAATCCGCAACGCCATCGACAAATACACGCCCAAAAACTAAGGAAACACCATGCGCCCCAGCCAACGCCAGCCGGACCAGCTCCGCACCGTCAAGATCACCCGCAACTTCACCCGTCACGCCGAAGGTTCGGTACTGATCGAAATGGGCGACACCCGCGTGCTGTGCACCGCCAGCGTCGAAGAAAACGTGCCGCCCTTCCTGCGTGGCAAGGGTCAAGGCTGGGTCACCGCCGAATACGGCATGCTGCCGCGCGCGACGCATACGCGCTCGGCCCGCGAAGCGGCCAAGGGCAAGCAGACTGGCCGGACCCAGGAAATACAGCGCCTGATCGGCCGCGCCCTGCGCGCCGTAGTCGATCTGAAAGCGCTCGGCGAACGCCAGATCACGCTCGATTGCGACGTGCTGCAAGCCGATGGCGGCACCCGTTGCGCCTCGATCACCGGCGCCTGGGTTGCACTCTACGAAGCCTGCGAGAAATTGGTCACTTCCGGCAAGTTGACCGCGAACCCGGTACGTGACCATGTTGCCGCGATTTCAGTCGGCATTTTCAACGGTGCGCCGGTACTCGACCTCGATTACCCGGAAGACTCCAACTGCGACACCGACATGAACGTCGTGATGACCGGTGCCGGCGGCATTGTCGAAGTTCAGGGTACGGCCGAAGGCGAGCCGTTCACCCGCCAGCAGATGAATGTCCTGGCCGATCTGGCCGAAGCCGGCATCCGTCAGCTGGTTGCCGCCCAGCAAACCGCCCTGGCGTCGTGAGCCGCACGATGAAGAAACTCGTTCTCGCCTCGAACAACGCCAAGAAGATGAAGGAGCTCAACGCGCTCCTCGCCCCGCTCGGTTTCGAAGTCATCGCCCAGGGCGACCTCGGCATTCCGGAAGCCGAAGAGCCGTACTGCACCTTCGTCGAAAATGCGCTGACCAAGGCCCGCCACGCCGCCAAGCTGTCCGGCCTGCCGGCCCTGGCCGACGATTCCGGCCTGTGCGTCGCGGCACTCGGCGGCGCGCCCGGCGTTTATTCGGCACGCTATGCCGGCGAGCCGAAATCCGACGCCCGCAACAATGAAAAGCTGTTCGCCGATCTCGGCAGCAACCCGGACCGACGCGCCCATTTTGTCTCGGTCATCGTGCTGGTGCGTCATGCCGACGACCCGCAACCGCTGATCGCCGAAGGCGAATGGCACGGTGAAATCCTGCCGGCATTGCGCGGCGAGGGCGGCTTCGGTTACGACCCACTGTTCTTCGTGCCTGAATTTGGTCAGACCGCGGCCGAACTCGACGCCGAGACCAAGAACCGCGTCTCGCACCGTGGTCGCGCCATGCAGCAACTCATTACCCGCCTGCCGGCGCTCTGATTCGTGGCTCGTACCATCCCGATTTTTGCCGCAAAACCGGTGTCGACCGCGACAAACCTGGAATTTCGCGTTTCCCCGCCACTGGCCCTGTACGTTCATGTGCCATGGTGCGTCCAGAAATGTCCGTACTGCGACTTCAACTCGCATGAAGCCAGCGGTGCCATTCCCGAGCGCCAGTACGTCGACGCACTGATTGCCGACCTGCAATCGGCCCTGCCGCTGATCTGGGGCCGGCCGGTGGTCAGCGTCTTTTTCGGCGGCGGCACGCCCAGTCTACTTTCGCCGGCCGCAATCGACGAACTGATCGCCGCCTTCCGCGCGCTGGCCATGCTCGCGCCGGAAGCCGAAATCACCCTGGAAGCCAATCCGGGCACGGTGGAAGCCGCCAAGTTCGCCGGCTTTCGTGCTGCCGGCGTCAATCGCATCTCGCTCGGCATCCAGAGCTTCAACGATGACCATCTCAAGGCGCTCGGCCGGATTCACGGCGCCGACGAAGCCCGGCGCGCCGCACAACTGGCCGGAGAGCATTTCGACTCGTTCAACCTCGACCTGATGTACGGCCTGCCCGGCCAAACCCTGAAACAAGCGCTGCTCGATGTCGACACGGCGCTAAGCTTCAAGCCGCCGCACCTGTCGTGCTACCAGCTGACGCTCGAACCGAATACCCGCTTTGCCGCTTTTCCACCGGAGCTGCCGGAAGGCGACACCTGTGCCGACATGCAGGACGCCATCGAAACCCGGCTGGCCGCAGCCGGCTACGCCAACTACGAAACCTCGGCCTTCGCGCAAGCCGGCAAGCAATGCCGTCACAACCTGAATTACTGGTATTTCGGTGATTATCTCGGGATCGGGGCCGGCGCCCATTCCAAACTGACCCAGCACGACCGCGTGCTGCGCCAGATGCGCTGGAAACACCCCAAGGCCTACCTCGACAATGCGTTCAGCAACCCGCTCCAGGAATCGAACGAAGTCGCCGTCGCCGACCTGCCTTTCGAATTCATGATGAACGCCCTGCGCCTGGCCGACGGTTTCCACCCCTCGCTTTTCGAGGCTCGGACGGCCCAGCCAATTGAGCGCATCATGCCGCAACTCATCGCGGCGAAAGACGACGGCCTGCTCACGCTCAGCCCGGAGCAAATCGCCCCGACCCTGCGCGGCCGCCGCTTTCTCAACGTGCTGCTGGAAAAATTCCTCGACCGCTGAACAACCTGCTGCGGTCAACCGACTGCAGCACGCGCTTCCGCCATCGCATCCGACTGAGCAACCAGATTGGCAAAATGCGCCGCAACGTACTCGCCAGCATGATTCAGTTCCTCGCAGGCCCCATGCTCGGCGTACGCCCGCAGCATGTCGAAGACGGCCTTTGAATAACGACTATCGAG
This sequence comes from Dechloromonas denitrificans, assembly GCF_020510665.1. Classification (NCBI taxonomy): domain Bacteria; kingdom Pseudomonadati; phylum Pseudomonadota; class Betaproteobacteria; order Rhodocyclales; family Azonexaceae; genus Dechloromonas; species Dechloromonas denitrificans. The sequence continues at coordinate 3,100,264 of NZ_CP075187.1, forward strand.
CGGACTGAGGATTTCACCGATCCCGAACGTGTGCCGGACGTTGTAGAGCGACAGGATGCACTTGGCCAGACAAGCCTGGCTCTTGGTCCCCGGATGCTGCTTGAGCAAATGCAGCCCGGCGAGATACGGATTGGTGCTCATGGATAAATCCCCTCGGTGATGATCAAGGAACCATAGTGCACCAGTCGCCGGGTTGCCAAAGCCCTGAAGAAGAAAAACATGATAAAAATTTGCCCAAGCCGCTCTTCAAGATAACCACAAAAACTGCGGAAAACTATTTTTAGTCATTTTTAACTAACCCCAGGCAACTCTTTTGATACCCCCCGATAGAAGAATCCAGAACTAGAATAAGGACATTATTCCAAGGAGATATCCCCATGCTGAACAATTTGAAAATTGGTACTCGCCTTGCCTTAATGCTCGGCAGCCTCGTCATCTTGATGATGGCCATGTTGGTCGTCGCCCAATCAGGGATGGCCAGTATCAATCATAAAATTGACTCGGTTATCAATGACCGCTGGCCCAAAGTCACCCTCCTCCAGGAAAGTCTTGCCAGCGTGAACGGAATTGCCGTTACCGCACGGGACCTTATGCATTCAGAGGAGAAAGAATCCATTCAGAAATACAAGAGACTGATTATTGAAGAGCGCAACAAAATCAGCGGTGTTTTCGAAAAACTGAAACCCACCTTGAATGACCCTCGCGGCATTGAGCTGTTTGGGAAAGTGCTTGAAATACGTGAGGCTTACATTGGCGGGCAAAATAAATTAGTCGAACTGGCAGAGGCAGGGCGAATTCAGGAAGGTCGAACTTACCTGAGCGACTTTATCTCGATCAGCCAAGAGTACAGAAAACGCCTCAACGCGCTGATTGCCTTTCAGGGAGATTTGATGGCGGAAACGGGGGAGGCAGCGAAGCAGCAATACACTGATGCACGCAATCACATGATCTTTGCTGCTGTATTGGCACTATTAATTGCTGCAATGACCGGGTTCTGGATCACACGCAGCATTACACAGCCACTCACCGAGGCTGTCTCCATTGCAGGAGAACTGGAGCAGGGCAATTTTGCTGTGCAGATCGCCCCTCAAGGTCGCGATGAAACAGCGCTACTGTTGTTGTCGCTGCAACGAATGGTCAGAAAGATGGCAGAAGTCATCGGCGATGTTAAACAAACGGCCGATTATGTTTCCCATTCAGCCGAGCAGCTTAACTCTGGCGCTCAGCAACTACTCGTGGCAACAGACCGTCAGGCAACATCGACGGCAGCCTCTGCCGCTGCCGTCGAGCAACTTACAGTAAGCATCGATCACGTAGCGACCGGAGCCCGTGAAGCAAATTCCAAGGTTACTGAAACGGGCAATATTGCCAGTGCCAGTGGGCGTGATGTAGATGCAGCCAGCCGTCAGATTCAAATGGTTGCAACTGCGGTAGACAGCACTTCCCACGAGATGGATCAGCTCTCGGAATCAATTCGACAGATTGGACATGTCGCAACAGTCATTCGTGAAATTGCCGAGCAAACGAATCTGCTCGCCCTCAATGCCGCCATTGAGGCAGCCCGTGCAGGAGAGCAAGGCCGCGGCTTTGCCGTTGTTGCCGATGAAGTTCGCAAGCTTGCCGAACGAACTACAGGCTCAGTCCAGGAAATCAACAACATGATTGGCAGCATTGAACAGGGTACTCAAGCTGCTGTTGTATCGATGCGCCAAAGTAGCGCGGTTGTTTGCGAAGTAGTGGGTTTGTCCGGACAGTCGAGCATGTCAATTCGAGACACCTGCCATGCGACCGCTCAAATTGTTGAGTCGATAAACGACATTGCAGCGGCACTTGATGAACAACGTCTTGCGTCGACAGAGCTTGCAACGAATGTTGAGGCAATTGCTCAAATGTCAGAACAAAACATGGCGGCAGTCTCTGCCGTCACGAACGCCTCTCAAGGACTGGCGACCGCCTCGGAGAAATTGAGAACCTCTGTCGATTTTTTCAGACTGGGCTAATCGATTGCGCGGCCCCGTAACTTGACGCAGAACAGGGTTCAAAAAAACGAACAGCCCCGCCACACCGGCGGGGCTTTGCATTCGGCCAGCCAAACTAGCTGAACAGCTTGCCCTTGAGCAGTTCCAGGCCTTGCGCCATCAGGTCGCCACCTTGCGGCAACTGACCGTTCGGAGTCAGCTGGTCGATCACCTGCGGCAGGAGTTCAGCCAACGAGCCGGAGGCCTGTTGCTGGCCGATGCCGAGTTTGGCGGCAATATCCTGCAGGGAGCCGCCACCGAGTACGCTCTGGATTTGCTCGGCCGAGATCGGCAGGTTTGCCCCGGTCGACACCCAGGAATTGACGATTTCGCCCAGACCGCCTTGCTGGAATGACTGGACCAGTCCAGCCAGCCCACCAGTTTGCGGGTTATTGATGACTTGCATGACAGTTTCGAGCAACGCTGCATTGCCGCCAGACTGCCTACCGGCCAGTGCGCCGACGACCTGATCGAAAAGACCCATTTGTTGCTCCATTGGAAGTTGAAGCAAGCATCCTAGCCAAACAGGCTGCCAGCAACTGTGAAGTTTTGCGAAACGAAAGGCTAGGCCGGCCGTTCGACGGCGAGCGGCTCGAAACGCAACCAGACGGCAAAACGCGTACCACGGCCGGCCAGGCTGTCGACTGTGATCCGGCCACCGTAACGTTCAATCAGCGACTGGCTGACCCACAAGCCCAATCCGGTGCCATCCGTTTTATTGGCGGTAAAGAAAGGTTTGAACAGACGCGCCTTGTCGGCATCGCTGATCCCCGCACCGGAGTCGGCGACAACCAGGCGCAAGCCGACCGGCATGTCGCTTTCATCCCAGTCTTCCGCGATCAGGCGCAGTACGCCACCTTCGGGCATGGCCTGGATGGCATTGACCAGCAGGTTGATCAGCACCTGCTGCAATTCGTTGCGGTTGCACAGGACATGCCGGCTCGAATCGAAATGCTGTTCGATGGCGATGTTGCCTTGCTTGAGCAGGTGACCGACGAGGACCAGGCTATCCTGGATCAGTTGCGCCGGGGCGACCGGTTCGAGATAGCCGACATAATCCTGCGGCCGGGCGAATTGCAGCAACTTGGCGACAATCAGCCGGATACGCTGGACCTGTTCGTGAATCAGCTTGATTTCCGGAGCCACCGGTTCGGCAGCCGGCCCGAGGATGTCGCGCAGCACATCGAGATTGCCCTGCATGACGGCAATCGGATTGTTGATTTCATGGGCGACGCCTGCGGTCAACTGCCCGATGGCGGCCAATTTCTCGTTCATCACCAGTTGCGACTGCGCCGCCTTCAGGTCGGCCACTGCCTGCTCCAGATCGGCCGTCCGGGCAGCCACTTCGGCGTCGAGCGACTCCCCCCAGCGTTTCAGCGAAGTCGCTTGCGCCTGCAGGCGGTCGAGCAGACGGTCGAAGTGCGAGGCGACGATACCGAGTTCATCATGACTGCCGACCGGCCCGACGCGCGCATCGCCATCCCCGTTCTCAATGGCGTGCATGGTGGCGTGCATGCGTTCGATCGGTTTGAAAACCCGACGCGCCCACAGGACGGCAAAAACACCGGCCACCAGCATGACCAAGGCAAACAGCCCGACCACGACGCCCAGTGCGCTGCGCTTGGCGGCTTCGAAGGGGCCTTCAAGAAAACCGACGTAAAGCATCCCGATCCGCTTGCCATGGCTATCGAGCAACGGCTCGTAGGCCGAGACATACCAGTCGTTGACGACGAAAGCCCGATCCAGCCAGGTCCGCCCTTCATCGAGCACCGCCTGCCGCACCGCGGCGGAAACCCGCGTGCCGATGGCCCGTTCGCCTTGAAACAGGCGGACATTGGTGGCAACGCGCACATCATCGAGGAAAAGCGTCGCCGTCCCGGCACTGCCCAGCGGCAATGCCCCGTCCGGATAAACAATGGCATTGAGCCGATCGATAAAGGCCAGATTCTTGTTGAGCAACACGCCGCCGACCAGCACACCGCGCAGCCCACCGTGAGCATCGCGAACCGGGGCGGCCGTATGCAGCAGCAAGCCACGCGCCTCGACGACACGGTGATCGACGGTTGCATTGGCTGTGGCGAGCAAGGGAGTGACCGCCCGCTCGGCCAGCGCAGGATCGATCTGCCGCAATTGATCCGCTGAAAATATTTCTGTTTCGGTGCGCGCCACACCTTGGCGGGCCGCACCGATGACGGGCCAGATGGCAGCCAGCCGAGTGCTGCGGTCGACCGGCAGAAAATGCAGAAAATCGAGTCGCTGAGCCGCTCGTGCGCCATCGAGCAAATCCGCCAGCGCAGCCTCCTGCGGCTTCGCCGGCAAAGTCAGCGCCCGGACCAGACGAGCCGAGCCGGCCAAGCCTTCGACCGAGCGACCGAGGCCGTCCGAAACCCGCTCGAAATAACCATGCGCCACGGCCAGATCGGCCCGCACCTTGGTCACCAGCAAGCGATCGAAGTAGTCGCCCCCCCAGCTTGCCAAGACGGCCACCATGGCCGGCAAGGCAATGCCGAGCGGCAACAGCGCCAGCAACAGCAGGCGCACGCGAACCGAACGACGACTCGGCGGCTCGAACAGGACGGGCTTGCGCTCAGTCACAGCCAGCCTGTTGTCGAAACGGCAAACTGACGGTCATACCGTTTCCGTGACGCCCCAGACATGGCATTTGCGATCCAGCGTCTTGCGCGACACCCCCAGCCGACGCCCGGCTTCCGATTTATTCCCGTCGCAAGCAGCCAGCACGGCCAGAATGTGGCGCTTCTCAACCGACTCCAGGCTTTCGTCGGCATGCCCGGCCGGCAGGGCCGTGGCTTTCGGTTCCGGCCCAAGATCGAACCAGCCGAGGATCAAGGAACGTTCGACAAAATTGCGCAGTTCGCGCACATTGCCCGGCCAGTCGTAAGCCGCCATCCGGGCCAGCGTGCGGTCATCCAGTTCAAGGCGTGGAACATCGAGATACGGCGCCAGCTGGCCGATGAAATGCTCGACCAGCAGCGGCAGGTCTTCCGGCCGCTCGCGCAAGGGCGGCAAGGTGACTTCAACGACCTGCAAGCGGTAGTAAAGATCCTGCCGGAAACGATGCGCGGCAACCTCTTCGACCAGCTCGCGGTTGGTTGCGGCGATGACCCGCACATCGACCGGAATTTCCTGTTCCGAACCGACCGGACGGATGCGCCGTTCCTCAAGCACGCGCAGCAGCTTGGCTTGCGCCGGTGCTGGCAACTCGCCAATTTCGTCAAGAAACAGCGTGCCGCCGCGCGCGTAGTAGAACAAACCCTCGCGGTTTTTCTGGGCACCGGTAAAGGCACCCTTGACGTGGCCGAACAGCTCGGATTCGATCAATTCGGCGGCAATCGCTGCGCAGTTGACCGGGACAAACGGCCCGGCTGCGCGCTGACTCATCCGGTGCAGGGCGCGCGCCGCGACTTCCTTGCCGGTCCCCGATTCGCCGGTCAGCAGCACCGTTGCCGGGGTCGGCGCAATCCGCTTGAGTCGCTCGCAGGCGGCCAGCATGGCGTCGGATTGTCCGACGACGCCTTCGACATCGGCCGTCCGCTCACTCACTTCACGGCGCAGTACGAAATTTTCCCGAATCAGTTTTGAACGTTCGAAACAACGCTGGATGGCATTCAGCATCTGGGCCAGCGAAAACGGCTTGAGCAGGAAATCCGCCGCCCCGGCGCGCAGCGCATCAATTGCCGTATCGAGGTCGGCATAGGCCGTCATCAGCACGACATCGCCGGCATAACCCTCGTCGCGCAATTCGTGCAGCCAGTCGATACCGGAACGGCCGGGCAGCGAGATGTCGAGCACGATCAGGTCATAGAGCCGACGCTGCAGCATCGGTGCCGCCTGTTCGACACTGCCGGCGGCATCGACACTGCCGCACCGCTGGACCAGGGCGCGCTGGAGAAAACTGACCATGCCCGGCTCGTCATCGACGACCAGGACGGAATAGTGTTTCCAGGGCGCTTCGCCGGCCGACGCTTTGTTTGAATCCATGACTTCTCCCGTTCAGCCCCGGATCATCGCAAACAAGGGCGCCGCCTGGCAACTGCCGCGGTCGACGCCTCCGGGCCGGCCAAATGCCTCAGCTACCGCGCAATTTGTGGGCGGCAGCGGCCTCTTCGCGCACCCGCTTGGCTTCGTCGAGCAGGTAGCGCTGGTAGTCTTCAAGGTCGCCGTCGAACGGCCCGACGCCGCCCTTGGAAACCAGCCAGAACTCGTCGCAGACCGAGCGCAGCAGGGCGCGGTCGTGGCTGACCAGCATGACGGTGCCTTCGAACTCGTTGAGCGCGACGGCCAGGGCTTCGCGGGTGCTGAGATCAAGGTGATTGGTCGGCTCGTCGAGCAGCAGCAGGTTCGGGCGCTGCCAGACGATCATGCACAGCACCAGCCGGGCCTTCTCACCACCGCTCATCGTGCCGACGGCCTGCTTGACCATTTCGCCACCGAAGTTGAAGGTACCGAGGAAGTTGCGCAGTTCCTGCTCGCGACCTGGCACATTGCTCCGGCCGGCGGCGATGGCTTCCTTCGCCAAACGCACCATATGTTCGAGCGGTGTGTCCTGCGGGCGCAGCACGTCGAGTTCCTGCTGGGCAAAGTAGCCGATGCTCAGGCCCTTGCCTTCGGTCACTTCGCCGCTGATCGCCTTGAGATCGCGGGCGATGGTCTTGACCAGTGTCGACTTGCCCTGACCGTTGGCACCGAGAATGCCGATGCGCTGACCGGCCATTACCGAGCGGTTGATGCCGCGGACGATGACGGTTGGTGGCGTGCCTTCCGGCGCGTCGTCGGCCGGCGGGTAGCCGATGGTGGTATCGACCATCGACAGCATTGGGTTGGGCAGGTTCTGCGGTTCCTGGAATTCGAAAGTGAATTCGGCGTCGGCCAGCACCGGCGCGATCTTTTCCATGCGGTCGAGCGCCTTGACCCGGCTCTGGGCCTGCTTGGCCTTGCTGGCTTTGGCCTTGAAGCGCGCAATGAAAGATTGCAGGTGGGCGATTTTTTCGGCCTGCTTGGCCATCGTCGCCTGTTGCAGCAGCATCTGTTCGGCGCGCATGTCTTCGAACTTGCTGTAGTTGCCGCCGTAGCGGACCAGCTTGGCGTTGTCGATATGCAACGTGACGCTGGTGATCGCATCGAGGAATTCGCGGTCGTGGCTGATCATCACCAGCGTGCCCTGATAACGCTTGAGCCAGGCTTCAAGCCAGACGAGCGCGTCCAAGTCGAGGTGGTTGGTCGGTTCGTCGAGCAGCAGGATGTCGGACGGACACATCAGCGCGCGGGCCAGTTGCAGGCGCATGCGCCAGCCGCCGGAGAAGCTGTTGACCGGCTCTTCAAGCTGGGCGACCGAGAAACCGAGGCCGAGGATCAGCGCCTGGGCGCGAGCCGGGGCGTCATGTGCACCGGCATCGTGCAGCGCCATGTAGGCTTCGGCCATGCGCATGCCGTCGTCGCTCGCTTCAGCAGCGGCCACTTCGGCATTGGCGGCGAGCAGCGTGCTGTCGCCTTCGATCACGAAGTCGGTCGCCGACTGATCGGTTTCCGGCATGTCCTGCGCCACCTGCGCCATGCGCCACGAGGTCGGCATCGAAAAATCGCCGCCATCTTCGTGCAAGGTGCCGTTGATCAGGCCGAACAGCGTTGATTTGCCGGCGCCGTTACGGCCGACCAGGCCGACCTTTTCGCCGGGATTGACGGTAACCGAGGTCTTGTCGAGCAAGACCTTGCTGCCACGGCGCAAGGTAACGTTTCTGAGGAGGATCATGCGGTGTTCTTTTCCTGGGGATTGAGGTCGCCATCGACATAGAACCAGCGCCCGTCTTCGCGGACGAAGCGGCTGATTTCATAGAGTCGGTAGCCGCGCCCGCCGATACGGTAGCGGGCGATGAATTCGACCGTCGCATGATTTTCATCGACGGCCTGGTGACACTTGACGTTAAGGCCCAGCCACTTCGTGCCGTCGTCACTCAGATCGAGTTCGGACGGGCGCGTCGAGGCGTGCCAGGTGGCCAGCAGGTAAGGCGCCAGATTCAGCACATAGGCGCTGTAGCGCGAGCGCATCAGCGCTTCCGCGGTCGACGCGATTTCGGCCCCGGAATGCAGTTGACCGCAACAAACCGCGTAAGGCTTGCCACCGCCACAGGGGCAAGCCGCTGCCGGCTTCATGGTGTCTCGACGACTTCGCCGCCCAGGGCCTCGATGACTTGCGGCAGGAAACGGGCGAATTCGCCGGTCATCAGCGCGAAATCGGCATCGAATTGCTCGTCGGCGCGCTCGGCGCTCTTTTCGGCCTCTTCCTTGAGCAGGTCAAGGAAAGCGAGACGCTTGATTTCAAGCTTTTCGCCGAGCACGAAGGAAATCCGGTCGTCCCAGGTCAGGGCCAGCTTCGTCGGCAATTTGCCGCTGGCCAGGTGGGCCTTGATCTCGCCGCTGATTTCCTCGCCATCGAGCGGATGCTTGACGTAGCGCACGGCTGACTTTTCTTCGCCGGCCGCCTTGAGTTCGCAATCGCGGTCGATGGTGAAACCGGCAGGCGCTTCACCGCCCGCCAGCCAGTCGGCCATCGCGGTCTGCGGCGAAATCTGGGTATGGACCATGCTGAGCGGCAGTTCGTCGAGACAATGGCGCAGATGCTCGATCACTTCCTCGGCCTTGGCCGGGCTGGAGGCATCAACACAGAACCAGCCGTTGGTCGGATCGATCCAGGCATAGGTTGTGCGGCGGCGGGTGAAGGCGCGCGGCATCAGTTCTTCGGTAACGCGTTCGCGCAGTTCCTTCAATTGCTTGCGACCCGGGGCGTAGCCCTGCTGGGCTTCCATCGCATCGGCCCGTTCCTTGACCTCTTCATTGACCACCGACGAAGGCAGCAGGCGCTGCTCGATCGACAGGGCGATCATCCACTGACGACCGAGCGAGAAGACCAGCGTGCCGTCACGGCGCGGCGACACCCAGCCGCGCGACATCGGCTGGTTGCTCGGGCATTTGACGAAGGGACCGCGACCGAGCAGTTCCTCGAATTTGGCAAGATCGATATTCCACGGTGTCGGCAGACGGTACAGCTGGAGATTTTTAAACCACATGACTCAATTGCTCAATGAATAGATAAAGAAGGTCGGCGCATTGATGCAGCACGAACGGGGCGGCAGTTTAGCGCGAAACAACCCGCTCGATACCGGCAGATTCGACGACCTGCCGATTCAGCAACTGCCCCAGCTGCCGATCGGTTTTCAGGATGTGGTTAAGCAGCCAGCTTTGGAGATAATCGAGCAGGCCTTGCAGTGCCGCCGCATCGTCGGCCCGGAGCGTTTCGCCCTGCGCAGCAAGTTGCCTGGCAAACTCGCGATGCATGGCCAGATGGGCCAGGGCATGCTCCTGCTGATCGGGCAAATTGGCCAGCAGGCTCTCCTCGGTGCTGAAATGAAAAATGACATAGGCCTTGAGGCGCCGGAGAATATCCTCCAGCGTCGCCTGATCGGGGCGGGTCTCAAGGATGGCCGCCAGCTCATTGATCATGCCGATCAGCTCTTCATGCTGCCGATCAATGGTACGGATACCGGTTTCCATGCTGCTGTTCCAGACAATCTGCATGCTTCTGTCTCCCGTCAAATCCCAACGCACAGCCTGAAGTGTATATTACGCAACGTAGCTTCACGGCCATCCCTCTGCCAGGCTCAACCGCGGAAGAACCGATAGATCAATGCCAGCTCCTGCGCCCTCCAGCACCGACGAACCTCACCCGCCTCACGCCCAAACCGTGGCCCGGCGCAGCGTCTACTGGTTTCTCGTTGCTTTTCTGGTCGCACTCTCGATTTTCGCCCTGCGCAACATTGCTGAAAAAGCCGATGGCCTGAGCAATGCAGCCGCCATCCGGGATTGGACCCGGACGAGTACGACGATCAGCCTGGTGATTCATGAATTGCAGAAGGAGCGCGGCATGTCGAGCGGCTTCATCGCTTCGAGCAGCCGGAACTTCGCCGAAACACTGGGTTTCCAGCGCCTATCGACCGATCAGTCGCTCGCCGCACTGGATGAAAAGCTGTTGCCCGGCGACGCAACACCGCCTGTCGTCGAGCGACTGCGTGAAAAACTGGCCGCCCTGCCCAGGCTGCGCGATAACGTCAGCGAACTCAAGCTGTCCCGCGAATTCATTGTCGAACGCTATACCGACCTGATCGACGACTTGTTCGAGCTGCAACTGACCACCTTCGGCCAGGACATTGAAGCAGCCGTGCTGCGCCAGCAAATGGCCTTCGTCTCGCTGATGCAGGCCAAGGAAATGGCCGGCCAGGAACGCGCCCTGCTCGCCGCCATGCTCTCCGACAAGAATTTCAGCGCCGGCCGGATGGCTGCCTACCATCGAATCAAGGCCGTTGAAGATGCCCGGGTGAGCAATTTCCTTCGCCTGGCGCATCCGGCGGCAACCCATACGTTTCAGGAAATACTGACCCAGCCGGATGCCGCCCGGGCCGACCGGATTCGACTGAATATCGTTGCTGCCAGCCTGCGCGAAGCCAACGGCAATACCGAATCCGACTATCCGCTGCCGAAAGCCGAGGAATGGTTCAGTGTCTCCTCAAGCAAGATCGATGCATTGAAGAGGCTGGAAGATGAACTCGGCCTGGCGGTGAATCTCAGCGCGCATCAACTGGAAAACCGGGCCAGCCATGAATTGATGATCAATGGCCTGCTGGCCCTGCTCTCTTTCGTGCTGGCCGCCGTCCTGCTCAACCAGATCCAGCGCGGGCGTCGCGTCGCCGAGCATCGGCTCAGCCTGGCCGATGCGGTGTATCAGAACAGCGTCGAGTCCATTCTGATCACCGATGCCGCACTCAAGATCATCGACATCAATCCTGCCTTCAGCCTGGTGACCGGCTATGAGCGCCAGGAAATACTCGGCCGCCACCCACGACTTCTCAAGTCCGGCCGTCACGGCGCCGATTTTTATGAGCGGATGTGGCATCACCTGCAGGCCAGCGGCAGTTGGAAAGGCGAGGTCTGGAACCGCCGCAAGAATGGCGAGATTTACCCGGCCTTGCTGTCGATTGTTGCGGTCAGGAACCATGAGGGGCAGACGACCAACTACACCGGCATGATTTTCGATCTCAGCCAGCATCAAAAAGTCGAAGCCCTACTGGAACAACTGCGTACTTTCGATGCGCTGACCGGACTGCCCAACCGCGAATTCTGGCTCTCCGCCCTGGACCAGGCGATTGCCGGAGGTCAACGCAACCAGGGCTGCTTTGCCGTGCTCGAACTCGACCTCGACCGCTTCAAGGTGATCAACGACTCGATGGGACATACCGCGGGCGATGCCATCCTGATCGACACCGCAGAACGCATCAAGAACACCTTGCGCAAGCAGGATCTGGTCACCCGCCCCGGCGGCAATCGCTTCTCCATCCTGCTCAATGAAATCACCAGCCCGCAGGATGTCGCGACGATCTGCGAAAAGCTGCTGGCCGCCTTCGTCGAGCCTTTCGAGCTGGACGGCGTCATCCTGCACGTGACCGCCAGCCTGGGTGCGGCCATTTTCCCGTCCGACGGTCACGACACCAAGACACTGATGATGGCGGCCGAATCCGCCCTCTACAGCGCCAAGGCCGATGGCCGGAACCTCTACAAATACTATGCGCGGGAAATGAATGAACTGGGCGCCCAGTTGCTCAAGCTGGAGCGCATGTTGCGCCTGGCGCTCGACCATGACGAATTCTCGGTCGTCTATCAGCCGCAGATCAGCGCCGGCGATGAGCGGCTGGTCGGCGTCGAAGCACTGCTGCGCTGGAACAATCCGGAACTGGGCCAGGTTTCTCCGGTGCAGTTCATCCCCGTGGCCGAAGAAACCGGGCTGATCGTCGCCATCGGCGAATGGGTGATGCGCGTCGCCTGTCAGCAAGCGCTGGCCTGGCATAAGGAACTCGGCTTCGAAGTCCCGGTCGCGGTCAATCTGTCGGCCCGGCAGTTCCGGCGCAGCGATCTGCTGGCCACGGTGGCGCAAATCCTCGATGAAACCGGTTTGCCGAGCCATTTGCTCGAACTGGAAATTACCGAAGGGTTGCTGATGAGCGATCCGCTGGGCGCCATCGAGATCATGCGTGGCCTGCATGCCATGGGCGTCCGCACCGCACTCGACGACTTCGGCACCGGTTATTCGTCGCTGGCTTATCTCAAGGCTTTCCCGCTCGACCGGCTGAAGATCGACCGGGCGTTCGTCCGCGACCTGCCGGACAACGCCAGCGACCGGGCGATTTCAAACACCGTCATTGCCCTTGGCCTCAATCTCGACATGGAGGTTCTGGCCGAAGGCGTTGAAACGCAAGCGCAGCGGGATTTCCTGGCGGAATCGGGCTGCCAGGTTTTCCAGGGTTATTTCTACGGAAAGCCGATGCCGGCCGGCGAACTGAGCCAGCGTATCGGGCGCGGCGAATTCCGCCCCCCGATCGCTGTCGACCGCGACAACGCGCTCAGCGCTTGCGGAAAATAACGTCCCACACACCGTGGCCAAGACGCAGGCCGCGATTTTCAAACTTGGTCAACGGACGATAATCCGGGCGCGGCGCAAAGCCGTCGCTGCCATTGACCAGTGTCGGCTCGGCGGAGAGCACTTCCAGCATCTGGTGGGCGTACTCTTCCCAGTCGGTAGCGCAGTGGAAATAGCCGCCCGGCTTGAGACGCGAGGCGAGCAGCGCGACGAAGGGCGACTGGATCAACCGGCGCTTGTTGTGCCGTGCCTTGTGCCACGGATCGGGGAAGAAGACATGAATGCCAGACAGCGAACCTTCCGGCAGCATGTCGCGAACGACTTCGACGGCATCGTGCTGGCAGATGCGCAGATTGCCCAGTTCGCGCTCGGCGATCTGCTTGCACAGTGCACCGACGCCCGGCACATGGACTTCGACGCCGAGATAATCGTTATCACGATTGGCATCGGCAATCTTGGCCGTGGTTTCACCCATGCCGGTGCCGATTTCTAGGATTTTCGGGTTGTCACGGCCGTAGACCGCAGCAAGGTCGATCGGGCCGTTTTGATAGACGACGCCGATCTTCGGCATCATCTCGCTGTAGAAACGCTCCTGCGCTTCCGACATGCGGCCGGCGCGACGGACGAAACTCTTGATGTGGCCGTGGTTCTTTTCCGGCTCGTCGCCGGCCCGGCCTTCGGTGTAGATACCTTCGCTCATGAGCCAATCAATCCGGAAGTCGGCGACGATGGGTCGGCCGAGTAAAGTTTGCGCGGCATGCGGCCGGCCAGGAAAGCCTCGCGGCCCGCTTCAACACCCTTCTGCATGGCGCTGGCCATGAGGATCGGGTTCTTGGCATGAGCGATGGCCGTGTTCATCAATACGCCGTCGCAACCCAGTTCCATCGCGATGGCCGCATCGGAAGCCGTGCCGACGCCGGCATCGACGATCACCGGCACCTTGGCGTTGTCGATGATCAGGCGCAGGTTCCACGGATTGAGGATACCCATGCCGGAGCCAATCAGCGAAGCCAGCGGCATTACGGCAACACAGCCGATTTCTTCGAGCATCTTGGCCTGGATCGGATCGTCCGAGCAGTAAACCATCACATGAAAACCATCCTTGACCAGCGTTTCGGCGGCTTTCAGCGTTTCCGGCATGTTCGGGAACAGGCTGGTCGGATCGCCGAGCACTTCGAGCTTGCACAGCGGATGGCCATCGAGCAGTTCGCGCGCCAGGCGCAGCGTGCGCACAGCGTCATCGGCCGTATAGCAGCCGGCGGTATTCGGCAGGATGGTGAATTGCGAAGGCGGCAGCGCATCGAGCAGATTCGGCTGGCTGGCATCCTGGCCGATATTGGTCCGGCGGATGGCAACGGTAACGATCTCGGCGCCGGAGGCGTCAATTGCCGCCCGGGTTTCGGCGAAATCCTTGTATTTGCCGGTACCGACCAGCAAACGCGAGCGGTACGCCTTACCGGCGATAGTCAATTGGTGCATGAGCGTGGAGTCCTGTCGTAAATATTCCGGATCGAGTCACTGCGACACCAGAACGATGGCCCCCGATCCCGCAGCCTCGTTCCTCGGCATGCTTCAGCCGCCGCCGACGGCGACGACGATTTCAAGCCGGTCGCCGGTACACAACTGGGTTGCCGGATGCTGGCTTTTCGGAACGATTTCGCCGTTGCGTTCGACAGCGATCCGCTTGCCGGTGTAACCCAGCAGGTCGACCAGCGCAGCGACGGTCAGGGTATCGGGGAACTGGCGGCTGACGCCATTCAGGGTAAGTTCTAGCATCCGGCTATTTTAGCCGAAGCAAAGACCGGACGCCGCGCCGTCGAACAGACTTCAGCGCGGCGTGCGTCCATCGACCTGGGCAAATTGCAGGAAGTCAGCCGGGGCCAGCGGCCGGCTGTAGTAATAGCCTTGAATCTCGTTGCAGCCGGCGCGCCGGATGAAGTCGAGCTGTTCGGCCGTTTCGACACCTTCGGCAATGGCCCGCATGTTAAGCGACTGGGCGATGCTGATCACGGCACGCGACATCGCCGCACTTTCTTCATTGACGCAGGCATCGGCAATGAAGCTACGGTCGATTTTCAGCTTGTCGACGCGGAAACGCTTGAGATAGGCAAGGCTGGAGTAACCGGTGCCGAAATCATCGATGGCGACCGTGGCGCCGATTCCCTTGAGCGCACCGATCACATCCTGAACCAGAATGCTGTCGTCGATCAGCGTCGATTCAGTCAGTTCGATCTGGATCAGTTCCGGTGAAATCCCGGCCTGACGCGCCGCGCGCTGTACCGCATCAACCAGATCGGCACGGTAAATCTGCACCCCGGAGACGTTGACCGCGATACGGCAATCCAGCCCGGCATCGCGCCAGCGCCGCGCCTGTTCGCAAGCCTGGTTGATGACCCATTCGCCAAGCGGCAGGATCAAGCCGATTTCTTCAGCCACCGGAATGAACTCAACCGGCGATACGGCGGGCCCGCCTTGCGGGTTCCAGCGCAACAAGGCTTCGGCACCGAAAACCCGACCCGAGTCGGCATAAATCTGCGGCTGGTAAACCAGATTGAATTCGTTGCCACCCAGCGCCCGCCGCAGGCTGTTGGCGAGGTTCATCCGGCGCTTGGCCTGCTCGTCCATCTGCGGCAGGAAGAAGCTGTAGGTGCCGCGCGCCTGTTCTTTCGAGGCATACATCGCGGTATCGGCTTTTTGCATCAGCAAATCGAAGTCATCGCCATCCTGCGGCCCGATGACAATGCCGAGCGAAGCCGAGGTATTCAGCGTGTGTTCGCCGATCTGGAAAGGCTGGGCGAGACTGGCAATGACCTTTTCAGCAATCCGGGCAGCGATTTCCCGCCCTTCGATGTCGCCCAGAATCAGGATGAACTCATCGCCCCCCAGACGGCTCAAGGTATCGCATTCGCGCAGGCAACTGCGCAGGCGCTTGACCACGGCAATCAGCAAATTGTCGCCGACGCGGTGGCCGAGCGAATCATTGATCCGCTTGAAGTGATCGAGATCGAGGAACATGAAGGCGATGCTGCGCCCCGAACGCCGCGCCTGCGCCATGATCTGGTTGAATCGCTCGCGCAGCAGAACACGGTTGGGCAGGCTGGTCAGCGGGTCATGGTGCGCCAGATACTGGATGCGCTCCTGCGCCGCCTTGCGTTCCGTAATATCGGAAAAACAGCCGATGTAATTGATCACTTCGCCGACGGCGTCGCGTACCACCGTAATCGACAGCCATTTCGGGTAAACCTGTCCGTTCCGGCGCCGATCCCAGACCTCGCCCTCCCACACGCCGCGCTCGACCACTGCCGCCCACATCGCGGCATAAAATGCGGGATCGTGGCGCCCGGACTTGAGGATACGCGGCGTCTGCCCCAGGACTTCGTCCCGCTCATAACCGGTAATCTGGGTAAAAGCCCGATTGATGTTGACGATCACCCCGGAGCGGTCGGTAATCATCAAGGCTTCCGAGCTGTGCGCAAAGACCCGCTCGGCCAGATGCAACTCGGCTTCCTGCTGGTGCTTGGTCGTTACATCGGTGTAAACCCAGATCGAGCCTTCCGTCACATTTCCCCGGTCCAGCGGGCGACCGGTGAGCATGATCCAGACCGGTGAGCCGTCGCGCCGGCGCATTTCGTACTCGCTCTGGGCCGCGCCCTTGCTTTCCAGGTCGGCGTACATCTCGTTGCCGATTTTCTCGTATTGCGCATCGGAGTCATAAAACGGCCGGGTCAGCCCACCTTCGAGCTGGCCGGGATCGTCATACAGGAACATCTCGGCGAGGCGCTGGTTACAACTGATGATCCGGCGCTGGCGGACCCAGACGATCCCGACATGCGCATTGTCGAAAATGAGGCGCTGCTCTTCGAGCAAACGCATGATCCGCGCTTCGTCATTCTTGCGTGCCGTGATGTCGGTATAGGACGAGATGAACCCGCCATCCGGCAAGGGCGATCCCTTGATTTCAAGCACCGTCCCGTCGGGCCGGACGCGCTCGAAACAGTGAGCCTTCGCACTGCGCGCCCGGACCAGCGCTTCGGCGACATAGGCCTCGATATCGACCGGACCGTACTCGCCGCGCCGGGCATTGAAGCGGATGTAGTCTTCGAGCGGCGTCGGGCCATCAAGCAAGGTCTCGGGAAAGTCCAGAATCCGGCGAAACTGCTGGTTGTGCTTGATCAGACGAAGATCGCTGTCAGTCACGGAAATGGCACTGGGAAAGTGCTCGATCATCGCATTCAGGATCTGGTGCTCGCGGCGCAAGGCTTCATCGGCCCGGCGCTGGGCCGAAATATCCTGCAGCGTTTCGATCGCACCAACCACCTCGCCGGCCATGTTGCGCAACGGTGCCGCCGTGAAGTACAGCCAGGTTCCGGCCGGCCCCATGTGCGGGAAAAAATCTTCCGCCTCGTAGGAGCCGGGAATGATGGTCGAACGACGGAATTTGTTGCTGTAATAGGCGCCGACGCCGGACTCGAGCTCGCCGGAGACGACCAGATCGGCCATCACCGGGCGGGCAGCCGGGTAAAACGGCTTCCATTGATCGGTAGTTCCCAGCATCTGGCCGGCAGAGTAGCCCAGCACGAACTCGCAAGCGCGGTTCCAGTGCGTCACGCAGTGATCCAGATTGATCACGAACGTTGGCACCGGCGAGCCATCGAGAATCTCGTCGAGCTGTTTCAGGTCGATCCCGAGATCGGCCGAATGCCCGCTTGCAGTTGTCACCTTCGTCTCCGTACCTGTGGCATCCGCCGGGCAAGCGCACGCCCGGCCCGAGCAATCTTAATTATTACTTTTGTTATATACGGAATATTACCCGCTTGCCAGCCGGAATCCTAGAGCGGCAACCCTCGGGGTTTGCGGGGCGCACTGGCAAACAAGCGGTCGTAAAGAAAGTTCGGCAACAAGCGCAGCACTTTGGCGACGATGCCCATCTGCCACGGGATGACCGTATAGCTGACGCCGCGCTCGACGGCACGGGCAAAACGCTCGGCGGCCTTGTCGGCCGGCAGCAAAAACGGCATTTTGTAGGGGTTGACCGCAGTCATCGGCGTTGCGATATAGCCGGGCGCAATCGTCACGACCTTGATACCGTAAGGCCGCATTTCAAGACGCAGGCTTTCGAGATAAGCAATCGCCGCGGCCTTTGATGCCGAATAGGCTTCGGCCCCGGGCAAACCGCGAATACCGGCCACCGAAGCAATCCCGACCAGGCGCCGCTCGCCGCCAGCGGCCTTGATTGCCGGGATGAAAGGCGCAAAAGTCGCGGCCAGCCCGAACACATTGATTTCCATGACCCGGCGGAAAACCGCCAGGTCTTCCTCGCACTCGGTCAGCGTACCGGCCGAAACGCCGGCACTGGCAATGACAATATCCGGCGCACCGAAACGGGCAATGAAATCATTCGCAGCCGCATGCAATGCCGGCGCATCGGCAACATCGAGCGCATAACAGGCATGCTGCCCGCCCAAGCGCTGATTGAGATCAGCAAGCACCTCGGCCCGCCGGGCCATCAGCCCCAATTGCGCGCCTTGTGCGGCATAGTAAACGGCAAGCGCCTCGCCGATACCCGACGAGGCGCCCGTAATGACGACCTTGAGACGGCTCAATTATTTTTTGCCGGATTTCTCGCTGCGAACCTTGGCGATCAGCTTGTCGGAAATCTGCAGCGTTTCGGTGAAATCCTTGCCGCCAACCAGATACTTGCCTTCGACAGCCAGCGCCGGCACGCCCTGAATCTTGTAAGCCTGGGCCATCTGGTCACCACGCTTGACCTTGCTCATGACACCGAAGGAATTGAAGGTTTCGGCAAACTTCTTCGGATCGACGCCTTTCTTGACGACCCATTCGGCCAGCGCCTTTTCTTCAAAAAGATTGATCCGTTCGGCATGAATGGCCTTGAAGACATCGCCATCCAGCTTGGCCAGATCGCCGGTGATTTCCAGGGTGTAATAAAGCTTGGCGATATTCGCCCAGGCACCACGCCCGAAAGTGATCGGGACGCGCTTGACGACCACGTCGGATGGCAGCTTGCCGATCCACGACGACAGTTGCGGATGGAAATCGCTGCAGTGCGGGCAGCCGTAGCTGAAAAACTCCAGCACTTCGATCTTGCCGGCATCCTCAGTCGGCTGGACTGGCGTGATCGCCGTGTAATCCTTGCCAGCGCTCTGGGCCTGCGCAGGCAATGCGACGGTCAACGCGGCGCCAAGGGCAAAAATGGCGGCAACAAAACTGCGACGGGCAAACTTCACGGCTTACTCCTTGTTCTTGGCTAATTGGGCATCGATACCGGCTTTGGCCAGTTCGGCGCGGGTTTTGTTCAATTCATCGATCTTGGTATAAGGACCGACCCGTACCCGGTACAGCGTCTTGTCCTGAATCATCACCTGCTGGATGACGGCTTCCACTCCCATAAACGCAAGCTTGGCCTTTTGGTTGTCCGCATCCTGCGCCGTGCTGAAAGAACCGGCCTGCAGGAAAAGCGGTGTCTTGCTTTCCTTGGACTCTTCCTTCTTCGGCTCTTCCTTCTTTTCGTCTTTTTTAGGCTCGTCTTTCCGCGCTTCCGGCTTGCCGGCCTTGTCCGGCACGGCATCGGCCTTGCCTGGCAGGATATCGTAGAACTGGAAACGCTTCTCCGGCACCGGATCACCCGGCTTGCCCGGCAAGGCGACCGGTTGGGCCGGCTGGGTGGCCGGAGCATTCGCTGCCGGCTTGCCGTTGGCCGGCGCGGCATCGGGCTTGGCCGATGCCTGAACCTGCTTGTTGAACGGCAACGGCGCCTTGTTCATGTACCAGACAACCCCGGCCGCGACACCGACGCCGAGGACAAGACCGATGAACATGCCGATCAGCGTACCGCCGCCCGATTTCTTTTTCGCCGGTTGATTCCTGCGCGGTTTCATATCGCGGGTCATGAGTTTTCCTTACATCGATTCCGGGCAGCTGACGCCCAGAATGGCCAGACCGTTGCGAATTACCTGACGCACGGCAGCCGCCAGGGCGATACGGGCTTCACGCAGTTCAGCATCATCGACCAGCATGCGTTCGGCGTTGTACCAGCCGTGGAATTCACCGGCCAGGTCTTTCAGGTAGAAAGCGATCAGGTGCGGCGCCAGATCGCGCGCGGCGGTTTCGATGATTTCGCGGAACTGGGCCAGCTGATTGGCAATCGCCAGTTCACGCGGGCTTTCCAGGCGGGCCAGCGGGGCTTCTGGCAGGCTGTCGAGATCACCCGACCACTGGTTGATCACCGAGCAAATACGGGCGTGGGCGTACTGGATGTAATAGACCGGATTTTCGTTGGTCTGGCTTTTGGCCAGATCGAGGTCGAAATCGAGGTGCTGATCCGACTTGCGCAGGGCGTAGAAGAAACGGCAGGCATCGTTGCCGACTTCCTTGCGCAACTCGCGCAGCGTGACGAACTCGCCCGAGCGGGTCGACATCGAGGCTTTCTGGCCATTGCGATAGAGCACGGCGAACTGGACCAGCGCCACCTGCAGTTTGTCCGAATCGAGTTCCAGTGCCTTGATCGCACCGGTCACACGCGGGATGTAGCCGTGGTGATCGGCGCCCCAGATGTTGATCACCTTGTCGAAACCGCGCTCGAACTTGTTCAGGTGGTAGGCGATGTCGGAAGCGAAATAGGTGTAGAGACCGTTTTCGCGCTGGACGACACGATCCTTCTCGTCGCCGAAAGCCGTCGACTTGAACCAGCGGGCGCCGTTCTGGACGTAGAGATGCCCCTTCTTTTCCAGCAAGTCGACGCAGCGGGCAACCAGCCCGGTGTCGTACAAGGCTTTTTCGGAGTACCAGACCTCGAATTCAACGCCGAATTCCTTCAGGTCGTCACGGCAATCGGCCAACTGCTCGTTGAGTGCATGCTGATGGACGTATTCCCAATCCGGACCGAGCAATTCCTTGGCCTTGGCGATCAAGGCATCGAGATGCAGTTCGCGCTGCTGCTTGGCCTCGTCATCGGCCCGACCGGCTTCCGGCAAGCCCGGCGTACCGGCCTGAACGGCCTCTGCGCTGCGCAGGTATTTGTCACCGTGAGCATGCTTGAGCTGGGCCGCCATGTCGCGCACATAAGCACCCTGGTAGGCGTTCGGCGGAAAAGGAACGACCGCGTCATGTTGTTCGAGGTAACGCAACCAGGTCGACAGGCCGAGAATATCCATCTGGCGCCCGGCGTCATTGACGTAATACTCGCGGGTCACATCCCAGCCGGCAAACGTCAGCAGGCTGGAAAGCGAAGCGCCGTAGGCGGCGCCGCGACCATGCCCGACGTGCAGCGGCCCGGTCGGATTGGCCGAAACGAACTCGACCTGGACCTTCTGCCAGCCGCCCTGCGTCGAACGGCCATAATTGGCGCCATCAACCAGTACGGCGCTGACCACGCCGAGCTTGGCCCGCGGATCGAGCGTGAAATTGATGAAGCCGGCACCGGCGACATCGGCCTTGATGACCAGCTTTGAAGGCGGCAAGGCAGCCAGCAGCTGGTTGGCGATTTCGCGCGGATTCTTCTTCAGCGCCTTGGCCAGTTGCATGGCCAGATTGGTCGCGAAATCGCCGTGCGTCGGATCGCGCGGACGTTCGAGATGAATCGGAGTTTCGGTTGCGGTTGGAGCAACGCTGGCAAGCGCCTGTTGCAACAAGGTGGTCAGCTGGGATTTGACGTCGTGGGCCATTGATTCGCGGCTAAAAAAGCAAAACGCCGATTATACGCTGCCCGAGCCTAGTTATTGGGCAGTGCAACAATTGCCGACCAGGCCGCCAGCTTCTCGGCATAAGTCAGCGCGGCATGGGCCGGGCTGGTCGAAGGCAAACGCTGCAATACGAAGCGCCCTTCTTCCAGACCGGGCAGGACATGCCGCCGAAAATTTGTCTCAGCCGCCGCGCCATTGAAGAAAATGACCCGAATATCGCGGTAGACCGCGAAAAACGACTGAAAATCATTGACCCTGACGGTTGCCGAAACAATATCCGCATCAAGGCTGCTCTCGCGTTCACAGGCCGCAATCACATCCCACACGGCAATGCCCGCCCCAGCCAATCGGTGCAGGCGCTCGGCATAGGGGCGATCCGGGCCGGCATCAAGCAAATCGCCCATGATCCGCCAGAAACTGTTGCGCTCGTGTGCGTAGTAACGCGCCGCAGCCAGCGACGCCTTTCCCGGCATACTGCCCAGAATGAGGGCGCGCGCCCCCGGTGCGACAAGCGGAGGAAAACCGGCCAGCAAGGACATGGCCGACGGACTAACCGCCGAGAACCCGGTTCTTGCCTGAGCGCTTGGCGAGATACATCGCCTGATCGGCGCGGCGGATTGCTTCCTTGCCGGTCTCGTCCGTTGCCAGCTGGGCTACGCCGGCGCTGAAGGTAATCAGCAGCTTTTCCTTGCCCGACATGAACAGGTTGCGAGTCAGTTCGCGCTGCAGGCGAACCATCGTTTCAATTCCCAGCTCAAGCGGCGTATCGGGCATCAGGATGACGAATTCCTCGCCACCATAACGTGCCAGCGTATCGGTCGAGCGCATGCACTTGCGCGCCAGATCGGCCAGATAAACCAGCGCCTGATCGCCGACGGCATGCCCGAGGCTGTCATTCAGGCGCTTGAAATTGTCGATATCGAGCAGGCACACCGCAAGCGGCGTTTCCTTGCGGCGAACGCTGGCGATCTCCCGTTCGAGCGCCTCGTCGAGGCCTTTGCGGTTCAAGGCATCGGTCAGCGGGTCGTGGCGCGCCATCGCACTGGCACTATCCAGTTCAAGATGCAGCTGGACAAGTTCGGCCTCGGTCGCCAGCACCTTGTCCTGCAAGCCCTTCAATTGATCGCGGGCCTGCGCGGTGTCCTCGGCCATGTTGCGCGTCGCCGCGATCACCTCGCGCAGCAAGGGAGCCAGCTCCTCGATCCGCGTCACTTTTTCGATGCGCTCGGCGCTCTCTTCAAGACGCCCCTGGAAGGTACCGCTCGACTCATTCATGGTGGACAAGCGCTCGATGAAGGCGGCCAGCATCTGGCGCAACTCTTCCTGGGCAACCACCGTCCGGTTCTTGGCTTCGCTCTGCTTGGCCATCACGTCGCGCAGACGGCGTCCCATGTCATCGAGATGGCGCAGCGTCAGCGGCGGAGCAACCGCGGCCAGCAAACCATCGACCTGCCCCTTGAGCCAGCTGTCGTCGAGCACCAGTTCGCCGATGTTTTCGATGATCAAATGCAGCAGATTGAGCAAGGCATCACGAATCTCGACCTGCTCTTCGGCGGCAAAGGAAATCTGATGACTGAAACTGGCCAGCTTGTCCTGAACGCACGGCAAATCAAGCTCGGGCTGGCGCAAGGCGGCGAGAAAGTCGCTGGCCATTTCCGGAATGCGCGGATTGTCGTCCCCCAGCGCCGGCAAAACGCCCTCGACAAGACGAGCCAGCTTGGCAGTGAAATCCTTGGGTAAGGCCAAGGCCGGCGACGGGTTCTGGACAAAAATTGTCCCGGCCTCCTTGCCTGGGCCACCCGCAGCATTGGTAAATGCAATCAGCGCTTCCTGCACGCCGTGCCAGCTGCGCCGACCGATTTCGGCATCAAGCACGGCCAGCGTTTTCTCCTGCGCCTCGTTTCTCGCCACCAGCGCCGCGGCCAGCTGGCGCAGCGAAGGCTCGGGGAAGGGCGCCACATTCGGCAAATTGGCGATTTCGTTGTAGCACGCCTGATAGTTGGCCGGCGTCGGTGCGAGCTGACGGGCTGCCAGGCGCTTCAAAGCTTCCCGGGCAATTTCAGACGGATTTTTGAGTTCGCTCATGAACTGAGGTGAATTCTTGGCTCGACCACGATAGACAGACGGGAAAATGCCGCCTGACGGGGCATCCAGACGAATCGCTGCATGCCGCCAGTTTATCCCAAACAGAAAAAAGCCGGCTTGCAATATTGCGACCGTCGATCTTTGAGCCCCGGAATCGACAAACCGCCACGGCGCAGCGGCCAAGTGCGTGTTAACATGCTCGTTTATCGTTGCCGCCCGAGTTCCGGGCGTACTCGCTACCCATGCGCCTTTTCCGCCTGCTCAAGATCGCCTCTGTCGCCAGCCGCTTCGGCCTGGATGAAATGGTGCTCGAACACGAGCCAAGCGGCCGACTGGTTCGCCTCGCCAATCGCCTGCAATTCTGGCGCGACCTGTCACTGCCCCGGGCGGTTCGCCTGCGCCTTGCCCTGGAAGCGCTCGGTCCGATTTTCGTCAAATTCGGCCAGGTATTGTCCACCCGGCGCGACCTGATGCCGGCCGACATCGCCGACGAACTGGCCAAGCTGCAGGACCGCGTTCCACCGTTTGACTCGCAACTCGCCCTGGCCGAGATCGAAAAAGCCTACGGCCGCACAGCCAGCGAAGTTTTTGCCGAATTCGACGCCACGCCAGTGGCTTCAGCGTCGATTGCCCAGGTTCATTTTGCGAAGTTGCGCGACGAAGATGGCGGCCATGAAGTGGCCGTCAAGATCCTGCGGCCAAACATGCTGGCGGTCATCGAGCACGATCTGGCGCTGATGGACAATCTGGCCATGCTGCTCGAAAAGCTGTGGTCGGATGGCAAGCGGCTCAAGCCACGCGAAGTGGTCGCCGAATTCGCCAAATACCTGCGCGACGAACTCGACCTGATGCGCGAAGCAGCCAACGCGTCGCAACTGCGCCGTAATTTCACCGATTCGACGCTGCTCATCGTGCCCGAGGTTCACTGGGACTTTTGCACGTCGACCGTGATGGTCATGGAACGCATGAAGGGCACGCCGATTTCGCAGATCGACAAACTGCGCAACGACGGCATCGATCTTTCCAAGCTGTCGGCGGCCGGGGTTGAAATCTTTTTCACCCAGGTTTTCCGCGACGGTTTCTTTCACGCCGACATGCACCCCGGCAACATCTTCGTGCATGCCGACGGCCGCTACATTGCACTCGATTTCGGGATTGTCGGCACACTGACCGACAGCGACAAGAATTACCTGGCGCAGAACTTCCTCGCTTTCTTCCGCCGCGACTACAAACGCGTCGCCGAAGCCCATATCGAATCCGGCTGGGCACCGAAAGACACCCGCGTCGATGAATTCGAGGCCGCCATCCGCGCCGTCTGCGAGCCAATTTTCGACCGCCCGCTGAAGGATATTTCCTTTGGCAAGATCCTGCTCCGGCTGTTCCAGACCTCGCGCCGCTTCAATGTCGAGATTCAGCCACAACTCGTCATGCTGCAAAAAACACTGCTCAATATCGAAGGCCTGGGTCGCCAACTCGATCCGGAACTTGATCTCTGGAAAACCGCCAAGCCATTCCTCGAACGCTGGATGAGCGAACAAATTGGCTGGCGCGGTCTGGTCAAGTCGTTCAAGCAGGAAGCGCCTTATCTGGCGCGCACCATTCCGCAACTGCCCCGCCTCGTACATCAGGCCCTGGCCCAGCCGGCCAAAACCGACCTTCAACCCCAGATGGAGCGACTGATCGCCGCCCAGCAGCAGCAAAATCGCTGGCTGGCCATCATTGCGCTACTGCTCGCCCTGATCATCAGCGCGCAACTCAGCTGATCGACCATGACCACAGTTACACTTGCCACGTTTACCGAAAGCGAAGTCCTCGGCTGGTTTGCCGCCCGGGATATCACCAAGGCCCGTCCTTACGTCGACCTGGTGCACGACCTGGAAATCACCAGCAGCCAGATCAAGGCCGCCGTTCCCGGCTCGGCTGCCGCTCCTTACATTGCCCAGGCGATGCTGAGCCAGGGCCAAAGTGGCGAAATGATGTTGATGAGCCGCTGCACCTGCAGCGCCGGACGTCATTGCAAGCACGTTGCCGCCATGCTGCTCAAGGTCGTCGCCGAACGCGCTCCGAAGGAAGGCAGCCCGGCCGCACCGAGCAGCATGCTTTCCTGGGCCGACGATCTGCGCCGGACCTCGATTGCCGTGGCCAAGAAAAAAGCCCGGCCGGCCGGTGCCCGGCAGCAACTGTTCTACATCATCAAGTGGACGGCCGACCGCCGCCAGTTCGGCGTTGAAATCCGCAAGGGCAAATTTCCAGAAAGCGCCGAAGAATGGTGGAAGGTCGACCGCGCCATTGCCACGCCGCCACAATTCGTTACCGAAGACGACCTCGGCATCCTGCGCCTGATCTGGGCTGAACGCGGCCACGAAACCGGCCTGCGCGCCTTTGGCATCGGCCCGAAAAACGGGGCCGAAATCCTGCAACGCATGGTGGCCAGCCACCGCCTTTATCCCGAAGACGACCTCGGCCTGCCTCTGCAGGCGGGAGCGCTTCGCCCGGCCAGCATCGGCTGGCAACTCGACAATCAGGGTTTCCAGCGGCCATACCTCAAGCCGGAACCATCGGCCGAGATGATTATCGCGGTCGACCCGCCCTGGTACCTTGATTTGGCTGAAGGTGAAATCGGGCCGCTCAAGGTGGCCGGCAATCCGAGCGTGATCAACCGCCTGTTTTCGCTGCCGCCCTTGTCGGCCAAGGAAGCCGCCCAGGTAGCCGAGGCATTGAGCGAACTGGCTCCGGTCCTGCCGCCCCCCGGCGACGATGCCAGCGCCCGCCTGCGCCTGGTCGATGCGCCGCTGATTCCTATCCTTCAGCTCGACACGCTGCACACGCACGGCCAGCGCGCCTGGCGCGACTATCCGGCCAGCCACAACGACGGCCTGTTCGACATTGCCAAGATCGTCTTCCGCTACGCCGACGCCGACATCCGGCCGGAAGAGCGCAACGAATTCATCACCCTGCCGGAAGGCGAGACGATTCGCCTCAAGCGCCGCCCCGAAGCCGAGGCCAAGGCACTCGAAGCGCTGGCCACGACCAGCCTGCAGAAAATCCCCGGCAATACGCTGTACACCTTCGGCAGCCCGCCGGAAGGCATTTATGGCCTGCCGCACGAAAGCAGCTGGCAAGGCTTCATGCAGGAAGTCACGCAACAGTTGAAGGAAGCCGGCTGGCAGATCGAATTCCCGGAAGATTTCCGCCATCACGTCGTCGAAGTCGAAGGCTGGGAAGCCGACCTGGTCGAATCCGACAACGGCTGGTTCAATCTCGACATGGGGATCATCGTCGAAGGTGAGCGCCTGCCGCTCGCTCCGCTGCTCGCCGGCCTGTTCCGGCGCGACCCGCGCTGGCTGGAGGCGACCGAACTGGAACGCATCCCCGACAGCGAAGGCATCGAACTGCACACCTCGCGCGGCAAGCGACTGCGCGTTCCGGCCGGCCGCATCAAGCCGCTGGCTTCGACGCTGATCGACCTGTTCGACGGCTTTTCCGGTGGCGAAACACTGCGCCTGTCGCGCTTCGATGCGCCCCGCCTGGCCGAGTTGAACGACGTCAGCCGCTGGCAGTTCCGCGGCCAGAGCGACATCATGGCGCTGGCCGAACGGCTGCAGGATGCCCAGGGCATCAAGGACATCACCCCGCCGGCCGGTTTCAACCTCGAACTTCGCCCGTACCAGAAGGAAGGCCTGGCCTGGCTGCAGTTCCTGCGTGAACGCGACCTGTCCGGCATTCTGGCCGATGACATGGGCCTCGGCAAAACCGCCCAGACACTGGCTCACCTGCTGCTGGAAAAAGAAGCTGGCCGCCTCGACAAGCCGGCGCTGGTCATTCTGCCAACCTCGCTGATCTTCAACTGGAAGAACGAAGCAGCGCGCTTCGCGCCGACGCTCAAGGTGCTGTCGCTGCACGGCCCGGAACGCAAGCAACTGTTCGGCGAAATTGCCAACAGCGAAGTCATCCTGACAACCTATCCGCTGCTCTGGCGCGATGCCGACGAATTGATGCAGCACAGCTATCACCTGCTGATTCTCGATGAAGCGCAGACGGTCAAGAACGCCCAGAGCCAGAGCGCCGAAGCGGTGCGCAAGATCGATGCGCGGCATCGTCTGTGCCTGACCGGTACGCCGCTGGAAAATCACCTTGGCGAGTTGTGGAGCCAGTTCGATTTCCTGCTGCCCGGTTTCCTCGGTACGGCCAAGCAATTCACCCGTCACTGGCGGACGCCGATCGAGCGCCAGGGCGACACCCAGCGCCGCGACCTGCTGGCCCGCCGCATCCGGCCATTCATCCTGCGCCGCAAGAAGGAAGACGTGGCGCAGGAATTGCCGCCGAAAACGATCATCGTACGCAGCGTCGAACTTGAAGGTGCCCAGCGCGACCTTTACGAAACCGTCCGCGCCGCGATGGATGCCAAGGTGCGCGATGAAATCGCCAGCAAGGGCTTTGCGCGCAGCCAGATCGTCATTCTCGACGCCCTGCTCAAGCTGCGCCAGGTCTGTTGCGACCCGCGCCTGGTCAAGGCCAACGCCGCACGCCGTGTCAGCGAACGGGCCAAACTCGATTTGTTGATGGCGATGGTCCCGGAACTGGTCGATGAAGGCCGCAAGATCCTGATTTTTTCGCAATTCACCAGCATGCTGGCGCTGATCGAGCACGAACTCGACAAGCACAACATCGGCTACACGCTGCTGACCGGCGACACCAACGACCGCGAAACGCCGATCCGCCGCTTCCAGGAAGGCGAAGTGCCGATTTTCCTGATCAGCCTGAAAGCCGGTGGCGTCGGTCTCAACCTGACCGCGGCCGATACCGTGATCCACTACGATCCGTGGTGGAATCCGGCGGTCGAAAACCAGGCGACCGACCGCGCCCACCGCCTCGGCCAGGACAAGCCGGTGTTCGTATACAAGCTGATCGTCAGCGGCAGTATCGAGGAAAAGATTCTCGCGCTGCAGGAACGCAAGGCTGAACTGGCGGCCGGTATTCTGTCGGAAGATCGCGGCGTCGAAGTCAAATTCGGCACCGACGATCTGGCTGCGCTCTTCGAACCGCTGCCGGTCTAAGCTGATATTTGCCTTTGGCGAGGCGTAGACCGCAGCATGTCCTGCCCTGCAACCGTATGACCCACACGGGAGTTGCCATGCGTCTGATCAGCCTGTTCGTCGCCCTGCTCTGTCTCAGCCCGCTACTCCGGGCTGAGGAATGGGCCAGTCGGCAAAAAGTCGGCTACAACTTCGAGGATACGCGCGACGCCGTGGTCATGGCGATCGAAGGTCGTGGCCTGGTGATCAATTACACCTCGCATATCGCCGACATGCTGGCGCGCACCGGTGCGGATATCGGGGCAAGCAAGAAACTCTTCGAGCGGGCGGAAATCATCGAATTCTGCTCGGCCAAGCTCTCGCGCCAGATGATGGAAGCCGACCCACACAATATCGTGCTCTGCCCGTTTTCCATTTCGATCTATACCCTGCCGGGCGAACAAGGTACCTGGATCGCCTACCGCAAGCCGCAGGGCCAAACTGCCGCGCCGGTCAGCGCCCTGCTGCGCGACATCACGAGCGAAGCTGCCCGCTGATCAGGCCAGCATGCTGGCCGCCATGGCCCGCTTGAGCAGACCATTCAGGCCGTGTCGCACCGACTGTTCGCGGACCTCGGCACGATCGCCACTGAAATGACAGGTCTGGGCTTCGCAGCCGCGGTCTTTCTGGGCCCAGGCAAAGCACACGGTACCGACCGGCTTCTCGGCGGAACCGCCGGCCGGGCCGGCAATACCGGTAATCGCCACGGCCCAGTCGGCACGACTGTGGCGCAAGGCGCCCTGGACCATGGCCCGGGCTGTTTGCTCGGAGACCGCACCATGACGCTCAAGCGTCGTTTCCGGCACGCCGAGCATGTCGATCTTGGCTGCGTTGGAATAAGTCACGAAGCCGCGATCAAACCAGCCGGAACTGCCGGCAATCGCCGTCACTGACTGGGCAAGACCGCCGCCGGTGCACGACTCTGCTGCGGTCAACCACTCCCCACGGGCCAAAAGCGTTGCTCCAAGGCGTTGGGCGATATCTTCAAGTTCATTCATGGCGCGCATCTTACACCCCAAAAGTCATAGATGAAGCGGTGTTTTCGGGCAAAAAACCGGCGATCCAGCACCAAATTCCAGCATCATCCTGCACACAATGCCTGCTGGACTTTCTGCACAGCCCCACGTAGCATCGCGCCCCCCGCAATTCCCCGGCTTTTTAATGCACGCTTCTCCTGCCCGCGCCTGCGGCATCGATTTCGGCACCTCCAACTCCACCGTCGGCTGGCTGCGCCCCGGCCAGGCCACGCTGTTGCCGCTCGAAGACGGCAAGGTCACGCTGCCCTCTGTCGTCTTCTTCAATGCCGAAGAAGATACGGTCAGTTTCGGTCGTGCCGGCCTGGGAGAGTATCTCGACGGCTATGAAGGCCGACTGATGCGCTCATTGAAAAGCCTGCTCGGCAGCAGCCTGATCGATGGCCGGACAGAAGTGAACGGCCGGGCCATCGTCTTTCGCGACTTGCTCAACGAATTCATCGGCACGCTCAAGCAGCGCGCCGAGATGCAAGCCGGCCGCAGTTTCGAGCAAGCCATTCTCGGCCGGCCGGTATTTTTCGTCGATGACGACAGTGCGGCCGACCGGCAAGCCGAAAAAACACTGGGCGACATCGCGCATGCTGTCGGGTTCAAGGACATCGGTTTCCAGTACGAACCGATCGCCGCGGCCTACCATTACGAGACCAGCATTGCACACGAGGAAATCGTGCTGATCGCCGACATCGGCGGCGGCACCTCCGATTTTTCCATCGTCCGCCTGTCGCCCGAGCGCGCCAAAGCGGCCGAGCGGCGCAGCGACGTGCTGGCCAACGGCGGCGTTCATATTGGCGGCACCGATTTCGACCGCCAGCTCAGTTTGAACAGCGTGATGCCCCTGCTCGGTTATCGCAGCACACTGAAAAACGGCCGCGAAATGCCGGCCAGCCTGTATTTCAACCTGGCCACCTGGCACACCATCAACTTTGCCTACACCCGCCAGGTCTGGGCCGAACAACAGCGTCTCTATATTGATGCGCTGGAGCCGGAAAAGCTCGAACGCCTGATCTCGCTGATCGAAAAACGCGCCGGCCACTGGCTGGCCCACCAGATCGAGCAAGCCAAGATCGCGCTTTCCGACCACAGCCACGCAACGCTGCCGCTCGACGCCTTTTCGGCTGACGAAATGCACACGCTGAGCCGTATCGAATTCGAACTGGCCAGCACGCAATTGGTCGAAAAAGTCGAGTCGACCGTGACACAGCTGCTGCCTCAGGCCGGCATTGCAGCGGAACGGATCGACACCATTTTCTTTACCGGCGGGTCGAGCGGCATTCCCGCCCTGCGCCAGCGCATCGCCGCCCTGCTGCCGCGCGCCCGAGCCGTCGAAGGTGACCTGTTCGGCAGCATCGGGGCCGGCCTGGCCGTCGATGCGGCGCGGCGCTTCGGCTAGCCACGCAGATCGGGGATAATCCGGCTACCTGCCACGCCGGAACCCCGTCATGCATCGCACCATTTTCGCTACGCCCCTGATCAACAGCGCGATGCACTGGCTGTCCGTCCGCCTGCTGCGCGGACTCGGCTGGCGCATCGCCGGCAGCCCGCCGGACATCCCGAAATATGTCCTGATCGCCGCTCCGCACACCAGCAACTGGGATTTCCCCTACACCCTGATGGTCTGCTTCGCGCTGCGCCTGCAGGTGTACTGGATGGGCAAGGCCAGCCTCTTTCCACCACTGCTCGGCAGCATCATGCGCTGGCTCGGCGGCATCCCGGTCAACCGCCGGCAGCGGAACAATCTGGTCGATAGCACGATCGACGCCTTCAAAAACCACGAGCGACTGATTGTCATCGTCCCGCCCGAAGGCACGCGCGCCCGTGTGTCGCACTGGAAAACCGGCTTTTATCACATCGCGCTCGGCGCCCAGGTGCCGATTGCACTGGGCTATCTCGATTTCAGCAAGAAAGAAGCAAGCATCGCCCGCCTCTTTCACCCCAGCGGTGACCTCGAAGCCGACATGAAGGAAATCAAGGCGTTCTACAGCGGAATCAGCGGCAAGAATCCGCAGCAATTTGCCGCCGACGGCGAGTAGACCGCGAAACATCCGCTTACGAATCTTCAAACTCAGGTACAAAACGGCGGGCTAAGATCAGGACTCCCAACCACGGAGTCACGCCATGTCCAAGCGCCACAAAAAGACCCTCGCCCTGATCGCCAGCGCCCTGCTCTCAGGCGGCGTACTGGCCGGCACCAGCATCGATCTCTCGGCCGAAGCCAGCCGCCCCGCCGCCAACGACATGGTGCGCGCCACGGTCTACGCCGAAGCCAACGGCAACAACCCGGCCGAACTGGCACGCAAGGTCAACCAGGACATCAGCGAAGCACTCAAGGTGATCAAGGCCAAACCCGGCATCACCGCCAAATCCGGCCACCAGAATACCTACCCGATTTACGGCCAGAACCAGAAAATCGAAAACTGGCGCATGCATTCCGAACTGGTGCTTGAGTCACGCGACCCGACCGCCGTCTCCGAACTGCTTGGCCGCCTGCAGCAAATGCGCCTGGCCGTCGGCAACCTGACCCAACTGCCGTCACCGGAAACCCGGCAACTGGTTGAAGACGAAGCGACGCGCGACGCGATCAAAGCCTTCCAGAAACGCGCTGCCGTCATCGCCGCCACACTCGGCAAGCCCTACAAGATCAAGCAGATGAGCATCCAGCAAAACGGCGGCGCCCAACCGCCGATGCCGATGATGCGCGCCGCCCGTGGCGTGATGATGGCCGCCGACGTAGCCGCCCCGATCGAAGCCGGCGAAAGCCTGATTACCACCAGCGTCAGCGGGCAGATCGAATTGGGCGACTGAGCCGGCCTGGGCACAAGCCAAGGAAGAGCGCCCTCGGCATACTGCGGGCCAGTTTCGGGTGGCAAAACTGGGCCGGGGAATTGAATGGCGGGAAGTCGACGCTTCCCGCCATTCAATTATCAACTCAATGCCAGCCTGACCGATTGAGCCAGCGTTGTGCTCGGGCGACCAATCAAGGCGCTCAATTGCCGCCCGTCATCAAACAAGCCGCCCTTTGAAGCACCAACATCGGATTCAGCCAGCAGCGTCGCCAGGAAATCAGGCAAGCCGGCTTCGAGCAATGCCGCCTTGAATTCGCTTTCCGGCAAATCCTGGTAAACCACAGCTTGGCCGGATTGACGGGCGATTTCGTCGGCCAGTTCGCTTAGCGTGTAAGACGCTTCGCCCGCCAGTTCGTAAATCAACCCAGCCTGATTTTCCTGCAGCAGTACGGCAGCCGCTGCTGCGGCATAATCGGCACGCGCGGCCGATGCAATCCTTCCTTGTCCCGCGCTGCCCAGCACGACACCGTATTGCAGTGCGGCCGGAATACCCGCCATGTAGTTCTCGGTATACCAGCCGTTGCGCAGGATAACCGCCGGCAGGCCGGAGGCTTGGATCAGCTTTTCCGTTTCCTGGTGTTCGACCGCCAGTTGCAAGGGCGAGGTATCGGCATGCAGGAGGCTGGTATAAGCCAGCAAACGAATACCGGCTGCCTTGGCCGCCTCAATCACGGCTCGATGTTGTGGCACGCGGCGGCCAACCTCGCTGGCCGAAATCAGGAGCAGCTTGTCAGCCCCGTTGAAGGCGGCAGCCAGCGTGGCCGGCTGATCGTAGTCGGCCAGGCGAACCTGGATGCCACGCGCCGCCAGGTCGGCCACTTTGTCGGGATTGCGTACGGCGGCAACAATTTCATCGGCGGGCAGTTTTTCCAGCAAGGCTTCGATGACCAGACGACCGAGTTGGCCGGAAGCACCAGTAATAACAACCATGTTTGAATTTCCTTTATTTTGTTGAAACAGGCAGTAGCGAGTGCGTACGTGGCGGCGGGCAAACGAGATGGAGAAGGGTGCCACCAGGCTCAAGCACCCATCAGTAATCGGTGTAGCCCTTTTCTCCCGGCGTATAAAAAGTGGCAAAATCCGGCGCCACCAGCTCCTGCCCCGACTTCAGCTTGGCGACCAGATCCGGATTGGAGATGAACGGACGACCAAAAGCCACCAGATCGCCACGTTGCGCATCGAGATCGGCATTGGCTCGTGTGACATCGTAGCCACCTGAAAGGATGTATTGCCCTTTGAACGCGGCACGGAGCCTGGCTTTCAATTCGGGACTGACCTCGGGTGCGCCCATGGCACTGTGATCCACAACATGGATGTAGAGCAGATCGAGCTTATTCAGTTCGTCGATCAGATGCAGGTACAAGTCATCCATCTCTGCATCCGGCACCTGAGCGTTGAATACGCCATAAGGCGAAATCCGCATGCCGACGCGCTCGGCGCCAATCGCTGCAACACTCGCCTTGGCAACTTCGACAGCGAAGCGGATACGGTTGGCGACGCTACCGCCCCAGCGATCATTCCGCTGATTGGCGGCGGTATTGAGAAACTGGTCGATCAGATAGCCATTCGCCGCATGTAATTCGACACCATCGAAGCCGGCCTGCATGGCGAGTTTGGCCGAGGCGGCATATTCGGCGATGCTCTGCGCAATGTCCGCCTCGCTCATTTCACGTGGCACGGGATGCGGCTGCATGCCGTCCGCATCGGTCCAGATTTCTCCCGGAACAGCGACCGCCGAGGGCGCCAGGACGCTGGCACCGAGCGGCAGATTGGCGGGATGGCTGACCCGTCCGGCATGCATCAGTTGTACGAAAATTCGGCCGCCAGCTTGATGGACGCCACCTGTCACACGTTTCCAGCCCTTTACCTGTTCCTCGTTGAACAGTCCGGGAATGCGAGCATAGCCAAGGCCGTTGGGTGATGGTGCAGTACCTTCGGTAATGATCAGTCCGGCTTCTGCCCGCAAGCGGTAATACTGTTCCATCAGGGCGTTGGGCAGGTTGCCAATGGCGCGACTGCGCGTCAGCGGCGCCATGACGATACGGTTTTTCAGCGGCAGGCTGCCGAGTTGGGTAGGAGAAAATAGTGTGCGGCTCATGAAAGTTTCCTCGGTATTTAGTTCAGATGGAAGGTTGCGTTGCTGACAGCGAAAGCAGGCGTGGTGCAGGCTGACTGGTTTGCATTGCGGCAAAGAGCTCCGTGCGCGCCGCGTCGAATCGATCCCAGAGACCGGGATCAGCCATGGACGGCAAAGTGACCAACTCGCCCAGGTCGAAACCGGCCAGGGCTGCATCGACGAGATGCTCGACCGACATCACCGTTTCAGGCGCCAATGCGACCAGCGGCACGCCAGCGATATCCCACAGGTCGGTGGCGGTGGCAGCAGGCAGCACCACTTGAATCCGGATGCCGGTATTCGCCAGCTCCTGCTGCAGACCGCGACTGAAATTGAGCACGAAACCCTTGGTGCCGCTATACACGGAGCTCACCGGCAGCGCATGCAACGACAATGCCGAGGCGATGTTGATAATGACACCATCGTTGCGTTCCTTGAACGCAGGCAGGATGGCATGCGTCAGGCGGGTCAGCGCCGTGATGTTCAATGCAATCTGCGACAACGAGTCTTTGATCGGTGTTTCGGCAACAGGGCTCAATCTGGCAACACCGGCGTTGTTGACCAATACCCGGATGGCGGGATTAGCGGCGAGCACGGTTTCCAGACGCGTCAGATCGTCTTCCCTCTCAAGGTCTGCGACGAGCGTTTCAGCCTTGATGCCGCAAGCCTGCTCAAGCCTTGCGGCGAGACTCTGCAGGCGCTCGCCGCGCCTGGCGACGAGCAGGAGGTCATAGCCTCGGCGGGCCAGACGATCGGCATAGACCGATCCGATGCCGGAAGAGGCGCCGGTAACAACAGCGATTTTTGTAGATGGGGGCATGGTTTTACGTCCTTAAAATTAATTGCCTGTCTCGGCCGGTTTGCTACGCAGAAACTTCATCTTCAACACAGTTGGATGACAACCTTGCCCTTGGCATGCCCCTGGGCAAGATAGGCCAGAGCATCCTGTGCTTGCTCAAACGGAAACACCTGGTCGATCACCGGCCGGATACGGTCGGCTTCGAGAAGTTTGCCGATTTCGCCGAGTTGGGTGCCATCGGGGCGCGTGAACAGAAATGAGTAGGAAATGTCCCGCTTTTTGGCCAGCCGCATGATCTTGCGGCTCATCAAACCGAACACGAATCTCAGGACGAAGTTGAGCTGTCGAGCACGAGCAAATGCGGCATCCAGCGGACCAACCAGGGAAACGATGGCGCCCCCCGGCTTGACGATGCCGAGCGATTTCTCGATCGCATCCCCCCTGACCGTACCGAGTACTGCATCGTAGCCGCGCAGTACCTTCTCGAATGCCTGCCTCTTGTAGTCGACCACCTCATCAGCACCGAGGCTGAGCACCAGTTCGACGTTTCCCGTACTGGTCGTCGTTCCCACCTTGGCACCGAGATGCTTGGCCAACTGGATGGCAAATGTGCCAATACCGCCGGAACCCGCCGGGATGAACACCTTCTGCCCGGCCCGAAGCGTGGCACGCTCCCGCAGCGCTTGCCACGAGGTGAGTCCAACCATCGGGATCGATGCCGCCTGCACGAAATCGAGATTGGCTGGTTTAAGCGCGGCAAGATGCTCAGGCACCACCGCGAACTCGGCGATAGCGCCGGTACCCAGATCGAAGATATTGGCGAAGATGGCATCACCCGGCTTGAAGCGGGTCACGTTGCTGCCGACCTTGGTTACAACACCGGCCAGATCGCTGCCCAGCGTGGCCGGCAGTTGAAAATGCAGGACCGGCTTGAACATTCCCGTCGTGATCATGTTGTCGATGGGGTTCACACTCGCAGCGTGGACTTGTACCAGCAGCTCATCGGCCTTCAGCGTGGGAAGGGGAACATCGGCAATACCGATTTCGGGCGACTTGCCATAGCGTTTGAAGGTGAGTGCTTTCATTGTTTGGGCTTTCATTTTCATCCAATCAGATCAGTCGGCGAGGAAGCCCAGAACCGCAGGGACAAAGGCCCGATGGTGCTGAAAGACGCCACCGTGTCCGGCATCCGGATAGATCGTCAGCTGGGCATTTGGCAAACGGCGCGCCATGTCGGCCGAAAGACTGCTGGCCACCATCAGGTCACGGTCGCCATTGGCGACGAAAACGGGTTGCTTGATGACCGAGAGATCATCGGGCGCACTCAGCCCTGCCGTTCTAATCGCCTGTAACTGCGCCCGTCGGGCCTGCAGGGAAATCGGCTTGTCGCGGTTCTCGTTACGCTCCTTCAGCCGGGCGAAATAGTCTTTGGCGGCACGCTTGCCCTCCGGGGTGCGGGGGAAAAACAGGAAGTTCCTCGGATCGCTCAGCGTCAGCGCCGCCTTGAGATAAGCGATGACTGCAACTCGGTTGATCTCGTCGATCCCGCCGCCGCCCCGAGGCCCGGTTCCGGCCAGGATCATCCGACGTACCAGGTCGGGAGCCTGCAAGGTAATCATTTGTGCGACACCACCGCCCAGGGAAAAACCGAGCAGGTCGACCTGCTTGTATCCCAGGCCCCGGATGAAGGCGATGGCATCCCGCCCCATTTTCTCGATGGTCGACGGCACCAATCCTCCTGAAGCACCGACCCCGCGGTTGTCAAAGGCGATCACCCGACGCTGGACGGCAATGCCGTCGATCACCCGCGGATCCCAGTCATCGAGCACCGCCATCAGATGGTGCAGGAAGATCAGCGGCACACCAGAATCGGGGCCAAGTTCGCGATAGGCGAAAGGCACGCCGTTGACATCAATCGTGCGGGTCGGGACATCTTTCCACTTCATATTGCTCATCTGAGGCGCCACCAAGGTGGTCCCGATATCGTTCTTGCCCATAACAAAATCTCCGTACAAGGTGGATTGCCTGCCACCAAAGTGTTACTATCAATTTGAAACGAACAATACTACCAATTTGATAGTTAGTCACTACTTAAATAGTATGAACAATAAAAATACTTGCAATGACCCCTGTCCGATCGCGCGCAGCCTCGCTTTCCTGGGTGACGCATGGAGCATCCTGATCCTGCGCGATGCCAATGGCGGGCTGACACGCTTTGACCAGTTCCGGAAAAGCTTGGGCATCGCCCCAACGATGCTGACCCGCCGGCTGGCGACACTGACGGAGGAAGGGCTGCTGGAGAAACGGCGTTACTCGGAACATCCACCGCGCGAGGAATATCTGCTGACGGCTGCCGGTCGCGATTTCCTGCCGGTACTCTTCATGATTGGCAGTTGGGGACGCCAATACCGGGGTAGCGGCAAGCTGGTCCGTTTCCTGGATGCTGAAACGGGAACCGAAATTAAAGCCGTGGCGGTCGATGAAGTGACCGGTGCGAAGATCGGGACTCGTCCCATGCGCATGGTCACGCCAGATGAAAGCTGATTGGCCGACCGCTATCGAGGAATAGCTGCGCTCGGGATAGCTTTTTCCCGGCATCAACGAGCCACCCGAATTCGGCCCACACATAAAAAAGCCCGACGGTCATCCCGTCGGGCTGGGTACATCAATCAAGCACAGAAACTCAAACCATCATCAACACCGACTTCTGCTCCAGATAGGCGTCGAGCGCAGCACGCCCCATCTCCTTGCCGAAGCCGGACTGCTTGTAGCCGCCGAAGGGTAGCGCCGGATCAAGCATGTTGTGGCAGTTGACCCAGACAGTGCCCGACTTGATCTTGGGAATCAGGCGATGCACGCGCGACAGGTCGTTCGACCAGATACTGGCACCGAGACCGAAGGGCGTGTCGTTGGCCAGCGCAGCCACCTCGTCGAGATCGTCGTAAGGCATGGCGACGACGACCGGTCCGAAAATTTCTTCCTGGACGACGCGGGCTTTCTGGTCGACCTTGGCCAGCACGGTCGGCTGGACAAAGTAACCGAGGCTGCCGGCGCGAGCGCCCCCGGCAACGACTTCTGCGCCTTGCTGACGCCCGATATCGATGTAGGAACAAACACGATCCATCTGCTCACGTGAGACCAGCGGGCCGAGTTGGGTCGCCGGGTCCATCCCGTGGCCAATTTTCAGCGCCTTGGCGTGATCGGCCAGATCAGCGACGACGCGGTCGAAGTTCTTCTTGTGCACATACAGGCGCGAACCGGCACAGCAAACCTGGCCCTGGTTGAAATAGATCGCCTGCGAAGCGCCGGCTGCTGCCACTGCCGGATCGCAGTCTTCGAGCACGATGACCGGCGATTTGCCGCCGAGTTCGAGCGTGATGCGCGTCATGTTGTCCATCGCTGCCTTGCCGATCAGCTTGCCGATTTCGGTCGAGCCGGTGAAAGTCAGCTTGTTGACGCCGGGGTGGCGGGTCAGCGGCGCACCGGCCGAAGGACCGTCGCCAGTCACGACATTGACCACGCCATCGGGAAAACCGGCCTCCTGAATGAGTTGACCGAGGTAAAGCGCCGAGAGCGGTGTTTGTTCGGCCGGCTTGAGTACCACGGTACAACCGGTGGCAAGCGCCGGGCCAAGTTTCCACGCCGCCAGCAGCAGCGGGAAGTTCCACGCAACGATGGCACCAACAACGCCGACCGGCTCCTTGCGCGTATAGCCGACAAACTCGTTTTGCGGCGCAAAGGGAATCGACACATCGAGCGTGCTGCCCTCGATCTTGGTCGCCCAGCCGGCCATGTAGCGGAAATAGCTGG
Source organism: Dechloromonas denitrificans (assembly GCF_020510665.1). Lineage (NCBI taxonomy): Bacteria > Pseudomonadati > Pseudomonadota > Betaproteobacteria > Rhodocyclales > Azonexaceae > Dechloromonas > Dechloromonas denitrificans. The sequence continues at coordinate 3,139,226 of NZ_CP075187.1, forward strand.
CCACCAGCGCGACATCGACGTGCTCGGCAATGACTACCGATTTGCCATTGTCGAGCGATTCGATTTCAGCCAGCGTCCGGGCGTGCTCTTCGACCAGATCGGCCAGACGGAGCAGCAAACGCTGCCGCTGATCGGGCCGCATTTTGGCCCAGGCCGGCGACTCGAAGGCCTGACGCGCAGCACGTACCGCGCTATCGACATCGCCTTCGGTTGCCGCCGGCACGCTGCCGAGCAGGCTTTCATCCGCCGGATTGGTCACTTCCAGCGTCTGGCCGGAACTGGACGCGACCCATTGGCCGCCGATCAGCATGGCATGCTTGCCGCGTGCCAGAAAATCGGTGGTTCGTTGGGTCAGTTGGGGGATATCTGCATTGCTCATTGACTGTCTCCTTTTATAGGTTTTGCTACCTTTGCCGACCGCTAGATGCGCGGCCCAATCCGTCCTGCTATTCCTTCAACAACTGGCCGCTCGCTGTAAATACGACCTCTCCCGCGGTCGACCGCGCAATTGCCGTCATTCCGGCCCGATCCGGCCGGGTGGCCAGTTCGAAATGTTGTCCGCCATCCTTGCTCGACAAGGAAGCGCCACCCAGACCAACCAGACGTACGCTTCCATCACCGCGCTGAACGATGCCGGTCAGCGATTGCTGCGTGCCACTCGGCACCTCATGCCAATGCAAGCCCCGATCGGCGCTGCGATAGACATGGCCGCGCATGCCAGCCATCAGCAGACTGCCGTCGGCCAGTGCCGCACCGGTCCAGAACGAACCCTTGTTGTCGGTCTGCACCGCTGTCCAATGGGCACCGGCATCTTCCGAACGGAGAATGGTGCCGGCCTCGGCGGCGACGAAAAGCAGGCCCTTGGCACCGGGCACCAGTTGCAGCAGATGGCGCTCGCCGGCCTCGCCTTCCAACAGCGTGCGCTCGGACCAGTTCTTGCCGCCATCGCGAGTTTCCAGCGCCAGCCCGAACTGGCCGACGGCCAGCCCGTGTTCGGCATTTTCAAACCAGACCGACATCAGCACCTGATCCTGACCACGACTGTCGCGCAGCACCTGCCAGTTTTCGCCACCGTCGCTGCTGCCGATCACCGTGCCGTCGTGGCCGACGGCCCAGCCTCGCTTTTCGTCGATGAAGAACACCGAGGTCAGCGGGCTGCGCGTCGGTACGCTGGCCTGACGGAATACCTTGCCGTCATCCGATAGATTGATCAGGCCGTAATCGCCGACCGCGACAATGCGCTGCCCAGCGCGGGTTGCCGCGTAGATCGGCGCCTTTTCCGCATTGACCAACTGCGGAGCCTGGCTGAAATAATTGCCCACCGAGGCCGGCGTCGTCGCGGTCGCCGCAATCAGCGGGACAGCAACAACGGCGGCAAGGGAAAGCGCCAAAGCCTTGAATTGCATCTTCACTTTCTTTACTCCGTTCAGTGGCCGATGGCCGGTGCCTTGACCGGGCCGCGACGTGGGAAGAGGGAATCCAGCTTGACGGCGAAAGCCGGCAGCACGGTGATCGCCATCAGCATGTTGACCATGAACATGAAGGTCAGCAGGATGCCCATGTCGGCCTGGAACTTGAGCTCCGAAAAACCCCAGGTGGCGACGCCGACCGACAGCGTGATGGCGGTGAAGATGGTGGCCACGCCGACTTCGCGCAGTGCGCCCTCAAGCGAAACCTTCATGCTTTCGCCACGCGCCAGGTGAATCAGCAGGCGGTTGTAGATGTAAAAGGCGTAATCAACGCCGATCCCGGTCGCCAGCACCATCACCGGCAAGGTCGCGACGGTCAGGCCGATATCCAGACTCTTCATGAACCAGTAGCCGAGGAAAGTGGCCACTGTGAGCGGCAGGCAGCAGGCCAGCATCGCCCGCCAGTCGCGGTAGGCAAGCAGGACCAGCACGATGATCGCGGCGTAGACATAAAGCATCATCGGCAATTCGCGTGCTTCGACTTCCTCGTTGGTCGCCGCCAGCACACCGACATTGCCCGAGGCCAGACGCAGCGTGACACCGAGCGCTTCCGGGTTGTATTTCAGGCGAAAATCCTTGATTGCGTGGATCGCCGGTTCGATGGTCGTTGCCTTGTGGTCGGCCAGGTAGATATTGGCTGCCATCATCGTGCACGCCCGGTTGAACAGGCCGCCGGCTTCCGGCAGATAACCGATGGCCACCTGCAGCGCCTTGGTATCACGCGGCAAGGCCGCCATTTTCGGATTGCCTTCGTTGAGCCCGGCATTGGCAAACTTGGCCAGCCCGGAGAGCGACTGGACCGACAGCACGCCCGGCACCTGCCCCATGTACTGGCTGAACTGGTCGATGTAGTTGAGGACCTCGAAGTTGTTGCAGGAATCGTTCGGCGTTTCAAAAACGACCGTCAGCACATCCATGCCCAGATCGAAGCGCTTGACGATATTTTCGACGTCCTGGTTGTAGCGCGAATCGGGGCGCAGTTCCGGCGCCCCCGGCTGCAGCGCACCGATGTGGCGACCATGGCTCTGCCAGACGGCCAGGCCGAGCAGCACGACGGCCGCCGCCAGCACCAGGCGGGCATGGTTGATGTCGGCGATGAAGCCGAGACGCTGGATCAATTCGCCGCGCTTGTTCTGGATCGATTCCAGATGCAGCGCGTATTTCTGCGAGAAGCGGAAGTACGAAGCAACGACCGGCAACATGATCAGGTTGGTGATGATCTTGTAGCCGACGCCGATCGACGCGGCGATACCCAGTTCGCGGATCATCGGAATCGGGATCATGACCAGCGTGATGAAGCCGACAAAAGCCGTGACCAGCGCCAGCGTGCCGGGAATGAACAGACTGGAGAAGCTTTCACGCGCTGCCGTGATCGAATCCGCCCCTTCGGCCACCGCCTTGGAAATGGCGTTGATCTGCTGAACACCGTGCGAAACGCCAATCGCGAAGACCAGGAAAGGCACCAGGATGGCCAGCGGATCGAGGCCGAAACCGAGCAGGGTCAGCGTACCGAACTGCCAGACCACCGAAACCATCGAACAGAAAATCGGCAGCAGGGTAAGCAAGACCGAACGGCAGTACCAATAGACGGCCAGCGCGGTCAACAGCGTGGCGAGGGCAAAAAAGCCGGCCACGCCCTTGGCGCCATCGGCGATATCGCCAATCTGCTTGGCGAAGCCGACGATCTCGATTTCATGTTCCGGCGTTTCCAGCTTGCCGCGAATATCGGCTTCGAGCTTGGCGGCCAGCGCCAGGTAGTCGAGTTGTTCGTGCGTAGCCGGGTCTTCTTCAAGCAGGTCGGCGACGATCATCGCCGCGCTGCCATCGTTGGCCACCAGATTGCCGGTGTAGCCACCACGCGCCGCACGGTCGCGAATGACGCTGATCTTGTCGGCATCGAGCGCCTCGGGCGTTACCGTGCCACCGATCACATCCTCGGCCTGGAAGCCTTCCTCGGTCAGTTCATAGACACGCGTATTCGGTGTCCACAACGATTGCACCGAACGGCGATCGACGCCCGGCAGATAGAGCACCGCCTCGGTCACTTCATGCAGTTTTTTAAGCGAAGCCGGCGTCCAGATATTGCCGTCGCGCGCCCGGACAACGACCATCACCCGGTTGGAACCGAAGAGCTGGGTGCGATATTTGAAAAACGTATCGGTGTATTCATGGCCTTGCGGCAACTGCTTGTCGAAGCCGGCCGACATGTGCAGGCGCGAGGCCAGGATGCCCATGCCGACGGTCAAGGCCAGCAGAAGCAGCAGGGTGGTCGCCCGGTAGCGGAAGAAAAAATCTTCCAGGCATTTTACGAAACCTACGATGCTCGACATCGGATTTAACCTCTAATGAGCCACTGCCGGACCGTCCGGTTCAGGCAGTGGTCGGGCAGCCCCTTGTCAGGGACAGGAAGGGCTGCCCTTAAAACGGATCAGAACGCGTAAGAAACCGTCGCCGTGGCCACATCACGATCGCGCAGCACGTTGAGATTGCCGCCGCCGAAGAAGTTGCTGTAGCCGAAACCGACCTTCCACTTGTTGTGGTAATCGAAGGTCAGGCCCATCGCCAGTGCCTTGCGTCCTTCGACAAAGGGCACGGTGTTCGGGCTGGTGCCTTTGACGTCGTGGTAGAAGTCGACAATCGGCGTCGCCGTCCAGCCCGAGTTGAAGACATTGGCGTAAGTCAGACTGACTTCAGCCACGTAACCCCAGGAGGTCTTGTCCGGCATGGCGTAGTTGTTGAGCAGGTAAGGCACGGCGCCGGACAGATCAAGCTCCGGGTAATGCGTCGCCGCCACTTCAAACAGGAAAGCGCCATCCGCCGCACCGAGTGCCCGCGTAATCTGGTTCGGCAACCAGGTGAAAGCGGTCATATGAGCCTGGAACTTCTTCTCGCCGACATAGCCGTTGGCCATGGCATTCGAGGTGTAGTTGTTCGACAGCGCCGCCAGGTTGTATTGCTGCTTGGCCTTCGAACCGGTCTGCGTCGGCACCGTCGGGTCAATCGCCACACTGTCTTTCGGCCGGTACGACAATTCCGCCCCGAAAGCCCAATCACCCACCTTGGTATTCATCGACAAGCCGTACAGGTCGAGATCCTGACCGTACTGCTCAACGGCCGTCATGCCGAGCACGTTGGCCGCCCCATTGACCTTGAAGCCGACGAAGGGCAGCTTGTCGTGGTAGCGGATGTAGTAGGCCGCGTACTCGGTATCGCTCCCGGACGGCTTGTAGCGCATATTGACGCCATACTGGCCGCCACTCGGCTTCTGGCGTTCGGTCGGGATCACCCCGGCGCCGCCACCGGCCTGATTGATCGAATCCAGCGTCCGGCCACGTGTCGGATCGTAGTCGCCGGTACCGCCGACGCCGAGACTGGAGGGAATGAAGGCACCGCGCCGGCCGCCCTTGCCGAGGAAGTCGGCGGTCGACCAGTAGCTGCCGGCCGGGTCGAGTTTGAAGCTGTTCCAGGCAAACTGGTAATAGCCTTCCATCGACACCCCCGGCAAGACGGCGGTGTTGAGCGAGATCATCGGGGCCGGAATGAGGATTTCCTTGACCTGGGTTCCGGGGATGTGGGCCTTGCGGATATCGAAAGCATGGATCGAGTTGATCCCGCCAAAGATGAAAATATCCTCGCCCCAGTTGATCACCTGATTGCCGACCTTCAACTTGGCCGAGTTGCCGGCCCAGTTAAAGTCTTTCGAGACCCACAGATCGAGCAGCGAAACGCTCTGCCGCAGGGCTTTCTTGGCATCGTCGTCAAGCGGCGTGCGGTCGGTATGGATCGCCGCGAAATCGGACGACCAGGTCATCCGGCCGAGCGCCGCCCAGTTGCCCCGCTCGCCGAGCGAAAGTTCATGCGTGCCCTTGAGGACGGCCGAAACGATGTCGCCTTTCTTGTAGTTCAGGTTGCCGTCATCGATGTTGGTGTAATTGAAATCGCCGTTCGAGCTGGCGGCATTGCCGTTCACCCGTTGCCCAAGTTCGCCGGAAGTCGGCGCGCTCCCCCCGGAGTCACGACCGATAATGGTTTTGTCCGGCGACTGCATGCGTCGCTGAACGCCGACCGAAATGGTCGAATCGAAGGTGCCGCTCATCCCGTTGTCGAGATCGAACTTGAACGCGAAGGCCGGATTGGCCAGCCCCAGGCCGATGGCGGCAAGCGCCAGGGCGACCGGGGTACGGCGCAGGATTGCTGTGCTGTGCATGGAATTCCCCTCTTTTTTATGGTTGACCGCGATCAGCGGTCACCGGCCCGGCGCAACTCGTCGGATTCGAAACGCTTGGCATCGATACGACCTTCCTGCCCGGCCAGCCAGTCGGTCGGCTTGCTTTCCTGGGTCGCGTTCTCGGCCATGTAGCGATTCACCGTCAGATCCCAGGACATGAATTCCTGGCTGACACAGGCACCGAGTTCAACCGCCGGATAGAGCGAACCTTCCATCACGCGCCAGAGCTTGCCCTGAGCGTCGTACTGGTCGGCGGCGAGCAGCATCCAGGTGTCTTCGTCGATATAGAAGGTGCGTTTGGCAAACATGTGGCGCATGCCCTGCTTGACCGTTGCTTCCACCTTCCAGACGCGGTGCAGTTCGTAGCGCATCAGGTCACGCTTCGGATACATGCCTTCAAAGACCTCGGACAACTTGCGTTTGGCGACAAATTTGAAGCTGTTGTACGGCACATACATTTCCTGCTTGCCGACCAGTTTCCAGTCGTAGCGGTCGAGCGCCCCGGCGAACATCGGGTATTGATCGGCCGTTTCGAGGTTTTCGTAACCGGGGATCGGGTTGTCGTACTCAAAAGCCGGCAGGCGACGGACACGACGCTGTCCCGGAAAATACATCCAGGCATCATTCGACTTGCTGAGGAAGTAATGCGCCAGAATGATCTCGCCAGTCCGCGAGGCCGGCGCCGTCGCCAGATTGAGCAGCTTCATCTGGAAACCGCCGACATCCTCGATCGACTTGGCCTTGGCCGACGCAAACGGCGTCATCACGACCTGATCCTGGGCCAGGCCGTAAAAGCTGCCATCCGGATTAATGAAGTTGGTCTGGTAATACTCGAAGCGACCTTCGCCCTGCCAGCGCAGACGATGATTCCATACCGCCTCGGCGCCATTTTTCGGAATAGCGAACGGAAAGCCGCCGCCGACGGCCTGTGCCAGATTGTCCTTGCCGTCGCCAGTCAGCTTGGCCGTGGTCGCGTTGATCCGGGTTTGACCGTAGACCGACTCCGGGTAGCCGCAGCTGCGATGCGTCGGATAGATATCCATCCGGTAGCCCTTGCGTGTCTTGATTAGTTCGATCTGGCCGGCCGAGAGCTTGTCCTTGTATTTATCGACGTTACTCGCATCAATCGAATACAGCGGCTTTTCCGCCGCAAACGGATCGACCCGCGCATCGCCCAGCTTGTGCTTGCCCTTGGGCAAGCCGCCCTCCCATTTCGGGATCGTGCCATCCTTGTTGCCGGCCCGTTCAGCCCCGACCGGCGTCAGTTCCTTGCCCAATTGTGCCGCTTCCTGCTCGTTGACCGCAGCACAGGCCGTCACCGCGATGCCGAACACGCCGACAAGCAGCGTGAACAGCGGTTTTACTCTGTTGGTCTTGTTCATTTTTGATTCCCTTCTCTCGAAATACATGAATCACCCCGAAGCCGCCGACCGAACTCAGTCGATGGCAATGCCCTGCGCCTGCAAACGTTTGATGATTGCCTCCCGCTCGGCCGCGACATCAGCCAATGGATTCGCCCGCAACTGCGCCACTTCCCGCTGGGTATAAGGCGGCGTAGCAGCCGGCATTTCGTTCTTGCTGAAGGTCTTGAGAATCCAGTTCATCAACTCGGCCGTCTGGCCGTCGTTGAGTGCCGACTGGGCCGTCCCCGGTACCTGGATCAGAAACTGCCGACCACCTTCCACCTTGAGAAAATGGCCGAGCGCCCCACGCATGCTCGGCACTCCCGCCCCCGGGCTGCCGGTGGCGTCCTGGCCGTGGCAGCCAGAGCAATGCAACATGAAATTCATGCGCGGCGAACCTGCGTCATTCGCCGACAACGGGCCGACAAACAGACCCAGCGCCAGCAACAAGATGGTTTTTCGCATGCCTCAACCTCCGCTCGCAGCCGGCAAACGGCTGCGCAGTTTGTGAGTTTCGTTCGGTGTCCCACCGGCCTGGCGAACAGCGGCGACAAACTCCGGCGTCAACCAGCCGAGATCGCCGACCGCCTCGTAACTACCGAGGACATGAGTCAGGACGCTGGCAATTTCACCATCCGACAACTTGGCGAAAGACGGCATGTTGCCGGTGTAGCGCACACCGCCGACATTGATCGCCCCGACCATGCCGGTCAGTGGAACGCGGGCCAGATAGGCCCGGCCCTCGGCGGTGCTCGCATGGCGACCGATATTGCCGGCCAGCGGCGGAGCGACCCCGGGGGCACCAACTGCTTCCACCTGATGGCAGGCGACGCAGTGCGTAGCGTAGAGCCCGGCCCCTGCCTTGTCCTGAGCCGACAGGGGAGCCGCAGCAAGAACCAGGAGGGCGGCGGAGAGCAGTTGGCGCATCGGGATCAGCCTCGTTGCTCGCCGACGCCAACGATGGCGGCGACCGTGCAATGGTAGGCATTGCTGCCGTTGGCCATGCACCAATTGATGTCGTTATGGACCCCGAGGCGATAACCCGGACGCTCACGCTCATTGCGGTTGCAGGCGCAACGGCCGCACATCGTGACACCGCAGCAATCGTTGTAACTGATCAGGTAATCCTTGCCATCACCCGGATTGCGGCAGGTACCGACCCAGGTCACCTTGGAAATCTCGGTGCCCGGCGGGCAGCTCGAAATCGTCCCGCCGCAGCAGGTACAAAGGAAGCCGTCCAGGGCGCAGTAGCGCCAGTAGTCGCAGCTGGTGTCGTCCTCAACCGCCTTTTTGTTTTCGCCGGCATGCGCCGTCGGCATCATGCGGTCGAAAGGCAGCACCGGCAGAATGAATGCGGTACCGACGAAGAGCTTGCCGACCTTGACCAGCGCGCTGCGGCGGGAAGCCGACTGGGCGACACGGCGGGTCTTGCGCTCGAAGAAATCATCTAGCCATTTCACGTTTGTTCTCCTTGTGTTCGGTATCGATCAGGCGCGCTGATCGATGAATTCCTGGATCGAAGCCACCCCGGCTTCCTTGGCGGTAAAGAGGCTTTCCAGCTGCTCGCGGGAATTGACCAGGCCCTTGCCGCGAATGCGACCGTCTTCGCCGATCAGTACGGCGTAGGGCAGCTTGGAAATGCGGTAGGTCATGCCCAGGTCGGTCGACAAGGCATAGGGGAAGCTCTTCAGGTCGGCCTTGCGGTAGAACTCGGCGTGTTCCGGCAGGTCGCCGTCACTGGCCAGCGCCACATCGAGCCAGCCCTTTTCGACGTTCTGGATCGACTTGAGAACCGGCAACAATTTCTTGCACACCGGGCAGGTTGGCGAGAGGAAGAAGAGCAACTGGCTGCGGCCGGTATGGCCTCCGACGCTCAGCTTGCCGCCACCAATCGAATCCAGCGTGAAGGCCGGAGCGACTTCGCCGACTTTCGGCCCCTGATCCATCATCAGCGCCCCCATCGGCGCGACACGCTCGTAGAGAATGCCGATCTGGCGAGCCAGGGCGAGCACGACGACAACCAGACCAAGGACCACGGCCCAGAGAAAAACATTGGAAACAAGCATTGCTTCGTTCATGGCATTTCCTTTTCTATTTGCGAACAGCCAGCGCCAGCGGGGCGTTGGTCATCAGTTGATTGGCCGAGACATAAATACCGACCAGAGCGAGTACGGCACCACCGACCGTCAGGTAATCGGCCCAGACCAGCGTGCGGGCAACGCCTTCCTGCATGGCCAGGGCGACCATGCCCATCAGCAGGCCGTTGCGCACGACCAGTGCCCAGGACAGCGGCTGGCCGGACAAGCCGCCGCAACCGCAGTCGATCTTGGTATGGCCGCGCAGGACATTGATGGCCACTGCCGAGGTCACCGTTGCCAGCAACAGCAAGGCGAGCAGACCACCGATGAAGGCCATTTCCGGGAAGAGTAGCAAGCCGCCGGCGGCTAGCTCGACGATGGGCAGCACACCGGCCACCAACGGCGAGAGGCGTTCGGGCACCAGACGGTAGTTGTCGACTGCTGCCGAAAACACCAGCGGGTCTTTCAACTTGTGCCAGGCGCCGACCAGCAGGACCACCGACAAGGTCGCCCCGAGCGCCCGTGTCACCACCGGATCGGAAAACAGGGAGAGAATGGTTTCCATCACTGCACTTCCAGTTGCGTCGGGGTGTCGCCAAAACCAACGGCAGCACCGACCGGCTTCAACTTGCGACCGCCGTCGAAAGCGGCAACACCGGCTTTGGCGCTATCGAAGGCAAAGACGCGCGGCGCATCGCCCTGACTGACCGCCAGCCCGGTTGCCGGGGTGGTTTTGGTACGGCTGACACGCGTCTTGGAGGCCAGGTCGTAGACCCAGATTTCACGCGCCCCTTCCTTGTGGCTGCCTTCAAAGCCCTTGGGGTGCATGCCGACATACAGCGTGCCGCTGGCCTGGTGCAGGGCGACCGGCTGGTAACCGCCGGGACGCCAGCCTTTTTTCACATCGGCGTCGTTGCCCAGTTTCCAGAATGTCCCCGGAACCGCGGCTTCGCCACCGACATTGACGGTCACCGCATTGCCCTTGTAGGAGACAAAATGGTAGTTGTCGCCTTCCTGCGCAGCCGAAACGAACAGCGCATCCTCATCCGGATCGAAGAACTTGACGCTCTTCTTCTTACCGACCGGATTGCCGTCGTTATCCAGCGAAATGGTCAGCATCGTGCCGTCGCCGCACAAGGTCGAGAAACGGTTGGCGGTCTGCGCCGGATAGACGATGTAGCAGCCCGGCGTCTGGATTTCGCTGACCTGCTTGCCGGTCTGGCGATTGACGATACTGACCGAAGTCGCCGGCGTGGCGTTCTGGACGATGATGAAGCGCCCATCGGCCGAGGTCCGCAAGGTGCCGCGATAAGGCAATGCCTGGGCATGACGCGCGGAGTAAGGAATTTCTTCCTTGAGCGCCAGGGTCTTGGCGTCATACACGAGGATTTCCTCGATCCGTTCGCCACGATTCAACTTGCTGTAGTACGTCGTCACCGCATAGAGCTCACTGCGGTCCGGCGACAAGGTGGTCTGGGCAAACATGCCGGTAGACACCATGCCCTCGACCTTCAGGGTGCGCCCGTCGATCACCGTCAGCTTGCCATCGGCCAGATGCGGTAATGCGACATCGGTGTAGTACAGGCGGTAGGGATGGGCCGGCGCCAGTTTGCCGACCGTGATCTCATCGACCGGCAACTCGGCATGCGCGGGTAGCGCAGCCCCCAGCGCTGCCAGCAGGGAAAGTAGAACTGCTCTCTTGGGTATCACCAGCGACCTCCTTTTTGTTATCGAATCTGGACCGGAACCGGAGCAAATTGATGCTCTGGCGGATGGCTCAAATTGTTGTCTCGGGGAGAAGGAAGGCGGTATCCGAAATCGGAACCGAAATCCCGGAAACTGGCTATGCAGTATCCGGAATCGGAAAAGTCGTCACTTCAAAGATCAAATTCTTGACCTGAGACAAAGCCGGGCCGACCAAAAAATGACCTGAAGCGACACTCGGATCAGGCCATCCAGGTACCTGGCAAATAACCGACTAAAACACTGAGTCAATCGCTGCCAGGGCAATTGGCACAGCTTGTGCTGAAAATACTGGGCAATCCGCGGCAGAACCGCCAACCATCAAACACGAACACCACTAACCTAATGATTTTTAAATATAAATTTAAAATGAAAGGTGATTTTCAACTGCCAAATCTGGTGCACTTGCATTTCTCAACGCACCAATCCGGCCTGTAAACCAGGCGCCAAATCGATCAACAGCAAATCCTGAATATCCGGAATCGGAAAAATCAGATTGTCACTATTCAAGATTGATTCCACTAAACGAAATTTCTCTACTATCCTTAAGGGCATAGTGTTCGATCTGCCAGTTGATCGTACTGAACAGCCCGATGACTGAAAGTGTCTTTGTATGCCCCACAGCGCCGCCACCCAATACTCGTTTCAAAATCGCATTACACGCGACTCGGATGAGCACGCCGAAGCGCTGAAAGACTGGGACCAGGTCTACGATCAGTTATCGCCCGGCAACTTCGAAGGCAAGGTTGTCGACCTGCGTTTCAAGGGGCTGCAGATATTTCGCGAAACGACCAATCGTTCGGTCTCGCAAAGCGGCAGCTCGTGGAATGGCTGTTTCGTCGTCGGCATCCCGGTCAGCATGAAAGGTACCGGCCTGTTTGCCCGCCAGGTCCTGACCCACGATTCAATGCTCACATTCCACAGCGACCAGGAATTTTCGCTGACCTCACCGGAACATTTCGATGTCGTGGCACTGGCCATTCCAGAAACGACCCTGCTGGACGCCATGCATCCCGAGGCGCAGGACCAGTTGCGCCACGTGTTCCCCAAAGCACCGACCGTCATGGTGGCCGAACCCCAATTGATCAACGAATTGCGCAGTTGCCTGCTGTCGATTTTCGATCCGGCCAGTTTTGAACCCGCCCTGCTCCGCTACCCGCAGGTACAGCGTGCCATGAGCTCCGCCGTGATCGGACACCTGGCCGAAGTCCTGCACGCCTCCAGCCACGCCCCCTTGCCAACCCGCTCGTTCAAGGGACGCTGCCACGTTGTCAAGGAAGCGACCGATTACGCGCTGTCAAACACATCAGAACCGATCACCGTCGCCGACCTGTGCCAGAAGCTGAACATCAGCCGGCGCATGCTCAACTACTGCTTTCAGGAAGTGCTAGACACCAACCCGGTGCACTACCTGCGTTCGCTGCGCCTCAACGGCGTGCGCCGCGAACTGCGCCAGCCCATGCCGTCGCACACCCAGATTCGTGACATCGCCGGCAAATGGGGCTTCTGGCATTTACCGCGCTTCGCCGCCGAGTATCGTGCCCTGTTCGGCGAACTGCCGTCGGATACGGCTCGCCACTGGCGCAACTGAAGCGCCGGCCGGACATTCTGGCCCTGCCGGACAAAATGTCGCAGCCGCAAGCCGGCAAGCAGACAAAAAACCACCCCTAATCAGGCATCAAAGTACTGGCATTGATTTTGCAATGCACCTTCGCGGTTAAAATGCCGCACGCGGTCTGAGTACCGCATTTGAAAGGTGGCGCTTCGGCGCTTTGTAAGCTGCCGTGACATCCGCTCGGTGGTGGTTGCTGTAAAAATCGGAGTTATCAATGACGTTTTCCACCCTGCGCCGCCTGGCGCTCAAGGGCGCGTTTACTTGCGCCGCCATTGCCGCCCTGCCGGCGTTTGCCAACGATGCCGTCCTGCGCGTTTCGGCCATTCCCGACGAAGCACCGACCGAACTGCAACGCAAATTCGCCCCGCTCGGCAAATACCTTGAAGCGCAAACCGGCATGAAGGTCGTGTTTACGCCGGTTTCCGATTACGCCGCGGTGGTCGAATCGCTGGCCACCAAAAAGATCGACCTCGCCTGGCTCGGCGGCTTCACGTTCGTGCAGGCCAAGATCCGCACCAACGGCACGGCCATTCCCATCGCCCAGCGCGAGGAAGATGCCAAGTTCACCTCCAAATTCATCACCGCCGATCCGGCGATCAAGGGCTTGGCCGACCTCAAGGGCAAGACCTTCGCCTTCGGCGCGCCATCGTCGACCTCGGGCAGCTTGATGCCGCGCTTCTTCATCCAGCAGGCCGGCCTCAATCCGGAAAAGGATTTCAAGAACGTCGCCTTCTCCGGCGCGCATGACGCCACCGTCGCCTTCGTTGCCGCCGGCAAGGCCGAAGCCGGCGTGCTCAACGCCTCGGTGTGGGACAAGCTGGTCGAGGCCAAGAAGGTCGACACCGACAAGGTCCGCGTCTTCGCCACCACGCCGCCCTATTTCGACTACAACTGGACGGTACGCGGCGACCTCGACCCAGTCGTCGTCAAGAAACTGACCGACGCCTTCCTCAAGCTCGACCCGGCCAACCCGGAACACAAGGAAATCCTCGCCCTGCAACGTGCCGCCAAGTTCATCCCGACCAAGAAGGAGAACTACGACGGCATCGAGAAGGCGGCGCACGCCGCTGGCTTGCTGAAGTGAGTTTTTGCCTGAACGGCGTGGGGCTGACCCACGCCAATGGCTTTACGGCACTCTCCGGCATCACGCTGAATGCCGGCCAGGGCGAGCATATCGCCCTGATCGGCCCTTCCGGCGCCGGCAAAACTTCGCTGCTCTCGGTGCTCGGCACGGCGCTGGCGCCAACAGCGGGGACGGCAAAGGTTCTCGATTTCGGCCTTGAGTCAGCGTCGACCGCAGGAATCAAAGCCCTGCGCTCGCGCCTTGGCACCGTCCATCAAGCACCACCGATTCCCGGCCGGCAACGGGTCATCACGGCGGTTCTGGCCGGCAAGCTGGGGCAGTGGCCGGCCTGGAAGTCGCTCGCCTCGCTGCTCTACCCGCAGGATATTCCCGGTGCCCGCGCCGCCTTGGGCCAGGTCGATCTGGCCGACAAGCTGTTCGCCCGTTGCGACCAACTTTCCGGCGGGCAGTTGCAGCGCGTCGGCATCGCCCGCGTGCTCTATCAGCAGCCTGAACTGATCCTTGCCGACGAGCCGGTTTCAGCGCTCGACCCGACACTGGCGCTGGCCACCATCCGCCTGCTGATCGCCGAAGCCGAAGCGCGCAATGCCACCTTGGTCGCCAGCTTGCACGCCGTCGATCTGGCACTCGGCAATTTTTCGCGGATTGTCGGCGTCCGGGCCGGACGCATCGCCTTTGACTTGCCGGCCGATGAAGTCAGCATTCCGCTGCTCCACGAGTTGTACGCCAGTGAAGGCGGAGAACTCCCGGTGCAGGCACACGAACCGAATTTCCTGTTGCAGGCAGCCAACGATGCAGCCACCCGCGCCGCATGCTGCTGAATCCCGCCGACCGTGACCCGGCCGCACGCCCGCGCCTGATCGGCGGGCTGGCTACCCTGGCTATCCTCTGGCCGCTGTTCCGGGCCGCCGAGGTCAAACCCGGCCTGCTGTTCGATGCCGGCAACCTCAAGGTCATCGGCCATTTTCTGGCCGGCTTCCTGCCGCCGGAAAGCGGTGCCGAATTCATCGGCTATCTGGCCAAGGCAACACTCGAAACCTTGGCGATCGCCACCGCCGGCATGGCGCTGGCCTTTCTGATCGCCGTGCCGATGGGCTATCTGGCCACCGCAGCCGGACGCGAGCGCGCAACGCTCAACCCGCTCACGCGCAGCCTGCTGACCATCCTGCGCGGCATTCCGGAACTGGTCTGGGCGCTGGTTTTCGTGCGCGTCTTCGGCCTTGGTCCGGCGGCCGGCGTGCTGGCCCTCGGCCTGACCTACGGCGGTATGCTGGCCAAGGTTTACGCCGAGATTCTCGAATCAGTCGATGCCGCCCCGGCCCTGGCCCTGCGGCGCAGCGGTGCCAGCCGCCCCTTGGCCATTCTGTACGGCCTGATTCCACAGGCCTCGAAGGAACTCGCTTCGTACACCGTTTATCGCTGGGAATGCGCCATCCGAGCCTCGGTCGTCATGGGCTTCGTCGGAGCCGGAGGCCTCGGCCAGCTGATGGACCAGGCGATGAAAATGCTCAACGGCGGCGAAGCAGCGAGCATCCTGCTCGCCTTCATGCTCCTCGTTTTTTCGGCCGATGGCCTGTCCGGTTGGCTACGCCGGGCGCTCGACACGCCGCCGGCCCATCGCGCCTCTCCCTTCGGCTGGCGCAGCAGCCTGCTTGGCGTGGCCTTGGGCATTGGCATCGTCGCCAGTTTCAATTATCTGGAAATCGGCCTGAAAGCGCTGTTGACCGCGGAAGCCGCCCACAGCATCGGCGAATTCATCGCCGGCTTCTTCCCGCCTGACTTATCCACCGACTGGTTGAGCAAAGTAGCGAAAGGCATCTGGGAAACGCTGGCCATTTCAGTCGTTGGCACCCTGCTCGCCGCTATCGCCGGCCTGATCCTGGCCCTGCCCAAATGGCGCACGCCATGCAGTTTCCTGCTCAACACGCTGCGCTCGGTGCCGGAACTGGTCTGGGCAACGATCACCGCACTGGCCGTCGGCCTCGGTCCTTTTGCCGGCGCGCTGGCCCTGGCCCTGCACACCGCCGGCGTGCTCGGCCGGCTCTACGCCGAAGCACTCGATAACGCGCCACCCGCACCGGGAGCAGCGCTGCGCCTGGCCGGAACGCCCGGCCTTCTCGCTTTTTTGTACGGCACCCTGCCCGGCGCTGCGCCCCAACTGATCGCCTACACGCTGTACCGCTGGGAAATGAACATCCGCATGGCCGCCATCCTCGGCTTCGTCGGCGCCGGCGGGCTTGGGCAACTCCTCTACTTCGAGCTTTCGCTTTTTCACCACGCCCAGGCGTCGACCGTGATCATCGCCATGCTTTTACTGTCGATTGCCGTCGATCAGGCCAGTACGTGGTTGCGGCAAAAAATGCGCTGAGCAAGGCTATTATCATGCTTTTCTGATAGACGAAAGCAAGCCATGCAAAACATCCTGATCATCATCAACGCCGCCCCCTACGGCAGCGAGCGTTGCCTGTCCGCGCTGCGCCTGGCCACGGCATTGGCGGGCAACGATGCCAAGCCGGCGATCCGCGTTTTCCTGATGTCCGACGCCACGGTGCTCGGCTTGCCCAACCAGATCGACGGCACCGGCAACGGTTTGCAGGGCATGGTTGAAGGCTTGGTTGCGCAGAGTGTCGATATCCGTTTGTGCCGGACTTGTGCGCTGGCCCGCGGCCTCGGTGAGTTGCCGCTGATTCCCGGCACGGCTATCGGCACGCTGGTTGAACTGGCCGAAGCGACGCTGCAGGCGGACAAGGTCATTACCTTCTAGCAAAAAGCGATGTGGGACATTTTGTCCTGGCACGCCGCCCGGCAGACAAAATGTCCCACATCACACACCACCAACAGGCGGGCGATTACCGATAGTTCAAGCACTTACGGCAAATGGCACATTCATTGCAAAGATCTTCCCTTGCGACATGGGGTCGCATGAGGAGGAAACTCAATGAACATGAACAGGCGGCAGTTCTTCAGGGTCTGCTCCGCCGGGCTGGGAGGGTCGTCCATCGCACTGATGGGATTCTCACCGACAGCAGCCCTCGCGGAAGTACGTACCTATAAACTCGCCCGCGCCACCGAAACACGGAACAACTGTCCGTACTGCTCGGTGTCCTGCGGCGTACTCATTTACTCGACCGGCGACAAATCCAAGAATGCGCCGGGCAAGATCATTCATATCGAAGGCGATCCGGACGATCCGGTCAACCGTGGCAGCTTGTGCCCCAAGGGCGCCGGCCTGATGGACATGGTCAACAGCCCGACCCGCCTGAAATTCCCGGAAGTACGCGAACCGGGCAGCAACGAATGGAAGCGCATTTCCTGGCACGAGGCTTTTGAGCGTATTGCCAAGCGGATGAAGGCTGACCGCGATGCCAACTTCATTCCCAAGAATGCGGCCGGGGTCACAGTCAATCGCTGGAACACCTTCGGCTTCCTGGCCAGCTCATCGGCCAGCAACGAATCCGGTTACATCACTCACAAGGTTCTGCGCAGTCTCGGTTCCGTCGCTTTCGACACCCAGGCCCGTATTTGACACGCTCCCACGGTGGCCAGTCTGGCTCCGAGTTTTGGGCGTGGCGCGATGACCAACCATTGGGTTGACATCAAGAACACCGACCTTGTTTTCGTGATGGGCGGCAATCCTGCCGAAGCGCACCCGTGCGGCTTCAAGTGGGTGATCGAAGCAAAAAAGCAGCGTAAGGCCAAGCTGGTCGTGGTCGACCCGCGCTTCA
Source organism: Dechloromonas denitrificans (assembly GCF_020510665.1). NCBI lineage: Bacteria > Pseudomonadati > Pseudomonadota > Betaproteobacteria > Rhodocyclales > Azonexaceae > Dechloromonas > Dechloromonas denitrificans. The sequence goes on from NZ_CP075187.1 coordinate 3,156,571, forward strand.
ACCGTACAGCATCCGTCGCTGATTATTACGCACCGATTCGTCCGGGTTCCGACATCGCCTTCCTGAGCGGCGTCATCCAGTACCTGTTGTCGAACGACAAGATTCATCACGAATACGTCAAGCACTACACCAATGCCTCGTTCCTGATCGATGAACGTTTCGGGCTGGAAGACGGCCTGTTCTCGGGCTACAACGCCGAGAAACGCACCTACGACAAGGATTCCTGGAAATACCAGTTCGACAAGGACGGTTACGCCAAGGTCGATGAGACCCTGCAAGACCCGAACTGCGTCTTCCAGATCATGAAGAAGCACTACGCCCGGTACACGCCGGATGTCGTGGCCAAGATCACGGGGACACCCAAGGAAGCCTTCCTCAAGGTCTGCGAATACATCGCCGAGACCGCCGCCCCCAACAAGACGATGACCAACCTGTATGCGCTGGGCTGGACCGAGCACTCGGTCGGCACCCAGAACATCCGCAGCATGGCGATCATCCAGCAGTTGCTCGGCAACATGGGCATGGCCGGTGGCGGCATCAATGCGCTGCGCGGACACTCCAACGTTCAGGGCATCACCGATCAGTGCCTCTATTCCGACGCACTGCCGGGCTACCTCGGTGCACCGCTGGATTCGGATCTTGACCGCAAGAGTTATCTGGAAAAACGCACGCCGAAAGCGATGCGGCCGAACCAGATGAACTTCATGCAGAACTACCCGAAATGGTGGACCAGCCTGATGAAGTCCTGGTACGGCAAGGAAGCGACGCCGGAAAACGACTTCTGCTACGACTGGCTGCCGAAGAAGGATGTCTCCTACGACGTGCTCGCCATGTTCGACCGGATGTACCAGGGCAAGATGACTGGCTTTGTCTGCCAGGGCTTCAATCCGCTGGCCTCGGTTGCCAACAAGAAGAAGGTCGGCGACGCACTGGCCAAGCTGAAGTACCTGGTGATCATGGATCCGCTGGTGACGGAAACCTCCGAATTCTGGAAGAACCACGGCGAGGTCAACCCGACCGACCCGTCAACCATCCAGACTGAAGTGTTCCGCCTGCCGGTCGCCTTCTTTGCCGAAGAAGCCGGCACCTGCACCAACTCCGGCCGTGTCGTGCGCTGGCACTGGAAAGCCGTGGAAGGACCGGGCGAATCGAAGAGTGACGCCGACATCATGGCCCACCTCTACCTGACGCTGAAAGCCATGTACGCCAAGGATGGCGGCGCCTTCCCCGACCCCATCCTCAAGCTGTCCTGGCCGTACCGGATCACCCACGAGCCTTCGCCTGAAGAGTTGTTGATGGAAATCTCAGGCAAGGCCCTGAGCGACCTCTACGACCCCAAGGATGCCACCAAGCTCCAGGTCAAGGGTGGCGACCAGCTGGCCAGCTTTGCCTTCCTGCGCGACGACGGCAGTACGGCTTGCGGCAACTGGATTTACAGCGGCTCCTGGTCACAAGCCGGTAACCTGACCGCCCGCCGCGACAGCAGCGACCCGTCCGGCCTCGGCCAGACGATGAACTGGGGCTTCGCCTGGCCGGTCAATCGCCGCATCATCTACAACCGCGCCTCGTGCGACCCGTCGGGCAAGCCGTGGGATGCGTCACGTACCGTGATCAAATGGCTGGGTGACAAGTGGGGTGGCAATGACGTGCCCGACATGCGTCCGGATGCAGCACCGGATCAGGGTGTGATGCCTTTCATCATGAACCCGGAAGGTGTTTCCCGTCTGTTTGCCCGCGACCTGGTGGTCGATGGTCCGCTGCCGGAACACTACGAGCCCTTCGAGTCGCCGCTCGAAAACAACCCGATGCACCCGAAAAATGCCAAGGCCAAGAGCAATCCGGTCTCGCGCATCTTCAAGGGCGATCTGGAAGTATTCGGCACGGCCAAGGACTTCCCGTACGTCGCAACCACCTACCGCCTGACCGAGCATTTCCACTTCTGGACGCAGCACAGCAAGATCAACGCGATCCTGCAGCCGGAGCATTTCGTGGAAATCGGTGAGGAACTGGCCAAGGAAAAGGGCATCAAGGCCGGCGACAAGGTCAAGGTGCGCTCCAACCGGGGCTACATCAAGGCCGTGGCGGTCGTCACCAAGCGCATCAAGGCACTCGACGTCGATGGCCAGAAGGTGCACACCATCGGTATCCCGCTCAATTCCGGCTTCACCGGCCGGACCAAACCGGGTTTCCTGACCAACACCCTGACCCCGGCCGTGGGCGATGCCAATACGCACACGCCAGAGTACAAGGCGTTCCTGGTCAACATCGAGAAAGCTTAAAGGAGAGCTGATATGGCACTGCAATCGCTAGACATCAAACAGCGCTCCGCGACCACGACACCGTCCACGCAAGTGCGGCAGACCGTCGAAATCGCCAAGCTGATCGACGTATCCGTCTGTATCGGCTGCAAGGCCTGTACGGCGGCGTGCATCGAATGGAACGACATCCGCGGCGAAGTAGGCAACTGCGTGGGCATCTACGACAACCCGGTCGACATGTCGGCCGATGCGTGGACGGTCATGCGCTTCACCGAGACGGAGCAGAACGGCAAGCTGGAATGGCTGATCCGCAAGGATGGCTGCATGCACTGTTCCGATCCTGGTTGCCTCAAGGCCTGCCCGTCACCGGGTGCAATCATTCAGTACAGCAACGGTATCGTCGATTTCAACCAGGAAAACTGCATCGGCTGCGGCTACTGCGTGACCGGTTGCCCGTTCAACGTACCGCGCATGTCGCAGAAGGACAGCAAGGCCTACAAGTGCACGTTGTGTTCCGACCGGGTGGCCGTCAACCAGGCTCCGGCCTGTGCCAAGGCCTGCCCGACCGGCGCCATCCAGTTCGGTGCCAAGGAGGACATGAAGGACTATGCCGAGACACGGATCGCCGACCTCAAGGAACGCGGTTACGACAAGGCCGGCCTGTATGACCCGGAAGGTGTTGGCGGCACGCACGTCATGTACGTGCTGCACCATGCCGACCAGCCGAACCTGTACGCCGGCTTGCCGGCCAATCCGTCGATCAGCCCGCTGGTCTCGTTGTGGAAGGGCTTTGCCAAGCCGCTCGCCACGCTGGCCCTGGCCGGCGTTGCATTGGGCAGCCTGTTCCATTACGTGACCAAGGGTCCGAACGAGGTTTCGAAAGAAATCGAAGACGAGATCGAGGCTGAAGATGCGTTGGCAAATAAGGAGGAAGCAAAATGATCCGCGACCCGAAAGACCTCAAGCGTTACGAGCCCAAGGAACGGGCCAACCATTGGGTCGTGGGCATCAGCTTCATCCTGCTCGCGCTCTCCGGACTGGCCTTCTTCCACCCGGCGTTCTTCCCGCTCACCCAGTTGTTCGGCGGCCCGGTCTGGGCCCGCATCATCCACCCCTACCTCGGGATGCTGATGGCGGTCTCCTTCCTCGGCCTCTACATCCGCTTCAAGCATCTCAACAAGATGACCCCGGCGGACAAGGAATGGCTGGCCAAGGCGAAGAACATGGTGGATGGCAACGACCACGACATGCCGGAACAGGGCAAGTACAACGGCGGCCAGAAAGTCATGTTCTGGGTTCTCGCCGTGTGCATGCTGCTGATGACGGTCTCCGGCCTGTTCATCTGGCGTGCCTGGTTCGGCTTCGACATCACACTCGTCCGCCTGGGCGCCGTGGTGCATGCCGCAGCCGGTGCGGTGATGATCGCCATGATCATGGTCCACGTCTATGCCGCCATCTGGGTCAAGGGCACCATCCGCGCCATGTGGTACGGCACGGTCACCCGCGCCTGGGCCAAGCAGCATCACCGTGGCTGGTATCGTCAGGTGACCGGCAAGTAAGTCGCTGGTCCGTGTTTAGTTTTACCTTGCGTTGAGGGGGCTGCGCAGAGATCATCTCTGCGCCCCCCGCTTTTTTTGAGTCACCATGCAGACCCAACCGATCGACTTTCATCCTCCGGCCGAAGAAGCAGCCGCTTTCCTTTTGCCGGTCATCAGCCATCTGTTCAGCGAACGTGCCGAACGCTTTGCCCATCTGGTCAAAGATCACGCCCTGGGCGACTGGCTCGATTTCCTGGGACAACTCAGCCAGGCCCAGCACGCCGCACTGAAAACCCTCCCTGAACTGGCGCTCCCCGATGCGGCTGCGCTCGCTCAGGCGCAGGCCCACGGCATGCCGCCACTCGACCCGGAATCCCGCCCGGACGCCTGGTATCCGGTTCTCCGCCAATTGGTCGGCGAACTGAGCCAAAACGCACCAGCCACGGCGCGCCAGGTACTGAATGAACTGGCCAGCGCCAGCGACGACCAACTCGACGCACTGGCCACCGCCCTGCTCAGCGGGGAAGTCACGCCAGAAAATGCCGCCGCCCTGCCGTTCGTCGGCGCGGCACTGCAAGTCGTCTATAGCGCACTGGCCAGCCGGCTGGCCAGCGATCAACTGAAGAAGCTCGATGTACAGGGTGTCTGTCCGTGCTGCGGCAGCCTGCCGGTTGCCAGCATCGTCCGTCTCGGCTCGGCAATCAACAATCTGCGCTACCTGCACTGCTCGCTGTGCAACACCGAATGGAATGTATCGCGCGCCACCTGCACGACCTGCGACACCGACAAAGCGGTCGCACTGCATGAAGTCGAAGGCTCGAAAGGAGCCGTCCGGGCAGAAACCTGCGATAGCTGCAAAAGCTATCTGAAAATTGTCTATCAGGAAAAAGATCCGCGGGTGGACCCGGTGGCCGACGACCTCGCCACACTGGCACTCGACATGCTGGTCGATGAGGCCGGCTATAGTCGCAGCGGCCCCAACCTGTTCCTGATCGGCGCCGGTACCTGAACGCCCTCGGCACACCTCGGTTTCATTTCCAACCGCATTAATGGTTTCCCGGCCGAACCGACCGGGAGCCTTTTTTCTACCCGGTCCGGGTGAAAGTCCATGAACGAAAAACGCCATCTTCCCGCGGTCGACCGCGTCCTCGGCCAGCTTTCCGAGCTGATTGAAATCCACGGTCGCCAACTGGTCACCGGCTGCATCCGGGCCGAACTGGCCGCAGCGCGCGAAGGCCTCAAGCACGGTTTGCCGCTGCCAGAAGAAAGCACCCTGCTCGCCGCCATCCAGCGACGCGCCGATGCCGCCGGGCAAGCCAATCTGCGCGCCGTCTTCAACCTGACCGGTACGGTGCTGCACACCAATCTCGGCCGCGCCCAGCTGGCTGAAGAAGCTATCGCCGCGATGGTCGATGCTGCCCGCGCGCCTTGCGCCCTCGAATACGACCTCGCCTCCGGCGGCCGGGGCGACCGCGACGACCTGGTTTCCGGCTTGCTCGCCGAGTTGATTGCCGGCGGCTCGCCCGACATCGCCGCGACCATCGTCAACAACAATGCTGCCGCCGTGCTGCTCACACTCAACGCACTGGCCCAGGGCAAGGAAGCCGTCGTTTCACGCGGCGAACTGGTCGAGATCGGCGGCGCTTTCCGCATCCCCGACGTGATGCGCCGGGCGCAGGTCAAGCTGCACGAAATCGGCACGACCAACCGCACTCACGCCAAGGATTTCCAGGAAGCAATCGGCCCGAAGACCGCGCTGCTGATGAAGATTCACACCAGCAACTACGCCGTCACCGGCTTCACTGCCGCGGTCGACGAGAAAATCATTGCCGAAATCGCCCACGCCGCCAATCTGCCTTTCGTCATCGACCTCGGCAGCGGCACCTTGTGCGACTTCGCGGCCCACGGCCTGCCGGCCGAGCCGACGCCGCAGCAAGCCCTGGCGGCGGGTGCGGACATCGTCACCTTCTCGGGCGACAAACTGCTCGGCGGCCCGCAAGCCGGGCTGATCGTCGGGCGCAAGGATTTGATCGCCAAGATCAAGAAAAACCCGCTGAAACGCGCCCTGCGCGTCGGCAAAACCACGCTGGCTGCACTCGAAGCCACCTTGCGCCTGTACCGCGACCCGGACCGGCTGGCCGAACGCCTGCCGACGCTGCGCCTGCTGACTCGCCCTTGCGCCGAAATCGAGGCCACCGGCCAACGCCTGCTGACGGCGGTGCAAAGCGCCCTGGAGCCGCTTGCCACAGTCGGCATCGAAGCCTGCAGCAGCCAGATCGGCAGCGGCGCCTTGCCGGTCGAACGCCTGCCCTCCACCGCGCTGGTCGTTCGCCCGACGGCGAAAAAGCCGGGTAAAACGCTGTTGACCGTGGAAGCCTCCTTCCGCCGGCTGCCGACGCCGGTCATCGGCTATATCCGCGACGACGCGTATCATCTCGACCTGCGCTGCCTCGAAACACAGGATGAAGCCCACTTCCTGGCGCAACTGGCTCAACTGACGTTCTGATTTTTTACCGGACACCCGATGTCGCACTTTCTCTTCCTCAATGCCAGCACCCGCGAACCCGGCCATGTCGGCAACAGCGAAACACTCGCCCGCCATGCCGCCGCCGCACTGCCGGCCGAAGCCAGTCAACGCTGGCTCAAGCTGGCCGAACTGGACATTCCGCCCTTTGTCGATCTGCGCCACACCGCCGGCAGCTACCCGATGCCGGAAGGTGACGTCAAAACCCTGCTCGACGCCACGCTGGCGGCAACCGATCTGGTCTTCGTTTCGCCGGTTTACTGGTTCTCGATTCCCTCGCCGCTGAAAACCTGCCTCGATCACTGGAGCGCCTGGCTGCGCGTCCCCGATCTCGACTTCAAGCAGCGCATGGCCGGCAAGCGGCTGTGGGTCATCGCGACCAGCGGCAATCGCGAAAAAGCCCAGCCGATGCTCGACAGCTACCGCCTGTGCGCCGAGTTTCTCGACCTGCAATGGCAAACGCCGCTGTGGGGCAAGGGCGGTGCGCCAGATACCGTGCTCGGCGACGCCGCTGCGATGGATGCCGCCCGGCACTACTTCACGGCTGCCTGACGCTTCATGATCATCGGCACCGCCGGTCATATCGACCACGGCAAAACCACGCTGGTCAAAGCGCTGACCGGCGTCGACTGCGACCGCCTGAAGGAAGAGAAGGCGCGCGGCATTACCGTCGACCTCGGCTACGCCTACACGCCGACGCTCGGCTTCATTGACGTGCCCGGCCATGAAAAGCTGATCCACAACATGCTGGCCGGGGCCACCGGCATCGACTTCGCGCTGCTCGTCATCGCCGCCGACGACGGGCCGATGCCGCAGACCCGCGAGCATCTGGAAATCATCGAGCTGCTCGGCATCCGCCAAGGCGCCATCGCCCTGACCAAGATCGACCTGGCTGATCCGGATGGCACGGTCGACCGGCAAAAGCAGGCCGAAATCGAAATCCGCGCCCTGCTGGCCGGCACGGCGCTGGCCGATGCACCGATTTTTCCGGTCGCGGCCAATAGCGGTCGGGGCATTGCCGAACTGCGCAGCCATCTCGACCGGATCGCCGGAGAACAGGGCGCACGCCCGCCGAGCGGCGGCTTCCGTCTCGCCGTCGATCGCTGCTTCACGCTATCCGGCGCCGGTACCGTCGTCACCGGCACCGCCTTCGCTGGCACGGTCAAAGTCGGTGACCAGTTACTGCTCTCCCCCGCCAGACAAGCGGTGCGGGTACGCAGCCTGCGCGTGCAGGATGCGCCCGCCGAATCCGGCCACGCCGGGCAACGCATCGCACTGGCTTTGGCCGGTATCGAAAAAAGCGAGGTTGAGCGCGGCATGTGGGTGGTTGCCCCGGCCCTGCATGCGCCACTGCGTCGCTTCGATGCCAGGATTCGCGTCCTGGCCGGCCAACCAGCGCTGAAACACTGGACCCAGGTTCACCTGCACCTCGGGGCCGAAGATGTCCCGGCGCGCGTCGCCCTTCTGGCCGGCGAGCAGATCGAACCGGGCAGCGAAAACTGGGCACAAATCACCGTCGACCGCGACATCGGCACGCTGGCCGGCGACCGTTTCATCCTGCGCGACGCCTCGGCCCGCCACACCATCGGCGGCGGCATCGTGCTCGACATCGCCCCGCCCAGCCGCAAGCGGCGCAGCCCGGAACGCCTGGCCATGCTCGCCGCACTGGCCGACAGCGACCCGGCCAAAGCTTTGCAACTGGCCGCCGAGCAGCAGGCCGCCGGTGTCGAACTGAGCGTCTATGGCCTGAACCGCAACCTCGACAGCGCCGCACTCAAGGCGCTCAGCCAGCGCCTCGGCCTGAAGCTGGTCGGCGATCTGGCCTTCGCGCCCGGCCGCTGGCAAGCACTTGAGGAATTGCTCTTCGCCGCGCTCGCCGCCGAACACCAACGCGCGCCCGATCAGCCCGGTGTCGAACGCGATCGCCTGCGCCGTCTGACCCTGCCGACCTTGCCGCGCCCGGCCTTCGATGCCCTGCTGGCACAGCCCCTGAAGGATGGCCGCATCGCCCAGAGCCATGCCTGGCTGCACCTGCCCGAGCATCGGGTGCAACTGGCGCCAGCCGACCTGGAACAATGGCAAATCCTCAAGCCGCTGCTTGATGCCACGCCATACGCCCCGCCGCGCGTGCGCGATGTCGCCCGCCAGAGCGGCATGGGCGAAGACAACGTCCGCGGCCTGTTCAAGCGCATTGCCCGGCATGGCGACGCCTGGCCGGTCGCCCACGACCATTACTTCACGGCAGCCGCCGTCGCCGACTTGGCCCGGCGCGTTGCCGAGCTGAACGCCAGCGAAGGCTGCGCCCGAGCAGCGCCATTGCGCGACCAGATCGGCGGCGGACGTAAAGTCGCCATCCATATCCTCGAATTCTTCGACCGCATCGGCTACACTCGCCGGGTTCGCGATACGCACATCCTGCGCGGCTCGCCGGAGCAATTCGGCTCATGAACAACGGAAGGAATCGTTCCCCGGTGGGACGGACGGTCTTCAAAATCGTCAGGGCCTGTCAAACAGGCTTGGGTAGGTTCGACTCCTGCTTCCTTCCGCCATTTTTCAACTGCTAAATGGCCCATACCCCCTTCTCCGGATCTATCCCCGACGACCGTCTGTATTGCCCAAGGCACGATATGTGGGTTCAGGAAATCGGTCACGATGAAATCCTGATCGGCGCAACCAGCTTCGGCATTTTCCTGGCCGGGGAAATCATCGCCTTCACCAGCAAGCCCAAGGGGGCGGAAATCGATATCGGACGTGGCATGGGCACGGTTGAATGCCGCAAGACGGTGCTTGCGGTCCACGCCCCGATTTCATTCGATTTGCTCGAAGGCAACGATGACGCCGAGGAGCACCCCAAGCGGGTCAACACCGAACCTTACGGCGGCGGCTGGATGGCTCGCGGCCGGGCGCGCAACTGGCTGGACGAAAAGCGCGGGCTGCTCGATGCAGCCGCTTACCGGCAACACATCCTCAAGCTCGAACCGGAGGCCACATTTGGCTGACAAACTGGCGCTATTGCTCTGGGCTGCCAATCCAGACCACCCGGAACTGTGCGTCACCCCGTTGATCCATGCGCTGGCTGCGCGTGCCCTCGATGCAGACGTCGAGATTCACTTCGCCGGCCCGGCCGTCAGGCTACTGGTCGAAGGTGTCGCCGATAACCTTTATGCCACCGCCGCAAAGGAAAAATCCGTCGGCGAGTTTCTCCGTGAAGCCTGCGCCGAAGACGTCCGCCTGCTGGCCTGCAGCATGGCCCGTGCCGCCTGGGTCGGCGAACAGGAAACATTGATCGGAGCAGCGGGGGCCGCCGGGGCAACCGCTTTTATTGCCCGAACCCTCGACCCGACCTGGCGGACGCTCGTTTTTTGATGCCCCGCCAGCAGATTACCGGCGTCATCCTTGCCGGCGGCCTTGCGCGCCGCATGGGTGGCGTAGACAAAGGTCGCCAGTTGCTCAACGGCAAACCGCTGGTTGAACACGTCGCAGCTCGCCTGGGACCACAGGTGCAGACCTTACTAATCAATGCCAATCGCAGCCAGGACGATTACGCTCCCCTGGGCTATCGCCTGATCGAAGATGCCCTGCCCGATTTCCCCGGGCCGCTTACCGGTCTGCATGCGGCACTCGGCGTGACCGAGACGCCTTTCGTCATCACTGCGCCCTGCGACTCTCCCTATCTGCCGCTGGATCTGGTGGCTCGCCTGTACACCGCCTTGCAACAAAATGACAGCAAAGTGGCAATTGCCACCGCCGGAGGACGCCAGCACCCGGTTTTCTGTCTGTGTCACCGCGACCGCTTCGATGCGCTTGACCATTTCCTGCGCAATGGCGGCCGCAAAGTCATGCATTGGTGTGCGGAAAACCAGGCCGTCGAAGTCGACTTCCCCGAGCAGATCGACGCTTTCCGGAATTTCAATACACTCAATGACTTGAAAGCGCCCTGAGACATCTCCTTATTGTGGAAAACCACTATTGCAGCGCAGCATCAAACGACTATCCTCGCGCCCGGCAAACCACAAAATATTGTTTCAGGAGAACCGCAGTGAACGTCAAGATCCATTACCGGATTACCCAGGACCGCGCCGGCATTCCGCAGGATTTCACCGGCGCCCGCCGCTTCGCCGCTTGCGAAGGCCAGGCTATCGAAGATATGGCCCGTACCGAACTGGCTGCTGACTACCAGATCCCGACCAGTGCGGTCGAGATCTGCCGCATCGAGCACTGAACAGCGCTTGCTGCAGGTGCAACATTTGGTTACACAAGGCTACGAAAGCACGACAGACGAGAGAAGCGGCGGCGCATACACTTCAGTTGTGCATTGAACCCCTCCTCTCGAAACTCCCCCTTTCGAGAATTTCAACCCCGCCACTGGCGGGGTTTTTTTTGCTCAGCTGCCAAAGTTAAGCCGTTATAATTACGCACTTTTATTTTTGCGCAATGAGGTAATCAGCATGGCCGAGCAGCACTCTTCCAAGAGCATCATGTGGGCAACGATCATTATCGCCATCGTTCTGATCGCCATCGTCTTCCCGCTTACCGTCAAGAAATCCACCTCGGCTGCCGATGCTGCCAAGGGTAACGATGAAGCTGATGTCCGCATTCAACCGGTTGCCAAGTTCGAACTGGCCAAGGCTGCTGCACCTGCTGCCGGCGGCGCACCGAAAGATGGCGCTACCGTTTTCAACACCGTTTGCGGCGCCTGCCACAACACCGGCGCAGCCGGCGCACCGAAGGCTGGCGACAAGGCCGCCTGGGCACCGCGTCTCGGCCAGGGCAAGGATGCACTGTACAAGAGCGCTATTGGCGGCAAGGGCGCCATGCCGCCGAAGGGTGGCGCAGGCGATCTGTCCGACGGCGAAATCAAGGCGGCCGTTGATCACCTGATCGGCCTGTCCAAGTAATTTCCCGGCTTGCATCAAAAAGAGGGAGGCTCCGGCCTCCCTCTTTTTTGTCCACGCAAAAAAGCGCCTTGTGAGCGCTTTTTTGTGGGGTGCAGCTTTTGGAGGGCTGCTGGCCAGAACTGAGTCGAGTCTTATTTCTTGACGGCTTCTGCTGCCTTGGCTGGCTCGGCAGCAACTGCGGGTTCAGCCTTCTTGCTCGCCTTCTTGGCTTTCTTGACCTTTTTATCGACCGGAGCGGCGGCTTCTTTCTTCGCTTCCGGCGCCGGCGTGGCAGCCGCTGGCTTGGCTTCTGCTGCCTTGGCTTCGGATTTCACAACCGCTTCAGCGGCCTTGGGTGCCTCGGCCTTGACGGTCGCGGCAGCTGGAGCGGCAACGGCCTTGAGGTCGGCGGCGGCTGGCTTGACGTCAGCAGCGTGGGCGATACCGAAAGCGGCGGCGATAACAAGTGCGAAAATTTGCTTGGTCATTTTGAATCTCCTGATTGATTTATTCGGTAGTTCATCCGGCTTTGCGAAATTGCGCTGCCTTGTGTCGAATAACGCAGGCCGTTACGGCCCGGATGTCATCAGAAAAGTAACTCGTCGTAACGGTGTATGACCAAACCGTTAGCGCTTGTTGCCGGCCAGCATGGCTTTCATGGCATCAAGCCGGGCGCTGCCGGTCGCCTTGTCGGGCGGCGCATCCTGCTTGCCTCCGAGAAAACGGACATCGTCCTTGCCCATTTCATCGATGAAGCGCGATGGTTCGCAAGGAACGAACTCACGTGCCTGCTTGCGCCGCTCGCAGTAGGAGATATGCAGGGTACGCTGGGCGCGGGTGATGCCGACATACATCAGGCGGCGCTCTTCTTCGATCTTGCCCGGATCGGTGGACTCGCGATGCGGCAGGATGCCTTCCTCGACACCGACCAGAAAGACATGTTTGTATTCCAGCCCCTTCGAAGCATGCAGCGTCGATAGCTGGACGGCATCGACCTCTTCGTCGTTCTGCTTGTCGAGCATGTTGATCAGCGCAATGCTCTGGGTCAGGTCGATCAGTGTCTTGCCATCGAGCTCGCCCTTCTTGTTCAACCAGTTGGCAAATTCGCAGACATTGGCCCAACGCGTCTGCGCGGTGCGCTCTTCCTCGTGGTCGTACAAGAAACCTTCGTAATCGATCGCCTTGAGCAAATCCGGCAGCACCTGATGGGCCGGCTCGCGGCTGGCTCGCCCCTGGGTACGGTTGATGAACTGGCAGAATTCGAGCAACGGCTCAATCTGGCGCGGCTGGACGCGATGCGCGAAGCCTTCCTCGAAAGCCGCCTGGAACAGCGAAATATGGCGTTCGCCGGCATAGGTGCCGAGCGCCTGGAGAGTCGCCGCGCCAATCCCGCGCTTCGGCGTTGTGGCGGCACGGATGAAGGCCGGATCGTCATCTTCGTTGGTCAGCAAACGTAGATAAGCGATGATGTCCTTGATCTCGGCCTTGTCGAAGAAGGATTTGCCGCCGGAGAGCAAATAGGGAATCCGGTGGTCGCGCAGGTATTCCTCGAAGGTTCTTGCCTGGTGGTTCGAACGATAGAGGATGGCGTAGTCCTTGAACTTGCCGCGATGCTCGAAGCGATGCGCCTGCAGCTTCATGATCACGCCTTCGGCCTCGGCATCGTTGTCGCGGCAGGTTGTCACATGGATAGGCTCGCCCAAGCCAAGCTCGGACCACAGCTTCTTGTCGAACAGCTTTTCATTGTTGGCAATGACGTTGTTCGCCGCCTTGAGGATTGTCACGGTCGACCGGTAATTTTGCTCGAGTTTGATCACCTTGAGCGCCGGGAATTCGGTCGGCAGCTTCTTCAGGTTTTCAATGTCGGCACCGCGCCAGCCGTAGATCGCCTGATCGTCGTCACCCACGGCGGTAAACTGGGCACGGACCCCGGTCAGCAACTTGAGCAACTGGTATTGGCAGGCGTTGGTGTCCTGGTATTCATCGACCAGCAGGTAGCGCAGGCGGTTCTGCCACTTGTCGGCAATCTCCGGATGTTCGCTGAACAGCTTGACCGGCAGACCGATCAGGTCATCGAAATCGACCGCCTGATAAGCCTTAAGCGTCGCTTCGTAGGAGAGGTAGGCATGGGCGGCCAGTTTTTCGTGCTCGTCGCGCGCCATGTGCAACGCACCTTCGGGAGTCACCAGCGCATTTTTCCAGTTCGAAATGATCGATTGCAAAATACGCAGCGTGGCCTTGTCGACCGTACCGGCCACCTCACCGATGATGCCGCCGCAATCGGCCGAGTCGAAAATCGAAAAGCGCGGCTTGTAGCCGAGCGCCTTGGCCTCCTCACGCAGGATGCGCACACCGAGCGAGTGGAAGGTCGAGATTTGCAGCTCGTCGGCCAGCGGCTTGGAGAGAATCTTGCCGATCCGCTCCTGCATTTCCTTCGCCGCCTTGTTGGTAAAGGTGATGGCGGCAACGTTACGTGGCTGGAAACCGCACTCCTGGACGAGATAGGCGATCTTCTGCGTAATCACCCGCGTTTTGCCCGAGCCGGCACCGGCGAGCACCAACAAGGGGCCGTCGAGGTAGTGGATTGCTTCGCGTTGCTGAGGATTGAGGCCGGACATCGGGATCGAAAACGAAGCGCCCCGGATGAGCGGGGCGCGAATTTGAATCAGCTAATTTTAGCAGCCAGGCCGCGTCGCACGGACTAAATCAACGAGCATCACACCGTGTCATCGACATGCGGCAGCGCCAGACTGAGTGCCCGCAGCTTGATCAAGGCCTCACCATGCCCACCCAGCACAACCAGACGCGCGGCCACACTTCGGGCCTCCTGCAAGACCTGCTGACTGCCTTCGAAGGGGCCGAGCGAACGGGCATCGACCTCGGCCATTTCCTGTTGCAGGCTGCGCTGGCGGTCGTTCTCGACGGCCGCCAGCGCCTCGACCCGGCGAATCTGCTCGCCATGTGGCTGGCGCAAGCTTTCCCTGGCATCAATCGCCCGGGGCTGCGTCGTCGAATCAAGGCGTTTCAGTTGCATTCCAGTCTCCTGACTGTATTGACGGCGGCTGAAACGCCCGACTTTAATTTACAGGGCGCCGAACACTTTCTTGAGCAGCGAGCTGCCGGCCCCAAGCGGGTTGGCGCGGAGTTTCTTTTCTTCCTCGGCGATCATCGCAAACAGGCCATCCATCGCCTTTTGCGTGACATAACCATCGAGGTCGGCATCTTTCTGGTCAATCAGGCCGCTGCTTGCCGCCTTGCCGGCAAAAGCGTTGTATTGCCCGGCCAGATCAAGCTTCTGGGTCGATGCCTTGACGATAGGCATGAACTTGGCGGTCAGTTGCTCGGTCGATGTCCGCTTGAAATATTGCGTCACGCTGTCTTCACCGCCGGTCAGGATGCCCTTGGCGTCCTGCACGCTCATCTTCTTGATCGAGTCGCTGAGAATCGGCTTGGCTTCAGCCACGGCCTGCTCAGCCGCATGGTTCATCGTTTCGATCAACTGGTCGGCCTGCTTGCCCATGCCGAACATGCGCAGCCCTTTCTCTGCCTTGTCGAGATAGCCCGGCAACGGAATCTTGACCTTGCTGTTGCCAAGGAATCCACCCTCCTTGCCGAGCGAGGCCACGGCATAGTCAGCCCCCTTGGCCAGAGCTTCCTTGACGCCGGCGCTGGCATCGCCGCTTGAAATGACATCCAGCGCCCCGGCCTGGGCGAATGCTGCGGTCAACGTCAGGCAAAGGGCAAAAACGGTTTTTTGAAGGATACGCATGGAAATCTCCGCGGATAAAAACAATCAGACGATATCGAGATGGTTCAGACCGCTACTCAGGTCACGATCCTTCGACTCCTTGCCATACAACTTGATCTGCAAGCGCAGGTCATTGAGCGAATCGGCGTTGCGCAATGCATCTTCATAGCTGATCTTGCCGGCTTCGTAGAGATCGAACAGGGCCTGGTCGAAGGTCTGCATGCCCAGCTCGCGCGACTTCTTCATGATTTCCTTGATCTCATGCACCTCGCCACGGAAGATCAGATCGGCGATCAGCGGCGAATTGAGCATCACCTCGATCGCGGCAACCCGCCCCTTGCCGTCTTTCTTGGGCAGCAGGCGCTGGGAAACCATGGCCCGCATATTGAGCGACAGATCCATCAGCAATTGCTGGCGACGCTCTTCGGGGAAGAAATTGATGATCCGGTCGATCGCCTGATTGGCGCTGTTGGCGTGCAACGTAGCCAGCGCCAGGTGGCCGGTTTCGGCGAAGGCGATGGCGTAATCCATCGTGTTGCGGTCGCGGATTTCGCCCATCAGGATGACATCCGGTGCCTGGCGCAGGGTGTTCTTCAAGGCCGGCCCCCAGTCGTCAGTATCAACGCCGACTTCGCGCTGCGTCACGATGCAGTTCTTGTGCTCGTGCACATATTCGATCGGGTCTTCGATGGTGATGATGTGGCCGAAGGAATTCTCGTTGCGGTAATCGACCAAGGCAGCCAGCGAGGTCGTCTTGCCGGTACCGGTGCCGCCGACGAAGATGATCAGGCCGCGCTTGCTCATCGCCAGATCCTTGAGCACCGGCGGCATGTGCAACTCATCGAGTGTCGGAATCGTCATGTTGATCGTCCGGCACACGACACCGACGCGACCTTGCTGCACCAGCGCATTGACCCGGAAGCGCCCGATACCGGAAGGCGAAATGGCGAAATTGCACTCCTTGGTCGCCTCGAACTCGGCCGCCTGGCGGTCGTTCATGATCGAGCGGGCCAGCTCGGCGGTGTGTTGTGCCGTCAATACCTGGTTCGACACCGGCGTCACCTTGCCATCGATCTTGATCGCTGGTGCAAAACCGGCGGCGATGAACAAATCGGAGCCTTTCTTTTGCGACATCAGGCGCAAAAGATCGTGCATGAACTTCATTGCCTGATCGCGTTCCATATTTTTCCTTGGTTTTTATGCCGCGACCGATCAGGCCGGGAAAGCATCCTTGTTCGATGCCTTGTTGCGGGCATCGTTGCTCGAAACAATACCGCGCCGAACCATGTCCAGCAGATTCTGATCCAGCGTCTGCATGCCGACATTCTGGCCGGTCTGGATCGCCGAATACATCTGCGCCACCTTGTTTTCACGAATCAGGTTACGGATGGCCGGCGTGCCGATCATGATTTCATGGGCGGCCACGCGACCGGCGCCATCCTTGGTCTTGAGCAGGGTCTGCGAAATGACGGCGCGCAGCGACTCGGACAGCATCGAACGAACCATTTCCTTTTCTGCCGCCGGGAAAACGTCAACGATACGGTCGACCGTCTTGGCAGCCGAAGAAGTGTGCAGCGTGCCGAATACCAGGTGGCCGGTTTCGGCCGCCGTCAGAGCCAGGCGGATGGTTTCGAGGTCGCGCATTTCGCCGACCAGGATCACGTCCGGATCTTCGCGCAGCGCCGAGCGCAGGGCGTTCGAGAAAGACAGGGTATGCGGCCCGACTTCACGCTGGTTGATCAGGCACTTCTTGGCATCGTGCACAAATTCGATCGGGTCCTCGACCGTCAGGATATGACCATAGTGGTTCTCATTGACGTGATTGACCATCGCCGCCAGCGTCGTCGACTTGCCCGAGCCGGTCGGCCCGGTGACCAGTACGATACCGCGCGGATACTCGGAAATTTCGCGGAAAATCTTCGGACAGTTGAGCTCTTCCAGCGTCATGACCTTGGTCGGAATGGTCCGGAAAACGGCGCCGGCACCCCGCTGCTGGTTGAAGGCATTGACCCGGAAACGCGCCAGGTTGGGAATTTCGAAGGAGAAGTCGCACTCCAGCGTTTCTTCATAAACCTTGCGCTGGCCGTCATTCATGATGTCATAGACCATGCCATGAACATCTTTGTGCTCCATCGGCGGCAGGTTGATCCGCCGAACATCGCCGTGCACCCGGATCATGGGCGGCAGGCCGGCCGACAGGTGCAAGTCGGAAGCCTTGTTCTTGACGCTGAAAGCCAGCAGTTCGGTAATGTCCATGGATCGTCCTTGAGGCGCGTGTATACTGGAAACTGACGTAATTCCAAAAGATTATGAGCGCAATCGCTACCAACCTGCAAGCAATCAGGGAACGCATCGCCCGGGCCGCCATCGCAGCCGGTCGTGCGCCCGATTCCGTCCATTTGCTGGCCGTCAGCAAGACCAAGCCGCTGGCCGATGTCCTGACGGCAGGCGCAGCCGGA
This sequence comes from Dechloromonas denitrificans, assembly GCF_020510665.1. NCBI lineage: Bacteria > Pseudomonadati > Pseudomonadota > Betaproteobacteria > Rhodocyclales > Azonexaceae > Dechloromonas > Dechloromonas denitrificans. The sequence goes on from NZ_CP075187.1 coordinate 3,173,975, forward strand.
CAGCATGCCTTTGGCGAAAATTATCTCCAGGAAGGTAGCGAAAAGGCGCTTGCCACGGTCGACCACGGTTTTGAATGGCATTTCATCGGCCCGCTGCAAAGTAACAAGACCCGCCAGGTCGCCGAACACTTCGCCTGGGTCCATTCGATCGAGCGCCTGAAGATTGCCGAACGCCTGTCAGCCCAGCGCCCCATCGGGTTGCCGCCGCTTCAGGTGTGCGTCCAGGTTAATGTTTCCGGCGAAGCCAGCAAAAGCGGCTGCGCCCCGGATGAAGCGGTCGCCCTGTGTCTGGCCGTCGCCGCCCTGCCCAAGCTGAACCTGCGCGGCCTGATGGCAATTCCCGAACCCTGCGATGACCCGGCCGCACAACGCGAACCTTTTCGTCGGCTCAAACTGATCGCCGACGCAGTACGGGCAGCCGGCGTGCCGCTCGACACCCTTTCCATGGGCATGTCCCACGATCTTGAAGCTGCCGTTGCCGAAGGTGCGACGATTGTCCGCATCGGCACGGCCATTTTTGGTGAAAGAAACGACACATGAAGATTACTTTTCTTGGCGGCGGCAATATGGCCAACGCGCTGATCGGCGGCATGCTGAAACAGGGGTTTGTCGCAGCAGATATCAATGTCATCGATCCAGGCAGCGAAGCCCGTGAAAAGCTGAGCGCAACTTACGCGGTCAACTGCTACGCGGCAGCCGAATTGCTGCCCGCCGTCGGCGACCTGCTGGTGCTCGCCGTCAAGCCGCAACAGATGAAAGAAGCTGTCGTACCGCTCGTCGGCAAGCTCGGCCAGGCGGTTGTCGTCAGCATCGCTGCCGGCCTCGACCTGGAAACGCTGGCACGCTTCCTCGGCGGCCATCGCCATATCGTCCGGTGCATGCCGAACACCCCGGCCCTGATCGGCGCCGGCATTACCGGCCTTTGCCCGCTGCCGGAAGTCAGCCAAGCCGAACGCGAAGCGGCCGACCGCGTGCTGCGCGCCGTCGGCAGCACTGTCTGGATCGATGACGAAGGCAAGATGGACGGCGTCACCGCCGTTTCGGGCAGCGGCCCGGCCTACGTCTTCCTGTTCATCGAGGCACTGCAGCAGGCGGCAGCCGACCTCGGCTTCACACCGGAACAAGGCCGCCAACTGGCCATCGAAACCGTCCAGGGCGCGGCCGCCCTCGCCGCTCAATCGCCAGAACCCGCTTCCGTACTGCGCGAACGGGTCACCTCGAAAGGCGGCACCACGGCAGCTGCCTTGCAGGTGATGGCCGACAAAGGCGTCAAGGAAGGCATCATCGCCGGCGTCATGGCGGCTGAAGCCCGTGGTCAGGAACTTGGCAAGCTGCTCGGAGCCGCCTGAGCATGCAGCCGGTGATCTTTCTGCTCGACGCTGTCGTCAGTTTCTTCTGCACCCTGTTCCTGCTGCGTTTCATGATGCAGGCGATGCGCGTTTCGTTTTCCGGCCAGCTCGGTAACTTCGTCGTGGCGCTGACCAACTGGGCCGTCAAGCCGCTACGCCGGGTAATCCCCGGGGCTGGCGGTTTCGACTGGGCCAGCTTACTGGCCGCGCTGGCCATGCAGGTGCTGCTTTCCGGGCTGTTGATCGGACTTTCCCCGGTTGCGCTATCGGCCGACCCAGCCAGCCTGGCATTGATGGTCGCGTGGTTCAGCGTACGTGCCGTGCTTCGACTGGGCGTCTATATCCTGATCGGCGCCCTGATCCTGCAGGCCGTCCTGTCATGGATCAATCCCTATTCGCCGCTGAGCGCCCCGGCGCACCAGCTGACCCGGCCCCTGCTCGATCCGATCCGACGTTTCGTCCCGCTGATTTCCGGCATCGACCTGTCACCGCTGGTCGCCATCCTGCTGCTGCAAGTTGCCCTGATGTTCCTCTGAGATCAATTTGAGCGACTGGTTCCGCCTCGCGGCCGATGGCCGCATCACCTTGACGCTGCACATTCAGCCCGGCGCAAAAAAGACCGAATTTGCCGGGCTGCATGGCGATGCGCTGAAAATCCGGCTGGCTGCACCGCCGGTCGATGGCAAGGCCAATGAAGCCCTGGTCAAATTCGTTGCCGAGGTGCTCGGTTTGCCGAAATCCGCGGTCAACCTGAAAAGCGGCCAGACTTCGCGCCGCAAGATCCTGGAAGTCACCGGCAGCGACAGTCAGGCCATCGCCCGATTGCTGACGCTGTAAAGCAAAAGCGGCGGAACAAGCCGCCGCTCTGCCATTGATCCAGATGATGATTTACTTGCTGCCCGGTGCAGCCGGCTTTGGCGGCTTGGCCACAGGGGCGACAGCAGCAGGAGTCGCTTTGGGTGCGCTGGCGCCGGCACCGCCCACCGTCAGTTCACCCTGCATCTTGGCGACACTTTTGGCTCCGAAGCCCTTGACGCCTTTGAGGTCATCGACCGACTTGAACGGGCCGTTCTTGGTGCGGTAATCGACGATTGCCTTGGCTTTGGCCGGCCCCAAACCCTTCACTGCTTCAAGTTCAGCCGCCGTTGCAGAGTTGAGGTCGACCGCAGCAAATGCAAAATTGATGCTGGCCAGCATGGCAAGAATCAGGGTCAGAATGGTTTTCATGAATGTGTTGCCTCCCGGAAGGATGAATGCGTCAATGAAAAATGGCATTCCAGCCTTGCAGCCAGAATGCCATTCGCATCATACAACCCGGTTTTAAATGCAAATGTAATTATTTGTTTTGCATTTTTGAGCCAGGAAATCAGCCAACCGAGGAGAAGACAAGACGCCCGCCAACCAGGGTTGAACGGACCTTGCCGGTCATTTCATAGCCCTGCCACGGCGAATTCTTGCCACGGCTCTTGAGAGCCTCGGGCGTCACCAACCAATTGGCCTGCGGATCGAAGACGCAGATGTCGGCAACGCTGCCCGGCGTCAAATGGCCGATATCCAGCCCCAGTACCTCGGCCGGCGCCTGGGTAATCCGGGCGATGGCAGCGGATAGCGGCAACTTGGCAGCCTCGGCCCACTTCAAGGTCAGCGGCAACAGCAGTTCGAGACCGGTGGCGCCTGGCTTGGCATCGGCAAAAGGCAGTAACTTGTCGTCGGCACCGACCGGCGTGTGATCGGAACAAATCGCAGCCAGACCGCTGGCTGCTGCGGTCGACAGCGCCTGGCGGTCATTTTGCGTGCGCAATGGCGGGTCGAAACGAGCCTGGCGGTTGAAGAAGCCAATATCATTTTCAGTCAGATGCAGGTGATGCACGCCGACATCGAAGCTGACCGGCAGGCCTTCAGCCTTGGCCTGGGCGAGCAGCGCCACGCCGGCAGCCGATGAAAGGCGGGTCAGATGGACGCGGCAGCCGGTGTCGCGCACCAGCTGAACGATGGTCGCGATGGCGATGGTTTCGGCGGCAACCGGGATGCCGGCCAGACCGAGGCGGCTGGCCACTTCGCCTTCGTGGGCGATGCCATTGCGCGCCAGCCAGTAATCCTGCGGCTGCAACCAGACGGCGAAGCCGAAAGTGGCGGCGTATTCCATCGCCCGAAGCAGCGCCTCGGTATCGACCACCGGCTTGTTGGCCTGCGAAAAGGCCACGCAGCCGGCCTTCTTCAAACCGGCCAGTTCGGACAGGCGCTCGCCCTTGAGGCCGAGCGTCAGCGCACCGAGTGGCAGGATGTGGGCCTTGCCGATTTCCTCGCCACGATGGACCAGGCGATCGGCCAGTTCCGGCTCGTCGAGCGGCGGATCGGCGTCCGGCGGAACGACGACCGAGGTCACGCCCCCGGCGACGGCGGCGGCCAGTTCGGCTTCGATACTGTTCAGGCGGGCACTCAGGTCGATCAGGCCGGGACAGACGACACAACCGGCGGCATCGATCGTCTGGCCTGCGACGAAGCCGGCTGGAGCCGCGTCGAGTGAGGCAATCCGGCCATCGACGAGGTACAGCGACGTACTGCGGTCGACACCATTTTTCGGGTCAATGACGCGGCCATTCTTGATTTCGATATTCATGGATCAGTTCCCCGCAACAATGCTCATGACGGCCATGCGAACCGCAATGCCGAAGGTGACCTGCGGCAGGATCACGGCCTGCGCCCCATCGGCCACCGCCGAGTGGATTTCGACGCCGCGATTCATCGGCCCCGGATGCATCACGATGGCATCCGGCTTGGCCAGCGCCAGCTTCTGCGGCGTCAGCCCGTAATGGCGGAAATACTCGCCGGCCGAGGGCAGCAGCGCACCAGTCATGCGCTCGTTCTGCAAACGCAGCATGATCACCACATCGCAATCCTTGAGGCCTTCCTCCATGTCGTGGAAGACATGCACGCCAAGCTTGTCGAGATGCTTGGGCAGCAGCGTGGCCGGGCCGATGGCGCGGACTTCGGGCACGCCGAGCGTGGTCAGGGCGTGAATATCGGAACGGGCGACGCGCGAATGCAGCAAGTCGCCGACGATGGCGACACGCAGCTGCGTGAAGTCCTTCTTGTAGTGACGAATGGTGTACATGTCGAGCAAGCCCTGCGTCGGGTGCCCGTGCCGGCCGTCGCCGGCATTGACGACGTGGATGTCGTCGCGCCCGACCCGCTTCAGGTGCTCGGCAATCAGGTAAGGCGCGCCGCTCGAGGCATGACGCACGACAAACAGGTTGGCGTGCATCGCGCAGAGATTGTCGATGGTATCGAGCAGGGTTTCGCCCTTGCTCGCCGAAGACTTGTTGATGTCGAGATTGATCACATCGGCCGACAGACGCTTGGCGGCGATCTCGAAGGTTGTCCGGGTGCGCGTCGAGTTCTCGAAAAACAGGTTGAAGACGCTCTTGCCGCGCAGCAGCGGGACTTTCTTGACGTCGCGCGCCGAGACTTCCATGAAGGATTCGGCGGTGTCGAGAATCTGCGTGATGATTGCCTTAGGTAAGCCTTCGGTCGACAACAGGTGAATCAGTTCGCCATTTTTGTTCAGCTGCGGGTTATGCATTTTCCAGCCTCCAGACCAGTTGACCGTCGTCCTGCCTGGCCAGCACCAGGCTCTGACCTTCGCCGAGGGCGACATCCCAGACACAATGCTTTGCGCCGATCGGCAATTCGCGTTCACCGCGATCAGCCAGCACGGCCAGTTCGATCGAGGCCGGACGACCGTAGTCGAACAGCTCGTTGATCGCGGCCCGCGTCGTGCGGCCGGTGTAGAGCACGTCATCGACCAGGATGATGTGACGACCTTCGACGTCGAACGGGATGACCGTCGGCTTGACCTGCGGATGCAGGCCCTTGGCGGCGAAATCGTCACGATAGAACGAGACATCGATCAGGCCGATGGCGTCGGGCAAGCCGAGCAATTCGCGCAGGCGTTCGGCAATCCAGGCGCCGCCGCTATAAACGCCGACCAGCGCCGGGTTGCGGTGCAGTTGCGGGCGAATCAGTTCGGCCAGTTGCCGGCACTGGGCTTCGGCGTCGGGCAGGGGATTATTCAGGGGTGACATGGTGCGGGCTTTCGAACCAGGTTTGAAGGATGAGTTGGGCGGCTACGGCATCGAGCAGCGGCTTGGCCGACTTGCTGTTGCGACCGGTTTCGCGCAGGCGGGATTCAGCATCGAGCGAGGTCAGTCGCTCGTCGGCAAAAGCCACGGGAAGATTGAAGCGGCGTTTCAGACGCTCGGCGAACTTGGTCGCCAGACGCGTCATGTCGTGCGGCGTGCCATCGACGTGGGTCGGCAGGCCGACGACCAGCTGGACCGGCTGCCATTCGGCGATCAGCTTGCCGATCTGGGCGAAGCGATCGTCGTTCGACTCGGCCCGGATCACAGCCAGCGGATGAGCGCTGCCAAGCAGGGTTTCGCCGGTTGCCACGCCGATACGTTTTTCGCCGAAATCGAAGGCCAGAACCGTGCCGTCAGGCATGCCCGGCCACGTCGGAAAGTTGCGTGAAGCTGATCCCCAGGGCCTGCATCGCCGCAGGCAGACGTGCTTCCGGCGGTAGGTCGAAAAGAATGCTCGGCTGCGCTGGCACGGTTAACCAGGAATTTTGTGCCAATTCGCTTTCCAGTTGCCCGGCCTCCCAACCGGCGTAACCCAGACTGACCAGAATCTCGCCCGGCAGGCCGGCACTGCCGACCGAAACCAGCACATCGCGCGAACTGGTCAGCCCGACAGCGGGATTGACGACCAGCGTCGACTGCCATTCCCCGATCGGCCGATGCAGGACAAAACCCCGGTCAAGCTGCACCGGGCCGCCAAAATACACCGGAAGATCGGCCATCTCCGGCGCTTCAAGCTTGATGTCGATTTTCTCGAACAAGCCGGCCAGATTCATGTCGATCGGACGATTGACGATAATCCCGAGCGCCCCGTTTTCGTTGTGCTCGCAGATGTAGACCAAGGCATTGGAAAAATACGGATCCTCCAGCGCCGGCATGGCGATGAGGAAGTGATCGGTCAGGTTGACGCTGTTCATGACTGGAATTTTAATGCCCGGTCGGGTACAAACCAACCATGAAACACGAAAAAGCTCTTGTCTGGTTCCGCCGCGACCTGCGCGACCACGATCATGCCGCCCTCAGTGCGGCCCTTGCCGAGGCCGGCGAAGTTCACTGTGCCTTTGTTTTCGACACGGAAATCCTCGCCGCCCTGCCGTCGCGCCACGACCGGCGCGTCCATTTCATTCACGAGTCGCTGCTTGAACTGGATAGCGCATTGCGCGCCAAAGGGGGCGGGCTGATCGTCTTGCACGGCCCGGCAAATACTGAAATTCCCCGACTGGCCAGCCAACTGGGCGTTTCTGCGGTGTACGCCAACCGCGACTACGAACCGGAAGCCAAGCGACGCGATGCCGATGTTGCCGCCCGATTGGCGGCTGATGGCATCGCCTTCAAGGGCTGCAAGGATCAGGCAATCTTCGATGGCGACGAAGTACTGACCCAGGCCGGCAAGCCGTTCTCCGTATTCACGCCGTACAAAAATGCCTGGTTGAAGCGGTTGACCGCAACAGACTGGGCCGAATATCGCTGTACCGGCCAATTCGCCCCCGGCCCGGCCAATGGCGTGCCGACACTGGCTGAACTCGGTTTTGCCGCGACCGACCTGCACGAAGTCGGCATCCGCCCCGGCATGTCCGGCGCCGAAGCACTGTGGGATGATTTCCGCGAACAGCGCATCTTGCGCTATGGCAGCCTGCGCGACTTTCCCGCCGTCAAGGGCGTCTCCTATCTGTCGGTTCATCTGCGCTTCGGCACGCTGTCGATCCGCCAACTGGTCCGCGAAGCCGTCTCGCGCGAGGCGGATGTCTGGCTCAGCGAGCTGATCTGGCGCGATTTTTATTTCATGATTCTTGACCGTCACCCGCATGTCGTCGGTCAGGCTTTCAAGCCGGAATATGACGCCATCCGCTGGGCCGACTGGCCGGCCGGCTTCGCCGCGTGGTGCGAAGGCCGTACCGGCTATCCGCTGGTTGATGCGGCGATGCGCCAGCTCAAGCACAGCGGCTGGATGCACAACCGGCTGCGCATGATCGTCGCCTCGTTTCTCACCAAGGATCTCGGCATCGACTGGCGCCTGGGCGAACGTTATTTTGCCGAACAGCTGATCGACTTCGACCTCTCGGCCAACAACGGCGGCTGGCAATGGGCCTCGTCGAGCGGCTGCGATGCCCAGCCTTATTTCCGGATTTTCAACCCGGTCACCCAATCGGAAAAATTCGATCCGGAGGGCAAATTCATCCGCCGCTACGTGCCGGAACTGGCTCAGGTCGCCAACAAATACATCCACGCACCGTGGCTGATCGGGCGTATCGAGCAGGAAGCGCTGGGCGTCGTCATCGGCCGGGATTACCCCGGCCCGATTGTCGACCATGCCAAGGCCCGCGACGAAACGCTGGCCCGCTATGCCGTAGTCAAACGCTGAAACGCCAGCGCAAGCTCAGGAAGGTGCCGGGCTAGCCGGCCTTTTTGCAGTAACCGGCAACCAGTCCGAGTAATTCGTCTTCGTCGTAGGGCTTGCCAAGATAATGATTGGCCCCGATTTCGAGCGCGTAGTTGCGATGCTTGTCGGCGGTACGCGAAGTAATCATGATCACCGGCAGATGCTTGTACTGCTCGTCGGCGCGAATGTTGCGCAGCAGGTCGAAACCGTCCATGCGTGGCATTTCGATGTCGGAAAGCACGACATCGGGCTGCACATCGAGCAATTTCTCCAGCGCATCGACCCCATCCTTGGCCAGAACCACCTGATAGCCTTCGCGGAGCAGCAGGCGACTGGTGATCTTGCGGACCGTCAGCGAATCATCGACCACCATGACGGTCGGCAAGGTAGCACCGGCTGCAACCGGCACGGCCTCGGCCGGTGTCGTGGTCTGCGGGGTAGCCAGCGGCGCCCGGGCCGCCAGGGCGACCGGATTGAGGATCAGGACAACCTGGCCGTCGCCCAGCACCGTGGCACCGGAAATACCGACGACACGCGCCAGTTGCGCACCGATGTTCTTGACCACGACTTCCTGGTTGCCCTTGAGCTCATCGACCAGCACAGCGACCCGCTGCGTCCCCGAGCGCAGCAGCAGCACCCAGTATTGACGGTGCGCTTCGGGAACTGCCGCCGCATCGCCCAGCAAATGCGGCAGGAAATGGAAGGGGTAGCGATTACCTTGCCATTCGGCCTCGCCCTTTTCACGCAAGGCGGTCAGTCCCTTTTCCTTGAGCTCAAGCACCTGCTCGATCATCGTCGAGGGCACGGCATAACGCTGCGCGCCGGCCCGAACGAGCAAGGTCTGGGCCATTGCCAGAGTCAGCGGCAGATAAATCCGGAATGTACTGCCGGCGCCCGGTTGTGAGAGGGTTTCGATCCGGCCGCCCAGCGCCGCCACTTCGGTCTTGACCACATCCATGCCGACGCCGCGCCCGGCCAGCTGGCTGAGTTCGGCCGCGGTCGAGAAACCGGGGTGAAAAATGAAATCGTGCAACTGGGCCGCGTCGACCGCAGCATCCGGCGCAAGCAGACCCATGGCTTCGGCTCGGGCGCGAATCAGTTGGTGATCGAGACCCTTGCCGTCATCGGCCAGCGTCAGGATGATTTCATTGCCTTCCTGGGCCAGCTTCAGCGTGATTTCGCCGACTTCGGACTTGCCGGCCGCCAGCCGTTGTTCGCGGCTTTCGATGCCGTGCGTCACGGCATTGCGCAGCATGTGCTCAAGCGGCGCCAGCATTTTGTCGAGCACCGAACGGTCGATATCGACCTGACCATCGGCGATGTCGAGGTTGGCCCGCTTGCCGACTTCCTTGGCAGTCTGCCGAACGATGCGGTAAAGGCGCTCTGACTGGCTGGCAAACGGAATCATCCGGACAGCCATCAGTTCCTGCTGCAAACTGCGGTTGAGGCGCGACTGGGCGATGATTGCGGCATTCGCATCGTCCAGGTTCTTGAGCAGATTCTGCTGCACCGTTGCGACGTCATTGACCGATTCGGCCATGAAGCGCGTCAATTCCTGGAAGCGCGTAAAGCGGTCGAGTTCAAGCGGATCGAACTCGGCCTGCCCCTCCTGCGCAACCCGCGCCTGCATCTGGCCTTCAGCCTGGATTTCGATTTCTCGCAACTGGCGGCGCAGACGAATGACGTTTTCGGTCAAGTCGAGCAGCGATCCCTTCAGGTTGCGCATTTCCCCTTCGATACGCGTCCGGGCAATGGCCAACTCGCCGGCTTCATTGACCAGTCGATCGACCAGGTCGGCGCGCATGCGCAAGCTGCCGTATTGCGCCCCAGCCGTTTCGACCTCAATGTCTGCCCCCGGACTTCCGCCCGGCATCGCCGTTTCGTCATCCTCAGTATCGGCATCGGAGCCAGGTTCGGCGAGCAAATGCGCGCCGCGGCGGAATGCATCGACCGTCTGGGCCAGCGCATCGAAACCAGCCTCAAGTTCGTCGAACGGGATGCCATCAGGCGCATTGGCCTTGAGTGTTTCATCAACCCGCGTTTCCAGCAGATGCGTCAGCTCGCCAAGGTTCATCGCCCCGGCCATGCGGGCATTGCCCTTGAAGGTGTGCAGCAGGCGGGCAATCGCCTTGGGATGGGCATCGAGTGCCGGGTCGGCACGCCAGGCACGCAGATGGCTTGCCAGATCGCGCAGTTGGTCGCCGGCCTCTTCAAGGAAAATCGGCAGCAGCTGTTCGTCCAGCGTATCGTTGAGCAAGGGGGCCAACGGAATCGGCGTGCTGGCCGGTGCGGCAGGAGGCGGCATCTCGGCGTGCAGCGGAATGATCTGTGCGCTCTGCTGCGGCGTTTCCGGGGTTTCGTCGACGGCTGGCGCGAGGAAGATTTCGTCCAGCGCGACAATCAGTTGCGGCTGTTCATCAGGTGCTTTTTGTGCCGCCAGGCCGGCAAACATCTCTTCGAGCATCATGATGCTCTGACGCACGGTTTCCAGCCCCTCGATGCTGTCCGGCTGGGCGGAACTGTCACGCCGCAGCAAGGCATGTTCGAGGGCGATGGCCAGGTGGTTGAGCGGCATCAGGCCGACCGTGGCTGAAATGCCGCCCAGCGTGTGTGCGGCGCGCGTCATCTCAAAGGTGGTCGGCGCATCCGGCGCCGCGTCGAGCGCGGCATGGCTGTCGATCAGCGTCTGCAGATGGCCACGCGCTTCTTCTCGGAAAATGTCGTACAGCGTCGGCGCCACGGTGGGCGCGGCAATTTCGGCTTTTTCGGGGGTTGACCGCAGCACTTGCTCGTCGGCGACCAGCAAATCCTCCAGCGCCTCGGCCGTAACCTGGAGATGCACATCGGCTTCGGCTTCGGCTTCGGCTTCGGCTTCGGCTTCCAGTATGTCGGTTTCCGGCAGATCAAGCAGGATCGATGGCGCATCGGTTGCGCTATCCGGCACCGGCAATTCAATTTGCTGAACGGCGGAGGTTGCTGCGGTCGACTCGACCGGCAGCGGCAATTCCGGGGCGCTGGCACCACGCAGTTGTGCCGCCATGGCAATCAATCCGGTCGGGTCGGGCAAGGCGCCCTGCCCGCTTTCGAGACAGGCCACCCAGGCGCTGAAAAGGCGATGCTCGTCGGCAATCATCGTGTGCAACGCCGGCGTAACCGGCAGATCCTGTTGCAGCCAGTGATTCAGGGTCTGTTCAAGCGCCCAGGCGGTTTCGCCCAGATCCTTGAGGCCGACCATGCGTCCGCTACCTTTCAGCGTATGCGTTGAACGACGGATGATGGTCAGCGCGTCGACGTCATTTGCCGCGGCAACCAGTCGCGCGGCCTGCTCGCCGATCGTTTCCAGCACCTGGTTGGCTTCTTCAAGGAAGATGGCCAGCAGTTCGGCATCAATGTCGGCATGACTGGCTTCGGCCAGTTGCAATGTTGCGGCCGAGGGCGGCGGTGCGTCGAGCGTGCCGGACGGCAGGCCAGACAGCGCGGCATCGACGCCACCGCTTTGCAGGGCTTCGAGGGCCAGCTTGGCTGACTCGCCGAGCTCGCGGTCGGCCACCAGGTCGGCATCTTTTTGAATCGATTTGAGGTTCTGCTTGAGCTCGTCCTGCAGATTGAGATCTTCCGGCGATTCACGCAAGGCTTCGACAAGGTTGCGCGTTTCACGAGCTTGCTCGGCCAGTTGGGCTTCAACCGTGGCATGGGGCATTTCTGCCTCGGCCGCCGGGTCGACCGCGGCACCGCCTTTTTGACGACGAACGAAGGCATCGAAATCGGTTTCGCCGTGTTGCAGCGAATCGACGAAGAATCCGAGCAGGGAAAGCTGCTGGGCCAACGCCTCGAAGTCATCGTGTGTCGGTGTTTGATCCGGCGCGGCAAACTGGCGAATGTGTTCGCCGCAGGCTTTCAGACTGTTGACCGCGGCAAAGTGACCCAGCATCGCAAAAGCGCCGCCAATCTGCTTGAGCGGGCCGTCGATCGGTGCAAAATCCAGGCCCTTGGCCGGCTCGCGGAAGAAAACGTCGAGCGCCTGCTCGATCTGTGCCAGATTACTCTGAATTTCCTTGCCGACCTGGCCGATCAGCAGACGCTCCTGCGCCCGCCGTGTCATTTCATCGAGCGCCGGCAGGGCCTGGTCGCCGGCCATCGGTTTGCCGGCAATACAGGCGTACAGCCGGGCGACCATCAAATCGACCTGCTGGGCGAAATCGGTACCCAGGCGGTGGAAACTTTCCTGAGCGTTCTGCAACAGCAGAATCGCGGTCGCAACTTCCATGGCGACCGTATCGTTATGTCGTCCCGGCGCTTCGGAGAGCCAGTTGGCAATGGCCCCCAGGCCCTGCCCCAGGCGTTTCAGGTCGGTATAGCCGATGTCCTCGGTCAGCGTCGCGCAGACCCGTGCATGGTCGACAAAACTGGTCAGGCTGCTGGCGCTGCCGGTGCAAAAGCGATTCCACAACTCCTCGGTCGTGGCCAGCGCTTCGCGCAATTTGCGCAACGCGGCATCCTGCGGTTTGGGACCGGCCAGAGGGACGGCCGATGGCAAAAGTGCCGGCAAGGCAAAGGTCGATTGCACCTGGGCAATCTGCGGGCTGAGTTCCGCCGGGGCCTGCGCCACGTGATACAGGGCTTCGCGCATCACGCGTTCGGCGATACTGTTCGAGCCTTCGAGCAAACGCCGGATCTGGGCATCGAAATGCGAGCAAAGCTGGCGAGCCGACGCATCGGCAGCGACTTCCGGGGCGGCCAGTGCATCAAGGAAAGCCAGCCCGACCCACCAGAACGAACGCGCCGCCGGTGCTTCCTGCAGCGCCTCGACGCCGGCCAGTGCCTGGCGCATTTGCTGACGCCCGGCTTCAGCTTCCGCCGGTTTCTTGAGCCAGCTGAGCAGGCCTTTCTGGTAACGCATGCGCTCGGTCTTGAGCGCCGCTTTCAATTCGTCCGGACTGACCGTTGGTGCACCAGCCCAACGCTTGGGCGGCCGCAGGCTGAGATCGGGGTAAAACAGTTCGCTGGCATGGCCGGCCGGCATTCCGCGGGCGGCCTTCAAGGCCTGGCTGACAGGCAGAAGACGCAGCGGCTGGTTCGGTTCGCCCAGCATCAGGTCATCGAGATATTGTCGCAGGGCCGACAAAGCCTGCCCAATTGCCGTCAAGCAAGCCTGATCGGCAAGCAGACGCCCCTCTTCAAGCCCTTGCAAGAGGAGTTCGAGCGAATCACTGATCTGCGTGACCCCATCCAGGCCAACGATGGCCAGGGCCCCGTGTACCTGGTGCACGTGGGTGCGACAGAATTTGAGCTGGGTGACATCGGTTCCGCCCGCCGACTGGGCCAACGCCTGCTCGGCGCGCTCCAGAGCCAGGTCGATCTCCGCCTTGACCCAGGAGAGCGGGCCCAAATCAAATTCCGTTGCCGCGTTCATGGTATCCCGTGCTGCCTATCAATCGACCTTGAAGCCGGCAACCGAGCCCTTGAGTTCGGAAGCCAGTGCCGTCAGTTCATCCACGGCTTCGGCAGTACGCTGCGTACCGGCGGTGGTTTGCTCGGTCACCCGCAGAATGTCCTGCATCAGCGTTGCCACATGCGAGGCCGAATTGGCCTGAGTTTGTGTCGAGCTTGAAATATCCTGAATCAGGTCGGCCAGATCGCGCGACACCTGACCGATTTCGGTCAGCGCCTGACCGGCCGCGTCGGACAGCTTGGCCCCCTCGACCACACCCTGGGTCGATTGCTCCATGGCGGAAACAGCATCCTGCGTGTCGGTCTGAATAGTTTTCACAATCGCCGCAATCTGCTTGGTTGCTTCGCCGGAGCGCTCTGCCAGTCGCTGCACTTCTTCCGCCACCACGGTAAAACCGCGACCGGCATCACCGGCCGAAGCCGCCTGGATGGCTGCGTTCAAGGCCAGCACGTTGGTCTGTTCGGTAATGTCGGAAATCAGCTCCACGATTTCGCCAATTTCTTGCGAGCTTTCGCCAAGACGCTTGATTCGCTTCGAGGTTTCCTGAATCTGCTTGCGAATTTCGTTCATGCCCTTGATCGAGTCATGTACCGCCTGCGTCCCCTTTTCAGCAGCCATCAGCGACTGGCGCGCAACCTGGGCGGACTGCGTTGCATTGCCGGAAACCTGGCTCATCGAACTGGCCATTTCCAGTGCCGACTGGCCAACTTCCTGAATTTCAAGCGACTGGCGCTCGGCTGCGCTGAGCAACTCGGCCGAAGTCTGGCGGGCGATTTCGGTCGCCGCCGTGACTCGATTTGCCGCATCGTTGATCCGCCCGACCAGCACGCGCAGCTCTTCAATCGTGTAGTTGATCGAGTCGGCGATGGCGCCGGTAATGTTTTCGCTCACGGTTGCCGTCACGGTCAGATCGCCGTCAGCCAGGTCGCCCAGTTCGTTCATCAGGCGCAGAATGGCGTCCTGGTTTTCACGATTGGTCTGCTCCGAGGTTTGACGCTGCTGGTCAGCCGCCAGTGCCCGGCGCCCGGTATCGTCGAGATAGATCTTGGCAAGCAGCGCCAGCGTGGCCAGCGAAGCAAGCAACAAGATCAGAAGCAACACAATATAGATCGCCCGTTCGGAGAGGCTGTCCTGATAGCCGCGAGCCAGGTCGTCGGTCGCCTTGAGCAGATCCTCGCTCTCGCGGAAAATCCGCGAACCGGCCTGCTTGGAAAGCACCAGTGGCTGAATGTTGCCCAGAATGCTGGCGATCGCTTCCTGATATTCCTTGAACGCCGTATCGAGCTCGGCCAGTTTGGCCCGGCTTTCCGGATCGTTGTTGCCGGACAGGCGAAGCATGTCATTGCCCTTGCTCAGGCCCGCCAGAATATCGCGGAAGGCATTGGTGTCCTTGCCGAGCAGGAAGGCAACTTCAGGGTTGATTTCATCACCGACCAGCAAGGCCGAAGCATTCTTGGCGATCCGCTGGGTCAACATCACCAGCTGGTTGGCCGCCGCAATCTCGCGGGCCGAGCTACCGGCCTGCAACTTGAGTGCCGCCAGTTGATCGGTCAGTTCCAGCATGGCCGGATTCTTGTTGTCGATCGTGGCCACGTTGCGACCAAGCGCAACCAGGCTTTTCTCCTGGGCGATTACCGCCTGGGCGTCCTTGTCCGTCGATGCCCAGCGCTGGTTCAATGCCTCAATGCCAGCCAGCATCGAACCGGACGACGCCGGCACATTGACGCCACCGATGTCGCCGCCTTCCGTCAGACGTTGCAGCAACTGGGCAAAGGTTTCGCGCGACTCGGCCAGTTGCGTGAAGGCTGCCGCATTACCCTGCAGCGCCAGGGAAGAAGCTTTGGCCAGTCGCTGCGAAAGCATGCGCATCTCACCGGAAGCGGCGATATAAGCCGTGCCGTGGGTCGACTCGCGATTGTCATGGAAGACCAGCGCCGCAATCACCAGCAGCAGGACCACAAAGACACCACCCAGTGTCTTCATCTGCTGGACGACCGGCTGCTTGGCGATGAATGCGGGCAACTGCAATTTTGCGGTCAACCCATCATTCGGACGATTAAGGCTATTAGCCATGAAAACTCTCCACTGGGGCCCCGGAAAATCCGGGATCAGAACCCGATATTCATGAAATCTTGATCGACGAGCAGGTCGCGCACTGAAAGCTTGCGCCAGACCTGTCCATTTACATCCGTATAACGTGCGGCTGCCCAGGCCGGTGCGGCATCATCTGGCGCCGCCAGGGCGAAGTTCTCGGGATTCTTCAGTCCCAGCATGCGCGATACGAGCAGCGCAGAATTGGCCCCGAATTTGGTCCCGACAAGCAAGAGGCGCGCACTGGCATTCTGGGTAGTCGCTGCCCCACCGCGGAAAGCCGAAAAATCAGTCACGGCATGCAGGTTGCCGCGAATATTGGCGATTCCGGCAAACCACGGCTGCGTCAGCGGCACACTCATCATCACCGGTGCCTGGACGACTTCGCCGCTATCGGCAAGGTCGACCAGCCATGGCTCGTTGCCCGCCTCGACCCCCAGCCAGGCAGCCGTTCCCTTGCCCTGCGCGGCCGTTTTGAGACGACCAGACAGGTATTCCTGAAAATCCCTGAGGCTGACTTTCCGGGCCATACCGCTCAGGGCAGGGCAGAAACGCGCTGCAGCAGCTCGTCTGCATTGAGCGGCTTGACCAGGTAATCCACCGCCCCCTGGCGCAAGCCCCAGATCTTGTCGGTTTCCTGGCCCTTGGAGGTACAGACGATGATCGGAATGTCCTTGGTTTCATCGTCGCGAGTCAGCGTTCGCGTCGCCTGGTAACCGTTCAAGCCGGGCATCACGACATCCATCAGGATCAGATCCGGCTTTTCCGACTTGGCCTTGGCAATACCTTCTTCGCCATTTTCGGCAGTAATCACCGAATAGCCGGCCTTGACCAGCACGTCGACCGTGAAAAAGCGTTCGGTGGGAGAGTCATCGACAACGAGGATATTCTTGACTGGCATTCTGGTTCTCTGGGCTTACGAATTGGATTCTGTCGCTGACGGAAAGGCAAATCTGGCAACCGTCTGCAGCAGGCTGTCCTTGGTAAAGGGCTTGGTCAGATATTCGGAAGAGCCGACCATGCGGCCGCGAACCCGATCGAACAGGCCATCCTTTGAAGAAAGCATGATGACCGGGGTGGATTTGTAACGGGGATTTTTCTTGATCAGCGCGCAGGTCTGATAGCCATCGAGGCGCGGCATCATGATGTCGCAGAAAATAACGCTAGGCTGGTGATCGGCGACCTTGGCCAGGGCATCGAAACCATCTTCGGCGAGGACAACCTGACAGCCGGCCTGGACGAGAAAAATCTCGGCGCTTCGCCGTATCGTGTTGCTGTCGTCAATGACCATGACCCTGACGCCGCGCAGTGTTGTTAGATCAGCCAATTCCCCGCCCTCTGGCCTGTTATGGAACGTTCATACGTTCTCGGCATCTTACTACGGAAGTCGTAGGTAAACGTAGTCGTCAATTCACTGTTGCCACATTGTCACAGCGGCGTCCTCACCGTCAGATTCGGATAAAATCGCGGCCATCTTACCGAATCCCCTTCGTGTCTGCCAACGACGCGATCTTCATGACCACAAACACGCCAAAAGCCTCTCTTCTTCCCTCCGTTCTGGTCTTTGCAGCAAGCGACCCTTCGTCGGGCGCCGGCATACAGGCGGACATCATGACGCTGGCCAGCCTCGGCTGCCATCCCTTGACCGCCTTGACCGCCATTACGGTTCAGGACACGGTCGGCGTGCAAAGCGTCCATCCGCTCGGGGCCGAATTGCTTGAACAGCAGGCCCGCACAGTGCTCGAAGACATGCCGGTTGCGGCTTTCAAGATCGGCGTTCTGGCCAGCCTGGAAAACGTTCTGGCGGTGGCCGAAATTGTCGGCGACTACCCGGAAATCCCGCTGATTTTCGATCCAGTCCTGGCATCCGGGCGAGGCGATGAATTTTCCGACGAGGAAATCATCACCGCCATGCGCGAAATGCTGTTGCCGCAAACCACGCTCCTCACGCCCAACGCGCCTGAGGCGCGCCGTCTGGCCGAAAATCCGGACGACGAAAATGAGCCATCGATCGAGGTTTGCGCCCAGCGCCTGATCGAAATGGGCGCGCAATATGTCCTGATTACCGGCACGCATGAAAACACGCCACAGGTCGTCAACACGCTCTACGGCGCCGAAGGCATCATCCGCCGCGACGACTGGGAACGCCTGCCCGGCAGCTACCACGGCTCGGGCTGCACGCTGGCGTCGGCCATTGCCGGCTGCATCGCTGGCGGCGCCAGTGTCGAGGATGCCGTGCGCGACGCCCAGGACTACACCTGGCAAACGCTGGCCAATCCGTTGCGCCCGGGCATGGGGCAATTCATCCCCGACCGCTTTTTCTGGGCCAGAAGCGAAGAAGAACCCGAAGATGCCCCGAAAGCCGACGATGCCGTTTAAATTGCGCGGTCTGTACGCCATCACGCCCGACCAGAGCGATGGCGAACGCTTGCTGGCCGATGTCGAAGCAGCCCTGCGCGGTGCTTGCCGCATCATCCAATACCGCGACAAAACCAGCTCGCCGGCAGAACGCGTGGCGCGCGCCCGGCAACTGCGTGAATTGACGGCAGACCATCAAGCCAAACTGCTGATCAACGACGATCTGGCACTGGCCGTGCTGATCAAGGCCGATGGCGTTCATCTGGGCGCCGACGACGGTAATCTGGTTGCTGCCCGCGCCATACTCGGACCGGACAAAATCCTGGGCGCATCCTGTTACGCCAGTCTTGCGCTGGCCCACAAAGCGGCGCAAGCCGGCGCCGACTACGTCGCTTTCGGCGCCGTTTATCCTTCGCCGACCAAGCCAAACGCCCCACTTGCCACGGTCGACCTCTTTCAGCAGGCAAAATCCACGCTGACAGTCGCCAGCTGCGGCATCGGCGGCATCACGACCGACAACGCCGCCCCTTTGCTGGCGGCGGGCGCCGATCTGCTGGCCGTCATTACCGATCTTTTTTCCGCGCCGGATATCACTGCCCGCGCCGCCGCCTATCAACGTCTTTTCGAGGAATCCAAGGCATGACCTCTCGTAACCAACAACTTTTCGAACGCGCCCAGCGTCACATCCCCGGCGGCGTCAATTCACCGGTTCGCGCCTTCCGCTCGGTCGGCGGCACCCCCTGTTTCTTCCAGAAGGGCGTCGGCTCCAAGGTGCAGGATGCGGACGGCAAGTGGTACACCGACTACGTCGGCTCGTGGGGTCCGATGATCCTCGGCCACGCCCACCCCGAGGTGATTGCCGCCGTCCAGGCCGCCGTGGTCGATGGCCTGTCCTTCGGCGCACCGACCGAGAAGGAAGTCGACATCGCCGACCTGCTCTGCGAACTGGTGCCGTCGATGGACATGGTGCGCCTCGTTTCCTCCGGCACCGAAGCAACGATGAGCGCCATCCGGCTGGCTCGCGGCTTTACTGGGCGTGACATCCTGATCAAGTTCGAAGGCTGCTACCACGGCCATTCCGACGGCCTGCTGGTCAAGGCCGGCTCCGGTCTGCTGACCTTCGGCAACCCATCGTCGAGCGGCGTGCCTGCCGGCACCGCCGAGACGACCATGGTGCTGACCTACAACGATCCGCAGGAACTGGCCGACGCCTTCGCCAAGCATGGCGACAAGATCGCCGCCGTTATCGTCGAGCCGGTCGTCGGCAACATGAACCTCATTGCACCAACGGCCGAATTCCTCAAGGCCATGCGCGAACTGTGCACGAAGAATGGCTCGGTACTGATTTTCGATGAGGTGATGACCGGCTTCCGTGTCGGCCTGAAAAGCGCCCAAGGCCTGTTCGGCATCACGCCCGATCTGTCCACTTTCGGCAAGGTGGTCGGTGGCGGCATGCCACTGGGCGCTTTCGGCGGCAAGCGCGAAATCATGGAGAAAATCGCCCCGCTCGGCCCGGTCTATCAGGCCGGCACGCTGTCCGGCAACCCGATCGCCACTGCAGCCGGCCTGGCAACGCTCAAACTGATTCAGGAAAACGGCTTTTACGAAGCGTTGACCGCGAAAACCAAGGCCCTGTGCGACGGCCTGGTCGGCGCAGCGAAAAAGCATGGCATCGCCTTTGCCGCCCAGAATGTCGGCGGCATGTTCGGCCTCTATTTTGCCGAGCAGTGCCCGGGCACCTACGACGAAGTCCTGGCTTGCGACAAGGAAGCCTTCAACCGCTTCTTCCACGCCATGCTCGATGCCGGCCATTACTTTGCGCCGTCGGCCTTCGAAGCCGGTTTCGTCTCGGCCGCGCACAGCGAAGCCGACATTGCCGCCACGATTGCAGCCGCCGACGCCTGGTTCGCCACGCAAAAATGAGCCCGACCCAAGCCTGGCTCATTCTTTTCATCGCCGGCCTGTGCGAAGTCGGCTGGGCGGTCGGTTTGAAATATACCGAGGGATTCAGCCGGCTCTGGCCTTCGGCGGCGACCGTGCTGGCGATGGTCGCCAGTGTCGTGCTGCTCAGCTGGTCGTTAAAGGTTTTGCCGCTTGGTACGGCCTATGCGATCTGGACCGGCATCGGCGCGGTCGGCACGGCGATTCTGGGTATCTATCTGTTCGGCGAGTCACGGGAAGCGGCGCGGCTGGCCAGTATCGGCCTGATTGTGGCCGGCATTGTCGGGCTCAAGCTGCTGACGCCGGACTCACATTAGGAACAGCGTCGCCAGACCGAGAAAGATGAAGAAACCGCCCGAGTCGGTCAGGGCGGTAATCATCACCGACCCGCCAATGGCCGGGTCGGCACCGAATTTCTGACGCAGCAAGGGGATACCCACCCCGGCGGACGCAGCCAGCAGCAGATTCAGCGTCATCGCTGCGGTCATCACCAGACCCAGCTTGAAGCTGCCGTACAGCCACCAGGCTGAAATCCCCAGCAAGCCGCCCCAGATCAGGCCATTGATCGTCGCCACGCCGAGCTCCTTGCGCAGCAGGCGACGCATCGCATCCGGCTGAACCTGGCCCATGGCAATCGCCCGGACGATCATCGTGATCGTCTGGTTGCCCGAGTTGCCGCCGATCCCGGCAACAATCGGCATCAGTGCAGCCAGTGCCACGAGCTTTTCGATCGAATCTTCAAAAGCGCCAATAACGCGCGAGGCGATAAAGGCGGTGACCAGATTGATCGCCAGCCAGGCCCAGCGATTTTTCACCGAGTCCCACACCGAGGCAAAGATATCTTCTTCTTCGCGCAGACCGGCCTGGGCCAGTTGCTCGCTCTCGGCCTCTTCGCGGATGAAGTCCACCACCGCATTGACCGTGACGCGGCCAACCAGCCGACCTTCCGGATCGACGACCGGGGCCGAGACCAGATCGTAGCGTTCGAACGCCTTGGCGGCTTCGTCGGCCAGATCGTCCGGTTCAAGTTCGACAAAGTCGGTCTGCATCAAGGCCCCGACTTCGACCTCGACTTCATTGACCAGCAGGATATTCAACGGCAACACGCCTTTCAGGCGTTCGTCGCGGTCGACCACGAAAAGTTGGTCGGTATGGTCGGGAAGTTCGTCGAAACGGCGCAGATAGCGCAAAACCACTTCAAGCGAAACATCTTCGCGCACCGTGACCATGTCGAAATCCATGATCGAGCCGACCGACTCCTCCGGGTACGACATGGCCGCACGCAACTGCTCGCGCTCTTCGACCGACAAGCCGCGGAAAACGTCGTCGATAACCCCTTGCGGCAGGTCGGGTGCCAGGTCGGCAAGCTCGTCGGCGTCCAGCGTTTCAGCCGCCGCGACCAGCTCGGTCCGCTCCATCGAGTCGATCAGCGTTTCGCGAACGGCATCCGAAACTTCGAGCAGGATTTCGCCTTCGCGCTCGGCCTTGACCAGATCCCAGGCAATCAAGCGCTCATCGAGCGGCAAGGCTTCCAGGATGTAGGCGATGTCGGCCGGGTGCATCGGCTCAAGCTTGTGCTGCAGCTCGTTCAGATGCTGCTTGTGCACCATGTCTTCAACCAGGTCGTGGCGTGGCCCTTCCTGGCGATGCACCAACTCTTCGACCAGCTTGTGCCGGGCAAGCAGGGTCTGCACCTCGGCGAGGCGCTCCTGCAAGTCTTCGGTATCGGTCAGTTGGGCTTCTTCGCTCATGGTGCGCTGCGGCAAAAGGTGCGCCATTTTAGCACCGGGCGGATGTCAGGGTTTTGACAAAATAACTGCGGAAAACCCTTAATTTGCAGCGTTCAGGGCACTTCGGCGCTCGGCATGCGCGCCAGAATGATGCCAGTCTTGCGTCCCAGACCGGATGCCCCGCGATTTTTATCGTAATACCGCGGATTGGGCACCATCCCGGCCAGCCGGGCGGCCTGCTCCGGGCCGAGTTGCGCGGCGCCAACATTGAAATAATGCCGGGCAGCGGCCTCGGCACCAAAAACCCCGTTGCCCCACTCGATCACGTTGAGATAGACCTCGAAAATCCGCCGCTTGCTCCACAGATTCTCCAGCATCAAGGTGATGATCGCCTCTTCGGCCTTGCGAAAATACGATTTGCTCGGCGTCAGGAAAAGATTCTTGGCCAGTTGCTGGCTGATGGTCGAGCCACCGGCCACAAAACGGCCTTTCTTCTGGTTCTTTTCCATGGCTTTCTGGATACCTTCCCAGTCAAAGCCTTCATGATCGACGAATTTGGCGTCTTCGGCTGCGATGATCGCCCGTTTCAGGTGAATTGAAATCCGTTCATAAGGCACCCATTCCTTCTTCAGAACGGCATCGGGTTTGTTGACGCGCAACTCGGCCAGACGGATGTCCATGAAGCGAGTTGTACCGGGATTGGCCCAGCCCCAGAACAGCACCCAACCCAACAACCATAGCTGCCAGACGAGAAACAAGCCGAGCAGGCCGAGCAGCGCCCATTTGAGCCAGCGGCCCAGGGCTCTCATGCGCCGAGTTTCGCCCGCAGATCGGCCAGCACAACACCGGTTTCAGGGCGCACGCCGCGCCAGATGAAGAAAGCCTCGGCCGCCTGTTCGACCAGCATGCCCAGACCGTCCACACAGCAGGCCACGCCCTGCTCGCGCGCCAGTTTCAGGAACGGCGTTTCGCCTTTGCCATACATCATGTCGTAAGCCAGTGCACCAGCCGCAAAAACACCGACGGGCAGGGGCAGGCTTTCGCCGGACAAACTGGCCGATGTCGCATTGATCACCACATCGAATTGCCGTCCGGCGATTTCGGCAAAACTACCGCCGTCGACCGCGGCAAGCGCAGAGAAACTGCTGGCCAGGGCCACCGCCTTGTCGGCGCTGCGATTGGCGATGAACAGGCTGGCCGGCCCGCGCGCCAGACTCGGGGCAATCACGCCACGCGAAGCGCCACCGGCCCCCAGCAGCAGGACACGCTTGCCGACCAGTGGCAGGCCGGCATTGCATTCGATGTCACGCACCAGACCGGCGCCATCGGTGTTGTCGCCATGGATTTCAGCGCCCTTGAAAATCAGCGTATTAACGGCCCCGGCGCGCTGCGCCCGATCGCTCAACCGGGTGCTCAAACGGAAAGCCTCTTCCTTGAAGGGCACCGTAACATTGGCGCCCTTGCCGCCACTGGCGACAAATGCGGAAATTGCCTCGGCAAAGCCGTCGACCGCAGCAAGACGCGCCTCGTAACGCAAATCCTGGGCACACGCCCGGGCGAAACGCGTGTGGATGTCAGGCGACCGGGAATGGGCAATCGGATTGCCGAATACGGCGTAGAGATCGGTCATTTGGCAGAGAGTTGATCGCCCTGGGTGAAGTACCAGGTGCGGGTGATTTCGAGAACATCAGTATCGCGCCGGATATCGGGCGGAAACGGCGAATAGGGTCCGGCCATCTGGACAATCCGCCGCGCCGCATCGTCGAGCATCTTGTGGCCGGACGAGCGATTGATGTCGATGCGGCCAATCTGGCCATCGGCATTGATTGACACGGTCAACACCAGCGAACCATACAATTTGCCGCGCGCCGCAGCCGGGTAGTTGAGCGTGCCGATGCGTTCGATTTTCTGCCGCCAGTCCTCGATGTACTGGGCAAAACGGTATTCCTCGGTACGCGCCCCGATGAATTTCTTGCGCGGCCGTTTGCTGTATTCGTCGGTACTCTTGCTGATTTCGCCTTCAAGACGGGCCATCGCCCGGGCCGATTCAGCCAGGTCGAGACCGCTGACCGTGGTCACCGGCGTAGGTTGGACATTGGTGTTTTCACCGGCCGAGATGCTCCGCGAACTACGCGTCTGGGTCAGTATCTTTTGCTGCAGCGCTTCAAGCTCGCGGACCCGCCGCTGCATTTGCTGCACATCGCTGCCCGTCACTTGCTGGTGCGTTGGCGGCAGCGGCGTCTTGGCCCGCCGGTTTTCGTCGGTATTGCCGCCGCCATCCAGATTCGACTGGGCCAGCGCCTGCGCGTCGGTCGGCTTGCGGGCCGATTTCGAATTGACCAGGATGATATCGAGCGCCTTTTCGCGCATCGAGTTCGACGCCTCGGGAAACTTGAAGTGCAGCGTCAGGACAAGCACATGCACCAGCATCGATATGCCGATCGCCAGCCAGAGCCGGCGACTGTCGGTTTGCATCAACTGCCAGTGCAATGCGACCGCCTTCACTGCGCGCTATCCTCCTCATCGGCAGCGGCCATGTCGGCTTCCGGCGCATCGAGCAGTGCGACAAAACGCCCGGCCACTTCCGGCGCCAGCAAATCTAGGCTCTCAATCGCCAGACGCACCCGACGCCCCGGTGCCAGATCGACCGGCAGCGACGGGACACGCAGCATCAAGGGCAGATGGTCGAGCTTGACCAGTTGCTCACGCCGCACCGTGGCATCAATTTCCGAAATGCCATGCTGTTGCAACCAGCGCAGACACCAATAACGCTCCATCAGACGCTGGAAGTCGGCGTAAGCCGCATAGGTGATTTCGAAATCGCGCATCGCACCAAACAACTCCGCCGATTTCTGCGCGAACGCCGGCGATTCACCCCTTAAACAGGCGATAAGTTGCCATTGATTGACCAGATCGCAATAACGCCGCAGCGGCGAGGTCATCCAGGCATATTGCGGTACGCCGAGGCCTTCGTGCGGCAAGGGCGAGGTCGTCATGCGCACCTTGCCCTGCGTCTGGGCACGGTACAGGCAGGCAACATTCTTCTCGGCAAGCAGGCCACCCCAGGTCGAGTTGGCGACGATCATCAACTCGGCGACCAGCTTGTCGAGCGGGCTGCCGCGCTTGCGTTCGCTGATTTCAACGATGCACGCATCGGGGTCGGCCAGATCGCCTTCGATCCCGAAGTTGTAATCATTGTTGCCCTGCATCGCGGAAGGCTTGCCGCGCCGACCTTCGCAGGCATTGGCGAAATGCCAGAGATGGACCAGTTCATCCTTGAACGGCTGGTCGGGCAAAGGGCCGTTGATGGTTTCGGCGTTGAACCAGGGCTCGATCTCGTGGTGACGCAAGTTGGCGGCGATGTGCACCATTTCCAGCCGCGATTCGTGGCTGAGGATTTCCAGCGAGTCATTGACCGTCAGGTAAAGCGACACGGCCGGGCAATCGGCGCCACCGGCCAGCGTGTAGTTCTGGACCACGGCATCCGGCAGCATGGTGATCTTGTTGCCTGGCATGTACACCGTGGACAAACGGGCGCGAGCGATGCCGTCCAGCGGCGAACCGTGTTCGATGGCCAGCCCCGGTGCGGCAATGTGGATGCCGATGCGCGAACCGATGCCGGGCAGTTTGACGACCGACAGCGCATCGTCGATCTCGGTGGTGTTGGCATCGTCGATCGAGAAGGCACGGACATCGGCACGCGGCAGATCGCGCGGCAACTTCGGCGCATCAAGCGGCGGGAAAGCCGTGCCCTTGGGGAACTGCTCATGCAGGAAGCGACGATAGTGCAGAAAATAGGCCGACTTGATGGCGCCGCATTTGAACAGCAGTTGCGGGGCAGTCAGGCCGGTTTCGGCACAGGCAGTCTCAAATGCCTTGGTTTCGGATTTGTTGCGGTCCGGCGCATAAAGCAAAGCGTCGGTCATTGCCGCTATTTCCGGCGGCAGACGGAATTCCTTCAGCGAGGCAATCCAGCCTTCCATGGCGAGCGCTTGCTGACGCTTTTTTTCAAGACCGGCCAGAGCAGCTGCGAGAATGTCGGCAGGCGCCTTGCGGAAGCGGCCCTTACCTTTGCGATGGAAATAGATGGGCGCTGCGTGCAGGGCAAGCAACACCGCCGCCGCTTCGACCGGGCTGGGTTCGTGGCCGTGGTAATCACGGGCAAAATCAAGAAACGAAAATTCGCCATCGTTGACACACTCCCAGAGAAAGTCCGCTTCAATTTCTTCAGCCAGCGGCGTTGCCTGCTCAAGCATGACTGCCGCCGATGGCTTTTCGAAACGCAACAACACGGTTGCGGACTTGATTTTGCTGCGCTTGCCGGAGGGCATCTCGATCTGCAACGAGGTGTCGTTGTCAGCCATGATGACACCGGTCTTAAAGCCGCCGTCTTCTTCAAACAATACATTCATCGGCGGATTATAACCCAGCGTATTCAAGGATTTGCGGAATGAACTCGGGAAAGCGGGTGAAGCTGTGATCACCCCCGGGCAGGATGCTTTGGCGACAGCCGGCGTAAAATTTCACGGCCTGCCGGTAGTCCAGCACCTCGTCGCCGGTTTCAACCAGCAGCCAGTAGCGATCCACTGTCGGCGGCCTGACTTGCGCACGCAATTCCTCGACATGCGCCTGACCAAAGACAAAACGCTCGCCGCTATGGAAATTGTGGTGCTCACCGACAAATTTGCCCAATTCCAGCCGGTCGACCGCAGCAGGGTTGATCAGCACGGCATTCAGCCTGTACCGCTCGGCCAGAAAATGGGCGTAATGCCCGCCGAGCGAACTGCCAACCAGGGTTACCGGGCCATCAGCCGCTTCGATCAGGCGCGACACGTCCGCCATGGCCTGCGCCGGAAAGGGCGACAACTGCGGACAGGCAAAGCGCCCGGCCAGACCGCGCGCAGCCATCGCCTCAGCCAGCAAACGCGATTTCCACGAGGCCGGCGACGAACAAAAGCCGTGCAGGTAAATAACCTGCGGACGACTTAATGCGCCGCCCACTGCACCCAGCCGAAATGCGCGGTCGACAGCACGACAATGCCGAAAACGATGCGATACCAGGCGAATGGCGTGAAATCATGGCTGGAGATGAAGCGCAACAACCAGCGCACACACAGGAACGCCGAGACAAAAGCCGAGATGAATCCGACCGCCCACATGCCGACATCGTCGAAATTGAGCAGCGCCCGCTCCTTGTACAACTGGTAAGCCGTTGCCGCACCGATGGTCGGAATGGCCAGGAAGAAGGAAAACTCGGTCGCCGCCTTGCGCGACAAGCCGAACAGCAGGCCACCAATGATCGTCGCCCCTGAGCGCGAGGTACCGGGAATCAGCGCAAACGCCTGCGCGATGCCCATCTTCAGCGCATCGAGCAGACTCATTTCTTCAACCGTCTGAACGCGAATCGTGTGTTCGCGTTTTTCCGCCCAGAGGATGACGAATGCCCCAAGAATGAAGGTGCTGGCGACGGCAATCGGGTTGAACAAATTGGCCTTGATCGCCTTGCCGAACAGCAAGCCGAGAATCGCCAGCGGCAAGAAGGCAACGAAGAGATTGAGAATGAATTTCTGAGCGGCTTTATCGCTCAACGCGCCGCGCGCCACGACCAGCAAACGCTGACGATACTCCCAGACGACCGCGAGAATCGCACCGAACTGTATGACAATTTCGAATAATTTGCCGCGATCGTCGTTGAAATTGAGCAAATCGCCCGCCAGAATCAAATGACCGGTCGACGAGATCGGCAGAAATTCAGTCAGGCCCTCGACGATACCGAGGATGAGGGCTTTAAGCAGCAGAATCGGGTCCATGGAATGCAGCCAATACAAGAAGCCGGCATTCTACTATCCCGGTCGGGTAGCCGCCTCCAGATTTGCCAGCCAGATCATGGCTTGCTGGCGCGACTCGCCGCACATTTCCAGCGAAGGCTGCAAGCCGCCACAGCAGGAAGGCCGCTCGGGCCGGCCGAAAATCGTGCAGCGCAAATCGTCATCCAGATTCGGACAGGGCTGTCCGGCGGGCTTGTTCAGCGAAGAGATGGAGGGTGCGATGCAACAGGCGCCACAGCCGGGACGACATTCCATGCGTGAGCACCGAGAGTGAAAGACGGCGATTTTCACCGATTTTCACCCTCAAGCAGATCAATTCGGTTCAACGCTGCGCAATGGCGCGCTGATTCGACAGATAAATATTGTCGGCCGACAAAGCCTTGTGTTCGGCGACGGCCGCCAGCCATTGATCGGTACTGACCACGGCAGCAAAACCGGTATGCATCACGACCGTGAAAACACGATGGATTTCCTCGGCCGTTGCCGAACCGATTGCGTTGGCATAAGGCAGCGAACCGGCGGCATCATGCAGCAATTCAACTTTCCAGCCGGCATGCGCCGCTTGGCGAACCGTCGAATCGTCACAGTTGTGCGTCATGTAGCCGACGATGCTCAAGGTATTGATCTGACGCTCGCGCAACCACGCCTCCAGATCGGTACCGACGAAACAGCTGGCCAAGGATTTTTCAATCTGGTGATCGTGCGGTCGACCGGCGATTTCAGGGTGAATTTCCGCCCCCACACTTCCCCTGGCAAAAACCGGCGCCCCCTCTGCCGCCAGATGCTGCACCACCACCACCGGAATCCCGGCGGCCTGCGCCACATCCATCGCCCGGCCAATATTCGGCAGTGAAATCCGGACATCGGGATACTCGATCCGCAAATTTCCGGTGAAATATTCATTTTGCACGTCGATGACGATGAGTGCGCGCTTGATTTGAGACATGATCGTTTCCTTGTTGGCGTTGGGATGGTGCCATTATTCGCAGAACCTCAGCCGCCGGTAAGTGGCCCGATAGACAATTAGCGATAATATCGGGCCAATTCTGTCGCATCGAGATTGAACCCAATGCCCAAGCTGCGCATCGCCGTTGTCGCCTTCGAACGGATCAGCCCCTTCCACCTCTCTGTTCCCTGCGTCGTTTTCGGCGACTCCCATCCGGGCGCCCCGTCATTCGAACTCACCGTCTGCGCCGTCGAACCGGGTAGCCTGAACACCACCGCCGGCTTCGCCATTCACGTCAATCACGGACTGGAAGCCCTGACCCGTGCCGACATCGTCATCATCCCAAGCTGGCGCGACCCGACCGAGACGCCGCCAACCGCATTACTCAGCGCACTGACTTCAGCGGCCCAGCGTGGCGCGACAATCGTCGGCCTATGCCTCGGCGCTTACGTGTTGGCTGCTGCCGGCCTGCTCGACGGACGTCGGGCAACAACCCACTGGGCCTATGCCGCAGATTTCGCCCGACGCTATCCGCTGACCCAAGTCGACGCCAATGTTCTATATATTGCCGACGACCGGATACTGACCTCGGCCGGAACCGCCGCCGGGATTGATTGTTGCCTGTACATGCTGCGCCAGGAATACGGGGCCGAAACGGCCAATAGCGTTGCTCGCCGCCTGGTTGTTCCACCCCACCGGCAAGGCGGACAGGCACAGTTCATCGAACAACCCGTCCCGGCCAGCGCCAACGACTCACGACTGGCCGAATTGCTCGACTGGGTGCGCACCAACCCGGCGCAAGCGCACACACTCGACAGCCTGGCCCAGCGCGCGCTGATGAGCCGTCGCACCTTTACCCGCCATTTCCGGCAACTCACCGGCAGCACCGTCAGCGCGTGGTTGCTCGGACAACGTTTGGCATTGAGCCAGCGCCTGCTCGAAGGCACAGAGCACGATATCGAACAAATTGCTGATCTCGCCGGCTTCGCCTCGCCCGTCACCCTGCGCCACCACTTTCGCAAAGCCTTCGGCGTTTCACCGAGCATCTGGCGGGAGACCTTCAACGGTAAATAAACAGCAAAATGCCAATACCACGGTCAACCATCCAGAAATGGCATTTTCGACGAATACTTGAAATTCATTCAGTGCAGCCACTGTCGATGCTGGTTAGCTGTGCTATATATTCGCAATACCTATCCAGCAGG
Source organism: Dechloromonas denitrificans (assembly GCF_020510665.1). Taxonomy (NCBI): domain Bacteria; kingdom Pseudomonadati; phylum Pseudomonadota; class Betaproteobacteria; order Rhodocyclales; family Azonexaceae; genus Dechloromonas; species Dechloromonas denitrificans. The sequence goes on from NZ_CP075187.1 coordinate 3,203,394, forward strand.
ACGATTAGCCCATGAGCACCCCAGAAAAAAAAGTCGTATTCGGCACCGAAGACATCCTGCTGAGCCTGTGCAATTCAGTGTCACGGGTTCTTACCGTCGCCACGCAAAGCCCCATCCATTTCTCCGGCATGGTCCAGCGCATCACCAAGACCTGCCTCAAGCCGGACATCGGCTGCTTCGTACTGTTCGACGGCGGCTTCTCGGGGCTGGTCGTCATCAACTTTTCATCGCAGGCGGCGATGGAACTGTACGAAAGCTACATGCTCAACATGGGCATGGCCAAGGATGAACTGGCCAGCTCGCACACCGCGGACGAAGTGAGCAATGTGATGGGCGAACTGATGAACCAGATCGTCGGCGATTTCACCGGCAAGGTTGCCCGCGAACTGCAAACCCAGATCACGCAAAACCAGCCCAAGATGCTGGTCCTCAACAAGCAGGTCATGCTCAGCGTCGACACCAACCTCGACAAGCCGGAAGCCCGTCGCGTCACTTTCCACACCGGGCGCAACAATATTTTCTATCTCGAAATGGCAATCGATGGCACCGAATTCATCAAGCTGTTCGACTTCGAAGCCAGCGATGCGCCTGATCCCGACGAATTGATTGCCCAAGCCGCCATGCCGGCCCAAGCCACAGCACAAGCCACTGAATCCAGCGAGCACGACGATTTGCTGAAATCGCTCGGGATGTAGTTGGCAAAAATCCGGAACAAATAAAAAGGCGGCCAAATGGCCCAATGCCGTTCACTTAGGTGAGCGGCATTTTTCATTTTGGGGCTTGTGGACAGTTCGCCGAATGGTTAACGTGGCGAACGATGTTGTCCAGCCAGCTCTCCATTACGACAGATGTCATGCCGACGATCGGATTCGATCGTCTGGCGGCTCATTTGCCGTATGAGTGGATTGAGCAGGCGCTCAGCGCGCATGGGGTGGCGAGTGTTCGCCGCCGTCGTTTGCCGGCGGAGCAAGTGGTCTGGCTGGTGATCGCCCTGGCGTTGTTTCGTCGCCAGTCGATGGAAGAAGTACTCAGCACCCTGGATCTGGCCTTGCCCGACACCCGAATCGAGGCGGTCTGCAAGAGTGCGATCACGCAGGCGCGGGCTCGCCTTGGCCAAGCCCCGCTGCAATGGTTGTTCGAGCAAACGGCCCAAGCCTGGTGCGCACAGGAGAAGGTCGCGAATCAGTGGAAGGGACTTTCGCTATGGGCGGTCGATGGCACCACCTTTCGGGTGCCGGACAGCCCCGAGAACCGCGAATTCTTTGGTGCCCAACGCTACGCCAGCGGCAAAGTGGCCTCCTATCCTCAGGTGCGTGCCGTCAGCCTGACGGCACTGCCCACCCATCTGGTCTCGGCCATCGAGTTTGGCCAATACGGCCAGAACGAAATGCTTTACGCCAAGGCGCTGATCGGTCGGATCGAGGACCATTCCCTGACCGTCTTCGACAAGGGCTTTGTTTCTGCGGAAATATTGTTGGGCTTGAGTGCTGCGGGCACCGAGCGGCATTACCTGATCCCCGCCAAGTCCAACACGCAATACGAAGTCCTGTCGGGAACGCCCGAGGATTGTCGGGTTCGTTTGCGTATATCTCCTCAAGCGCGCGTCAAGGTCCCTGATCTGCCCGAGGCCTGGGAGGCCCGTGCCATTCGAGTCGAGTCGGCCAATGGTCAAAGCCGGGTACTGCTGACCTCATTGTTCGATCGCCGCCGCATCAAAGCGCAGGATCTGGCGGACTGCTATCGCCGGCGCTGGGAAATTGAAACCAGCTACCGCGAGCTCAAGCAATCGATGCTGGGCGAAGCGCTGACCTTGCGCTCGCGTTTGCCCGAAGGGGTCAATCAGGAAATCTGGGGGGCCTTAATTGCCTACAACCTGATCAGACTTGAAATCGCCAAGGCGGCCACTGAAGCGCGCGTCGCTCCGACCGATCTGAGCTTCCTGCGCGCACTGCACATCATCCAGCACGAACTGATCTGGGCGGCGGGAATGAGTCCGGGGAAACTGCCGTCCCATCTGGCGCGCCTGCGTTTGCAGTTGCAGATGGCTATCGTGGAAAAACGACGGGGGCGAAAATGCCCCCGTGTCGTCAAAGCCAGACCGGCTCGTTACGCCGTTCGTCACCTAAAAGAGCCTTAACTGAACTGCATTAGGCCAAATGGCCGCCTTTTTCATTCGGGATGTTGCACTCAGACCTTGCTATAAACCTCAGCCCCGGCCTTCACGAACTCTACCGACTTCACTTCCATCCCCTTCTCCAGCGCAGCCGCTTCATCCAAACCTTGCTGCGCCGCAAACTCCCGAACTTCCTGCGTGATCTTCATCGAGCAGAAGTGCGGACCGCACATGGAGCAGAAGTGGGCGACCTTGGCGGATTCCTTCGGAAGCGTTTCGTCATGGAATTCACGCGCCTTGTCCGGGTCGAGACCGAGGTTGAACTGATCGTCCCAGCGGAATTCGAAGCGCGCCTTGGACAGCGCGTTGTCGCGGATCTGCGCGCCGGGGTGGCCCTTGGCCAGGTCGGCGGCATGGGCGGCGAGCTTGTAGGTGATGATGCCAGTCTTGACGTCGTCCTTGTCGGGCAGGCCGAGGTGTTCCTTGGGCGTGACGTAGCAGAGCATGGCCGTGCCGTACCAGCCGATCATCGCGGCGCCGATGCCGCTGGTGATGTGGTCGTAACCCGGCGCGATGTCGGTGGTCAAGGGGCCGAGGGTGTAGAACGGGGCTTCGTCGCAGTATTGAAGCTGCAGGTCCATGTTCTCCTTGATCATGTGCATGGGCACATGGCCGGGGCCTTCGATCATGACCTGCACGTCGTGCTTCCAGGCGATCTGGGTCAGTTCGCCGAGGGTCTTCAGTTCGCCAAGCTGGGCTTCGTCGTTGGCGTCGTAGATCGAGCCGGGACGCAGGCCGTCGCCGAGGCTGAAGGCAACGTCGTAGGCCTTCATGATTTCGCAGATTTCCTCAAAGTGCGTGTAGAGGAAGCTTTCCTTGTGGTGCGCCAGGCACCACTTGGCCATGATCGAGCCGCCACGGGAGACGATGCCGGTCATCCGGTTGGCGGTGAGCGGCACGTAGCGCAACAGCACGCCGGCGTGGATGGTGAAGTAGTCGACGCCCTGCTCGGCCTGTTCGATCAGCGTGTCGCGGAAGATTTCCCAGGTCAGGTCTTCGGCCTTGCCGTTGACCTTTTCCAGCGCCTGATAGATCGGCACGGTGCCGATGGCGACCGGGCTGTTGCGGATGATCCATTCGCGCGTTTCGTGGATGTTCTTGCCGGTGGACAGGTCCATCACGGTGTCGCCGCCCCAGCGGATCGACCAGGTCATTTTCTCGACTTCTTCCTGAATGGAAGAGCCGAGCGCCGAGTTGCCGATGTTGGCGTTGATCTTGGTCAGGAAGTTGCGGCCGATAATCATCGGCTCGCTTTCCGGGTGGTTGATGTTGTTCGGGATGATGGCGCGACCGCGGGCGATTTCGCTGCGCACGAATTCCGGGGTGATTTCTTCGGGAATGCTGGCGCCAAAGTTCTGGCCGGGGTGTTGGCGACCGAGCAGCTTGGCCATTTTTTCGCCCTGCGGACCAGTCGACCGCAGCGATTCGATATAAGCGCGGCGATTGTTGTTTTCGCGGATGGCGACGTATTCCATTTCCGGCGTGATGATGCCTTGGCGGGCGTAGTGCATCTGGCTGACGTTCTGGCCGGCCTTGGCGCGCAGCGGCTTGCGGTGCAGGCCGGGGAAGCGCAGTTCGTCGAGCGATTTGTCGTCGGCGCGTTTCTGGCCAAATTCGGAACTCAGGCCGGGCAGCTCTTCAACGTCGCCACGCTCGGCGATCCATTGGGCACGCAAAGCCGGCAGGCCAGAGCGGATGTCGATTTTGGCATCCGGATCGGAATACGGGCCGGAGCAGTCATAAACGTAGATCGGCGGATTCTTTTCCCCACCGAAGGCGGTCGGCGTGTCATCCTGCATGATCTCGCGCATCGGTACTCGAATGTCCGGGCGCGAACCTTCGATGTAAATCTTGCGGGAATTGGGCAGCGGCTGGACTGCGGCCTCGTCGACGTGGGCGTTGGCGGCGAGGAATTGTTCTTTGGCGTTCATTGGAGCTCCATGCGGGGACACAGCGGGTAAGACGGGCAAGGAGCGATCTGGTTCCAACGGAGAGTTCGTTTCCCTACGACGGCATGACCCGGTCAGGTTCGAAGGGTTTTTCTCAGTCGACCGCAGCAAATACATGGCGGCAGACACCCCTAACGAGTGGGCTGCAAGTTACTGGAAACACAGGCAAAATGCAAGGAATGACATTCCTTGCTCAAGATTTCTCAATTTTGACCGAAATATCCATGGCAAGCCAAAAAGAAACAAAATCAAAGGGGTTAAACATGCGCTTATTGACTATTGCCGCCCTGCTGGCGACGCTGCCGTGGTGCGCGGCCGCCGCACCGACCTGGCAAACCATCTCGTCCGAACCGGGAAAACGGATCGAACTCGACCGGACCAGCATCAAACGTGAAGATGGCGGCAAGGTTCAAGCCCAGGGACGGGTCATCCTCGAAAAGGAAATCGTCGATGCCAAGTCCGGCGCCGGCTACCGGGTCATTGAAGCAATCACGCGCTACGACTGCGGCTCGCGCAATGCCAGCACGATCAAGCGCATTTACAAGAAGAACGAGTCGGAAGTCGTCCGCGAGGAAGAGATCAAGGGTGCCGAATTGCCGGTCCGTACCGGCACGCTCGACGACAAGGTCTTGCGCGAAGTTTGCCGCCCAGCCAAGGAAAGCGTGACCGAGGTTGCCCAAAAAGCCAACGAAGCCACCAGCCAGCTGAAGGAAGCCAACGAAGCGATGATCAAGAAAGATCTCGCCAAGTCCGGCGCAATGAAGGCATCCGACACCAGCCACGCACCCGCCGCCAAGGCCGAGCAAGCTGCGCCGATTTCAATCAAGCCGAATCTGAAACCTGCGGCAGAAGCCGCGCACGAACCGGCACCACCGAAAGCGGCACCGCCCAAGGCAAGCCACGTCGTGGTGCACAGCTCATCACCGGCCAAACCTGCCAAACCGGCAAAGACCGGCGGTTACATGCTGGAACTGGCACAGAGCGAGCCGGCTCTCCAGCACGCCCACATTCACTGGTCTTATGACGGCGAAGGCGGCCCCGATAACTGGGCCAAGATCGATCCGAAAAACAAGACTTGTGCCATCGGCCAGCGTCAGTCACCGATCGACATCAAGGAAGGCATCAAGGTCGATCTCGAACAGATCAAGTTCAGCTACCGTCCATCAACCTTCCGCATCATTGACAACGGACACACCGTGCAGGTTGCCGTCGGCGACAGCTCGATTAGCCTGACCGGAAAAACCTACGAACTGGTCCAGTTCCATTTCCATCGTCCATCCGAAGAAAAGGTGAACGGCCAGCGCTTCGACATGGTGGTGCATCTGGTGCATAAATCGGACGAAGGCCAGTTGGCCGTGGTCGCCGTGCTACTTGAGCGAGGCAGCGAGAACCCGTTCATCCAGACGCTCTGGAACAACATGCCCCTGGAGAAAAACGTCGAGGTCTCGCCGCCCGGCCCGGTAATCAACCCGGCCAACCTGCTGCCTTCCGACCAGAATTACTACACCTACATGGGCTCGCTCACGACCCCGCCCTGTACCGAAGGCGTGCTCTGGCTGGTCATGAAACAGCCGGTGCAGGTTTCGCCGGAACAGATCAACATCTTCAGCCGGCTGTACCGCAACAACGCACGCCCCATCCAGCCTGCCAGCAGCCGGATGATCAAGGAAGGTCGTTGACCGTAGACAAGACGAAGTGGTAACTTAATGACCAACGAGTCATTAAGTTACCCATGTCAGTCTCACCACCCGCCCGTAAACGTCGCAAGGAAGCCCGTCCTTCGGAGCTGACCACAGCTGCGCTCAGCCTGTTTGTCGAGAAAGGCTTCGCCGCGACACGACTGGAAGATGTCGCCCTCAGCGCCGGCGTATCTAAAGGTACGCTCTACCTCTACTTTGACAGCAAGGAAGCGCTGTTCAAGGCGGTCATTCAGGAAGGCATCGTCCCGGTTGTTGCCGAAAACGAAGCCATCGCCGCCCAACATTGCGGCAGCAGCTTCGACCTGCTGGAAAAATTGCTCGGCAACTGGTGGAGCAAGATCGGACAGACTCGACTGGCCGGCATCCCGAAGCTGATGGTTGCCGAAGCCAGAAACTTTCCGGACGTCGCACTTTTTTATTACGAAAACGTCATCAAGCGCGGGCGAGCCCTGGTCGGCGCAGCCCTTGAGCGCGGCATGGCTTCCGGCGAATTCCGGCACATGGATGTTGAAACGACCATCGACGTGATCATCGCCCCCATCCTGATGCTGTTGATCTGGCGCTTTTCGATGGCCTGCTGCCAAAACAGCGAAGGCGATTCAGGTCTTTACCTGCAAATTCACATGGATCTCCTGCGCCAAGGCTTGCGCGGGAGTCAGGTATAATTTTGCTTTCTCGGAATCAATATATTAGCTTGTGCTAATATTAAGCCTGCGGAGACCCACATGAATATCGAGCAAGCACGTTTCAACATGATTGAACAACAGATCCGCCCCTGGGAGGTTCTGGATCCGCAGGTGCTTGACCTGCTTTTCGTGGTCAAGCGCGAAGATTTCGTACCGACCGCCTACCGCAACCTGGCATTTGCCGACATGGAAATCCCGCTCGGCGATGGCCAGGTCATGCTGGCACCGCGCGTCGAAGCCAAATTGCTGCAGGAACTCGGCATCAAGAAAACCGACAAGGTTCTCGAAATCGGCACCGGCAGCGGCTACATGGCGGCCTTGCTGGCGGCGCGCGCCGAACACGTTGTGACGGTCGAATCCCGTCCGGAACTGGCTGAATCCGCTCGCCAGAATCTGGAGCGTGCTGGTGTCGCCAACGTCACGATCGAAGTTGCCGATGGCGCCCAAGGCTGGAGCCAGTCCGGTCCGTACGACGCGATTGTTGTTTCCGGCTCTCTGCCCACCCTGCCCGCCGCGTTGCTCAAGCAATTGCGCGTCGGTGGCCGTCTTGCCGTCACGGTTGGCCTGGCCCCGGTCATGCAAGCCCAGTTGATCACCTGTACCGCCGATGGCATCTACAACACGGTCAACCTGTTCGAAACGGTCATTCCTGCAATCGACGGCACCACGCCCGAATCAGGTTTCTCGTTCTGATGCAGCAGATTCGCGCACGCCAACTGGCCGAATGGCTGGCTGATGACAGCCAGCCCAAGCCGATTCTGCTCGACGTGCGCGAACCGTGGGAGTTCGAACTCTGCCATTTGCCTGATTCGCTGCTCATCCCGATGCACACGGTCCCCCTGCGCTGCGATGAGCTCGACCCGGAGCGTGAGCTTGTCGTCATTTGCCACCACGGCGGACGCAGCATGCAGGTTGCCATGTTTCTCGAGCGCAAGGGTTATGCACGATTGCACAACCTGGCCGGCGGTGTAGAAGCCTGGGCAGGAGAAGTTGACCCCACGATGCATCGATACTGAGGATGGCATGAAAAAACTCGCCTGGCTGATTCTTTCACCCTTGCTTGCTGCACCCGTATTTGCCGCAGACCTGATGCAGGTCTACCGCGAAGCACAGGACAACGATCCGACCTTTGCCGCAGCTCGCGCCACGCTCGATGCCGGCCGCGAAAAAATGCCCCAGGGGCGCGCAGGCTTGCTGCCGAGCCTGACACTTTCCGGCAATACGGTGTGGAACGAGAATGAAGTCTCGCTCTTCAACGGTGCCACGCTTGGCAAACCTCGTTTCAACAGCAACGGCTACCAGCTGACCCTGTCCCAGCCGCTTTTCCGCTGGCAGAACTGGGTCAGTTACGACCAGTCGAAAATCCAGGTTGCCCAGGCCGAAGCCAATTTCGCGCAAGCTCGCCAGGATTTGATCCTGCGTGTTGCCCAGGCTTATTTCGATGTCAATTACGCCATCGAAAACCTCAAAGCCGTTCGGGCCAACAAGACCGCCATCGCCCAGCAGCTCGAGTCGGCCAAAAAGAATTTCGAAGTCGGCACGGCAACCATTACCGACACGCACGAAGCACAGGCCCGCTTCGACCTCGCCGTGGCACAGGAAATTGCGGCTGAAAGCGACTACGAAGTCAAACAACGCAGCCTGCAAGCCATCATTGGCAAGGAAGCGGGCGACTTGGCCACCACGCGCAAGGATGCCGAGCTGACTGCACCACAACCCAACGATATGAATCAGTGGGTTGCCGCAGCCGAAAAGGACAGCATCGCCGTCCAGGTCCAGCAAGCCAATGCCGACATCGCCGAACGGGAGGTTGGCAAGCAACGCGCGGGGCACTACCCGACCGTCGATCTGGTCGCCAACGCGGGAAATGCCAAATCCTTCGGGTCGACCGCGCTGGGCATGATCGATACCGAATACCAGAACATCGGCATCCAGCTGAACATTCCAATTTTCCAGGGCGGCCAGGTCGTATCGCGTCAGCGTGAAGCCGCCGCCAATCGCACCGCCACCCTGTCCAACCTTGAAGCAGCGCGCCGCACGGCAGCCCTTTCCGCCCGCCAGTACTACCTCGGCGTGGTCAACGGGCTGGCCCAGGTCCGCGCCCTCAAGGCGGCGCTGGTTTCATCGCAATCGGCCCTTGAGTCGAACAAGCTGGGTTACGAGGTCGGCGTACGCATCAACATCGATGTGCTCAACGCCGAAAACCAGGTCTACGTCACCCGCCGCGACCTGGCTCGGGCGACACTCGATACGCTACTCGCCCAACTGCGCCTGAAGGGTGCGGTCGGCGCCTTGGGCGAAGACGACATTGCCCAGATCAACGCCTTGCTTGAGCGACCTGCCGTTCAATAAAAGCCAAGGTACGCTGCGCTGCGCCTTGATGGGCCAGCGCAAACCGGCTGGCAGCCTGACGCATGCCGGCCAGTTGATCAGCACTGCCCAGCAGTTGCTCAACCGCCAGCCCAAGCGCTTCGACTGAGTCAATGCGCCGCGCCGCACCGGCAGCGATGGCATCCTGCGTCGCCTGCAGGAAATTGAAGGTATGCGGACCAACCAGCACCGGACAACCGCAAGCCGCCGCCTCGATCAGATTCTGCCCACCAAGCGGCAACAAACTACCGCCGATGAAGGCCAGGTCGGCCATGGCGTAGTAAGCCGCCATTTCTCCCATGCTGTCGCCCAGCCAGACCTCCGTCTCCGCGACAGGCATCGCCACGCTGCGCCGCTGGCAACGCAGCCCCCGGCTGGCAATCAGGTCGGCAACCTCATTGAACCGCTGCGGATGGCGCGGCACCAGCACGAGCAAGGCATCCGGCACACGCGCTGCACGCCAGGCATCGAGAATCAACGCTTCCTCACCTTCACGCGTACTCGCGGCCAACCAGACCGGGCGCGACCCGAGCCCGGTTTTCCAGTCACGCCCCAGCGCCAATTTTTCGGGCGATGGCACCACGTCGAATTTCAGATTGCCACAAACCTCGACCGACCCGGCGCCCAGTTGAGCCAGGCGCGACGCATCGCCTTCCGTCTGCGCCGAGACACCGGCGAGGACGCCGAAGGCCGGGCGGACAAGCCGGCCAAGACGGCCATAACCGCGCGCCGAACGAACCGACAGACGGGCATTGGCCAGCATTACCGGAACACGGTTTTTCTGTGCGGAAGCGAGCAGATTTGGCCATATCTCGGTTTCCATCAGGACACCGAAAAGCGGCGAAAAACGCCTGAAAAAGCGGTTGACCGCGCCAGGGTAGTCATACGGCAGATAAGCCTGGATAACCCGCTCGCCATAGACCTCACGCCCGGTTTCCCGTCCGGTCGGGGTCATGCAGGTTAACAGGATGCGATAACCGGGCCAACGTGCCAGCAAACCTTCGATCAGCGGCTGTGCCGCGCGCGTTTCGCCGACCGAAACCGCGTGCACCCAGATCAGTTTCTCAGGCACGGGCTGAGCGTAAAAACCATATCGCTCGCCGAGATGATGCAGGTAATCGGCTTGCTTGCGGGCACGCCAGAGCAGGCGCAGCCAGATCAGCGGCGTGATCAGGTAGAGGAACAGCGAATAAAGCAGGCGCGCCATCAGGAAAGCGCCGCCTGCAATTCGTCAAGCACAGCCGAAACCGTCGGAATTTGTGCCTTGCCGCCCAGATTGCGAAAGAAACCACTGCCAAGCACACCGGTCAAACCGGGGTCTGTCGCGGTGTACAAGGCAACGGTGGGCGTTTTCAAGGCCACGGCGAGGTGGCTCAACCCGGTATCCACGCCAACCGCTGCCCGGGCAGAACCGAGCAGCGCAGCCAGTTGCGGAATATTCATCGGCGGCGCCGCGATGGCCTCCGGAATGGCGGCGGCGAGATGTGCCGCCCGCTCACGCTCGGGCGCACTGCCTGCGGGCAAAATCGCAATGTAGCCAAGCGCACCCAATTGCCGGCCCAACTCGACCCAGTGGCTCTCAGGCCAAAGCTTGTCGTCGCGGCTGGTGGCCGTCAGGAAAACCACGAAAGGCTGTTCCGGCAACCAGTCGAATTGGGCGGCTGGCGGCGCGATGCCGTAATCCGGACCACCTTCGATGGCGTAACCGAGAGCCGCCGCAACCAGCAGTCGATTGCGCACGACCGCATGCTCACTCGTCGGGACACTGAAATGACGTTCGTAAAAGCGTGATGCGACCGGCTCACGCGCCGAGTCTGCCGCATAGCCGCTGAGTGGCCCACGCGCACGACGCGCCAGCCAGGCACTTTTCAGCAGCCCTTGCGTATCGATCACCGCATCGTAGTTGTGAGCCTGCATCTGGCGGCCAAAAGCGCCAAATTCACGCCAGGTCTGCGCCTGAAACAGCTTTTTACGCCAACGCCGGATCGCAACCGGGATGATTTCACCAACCGCCGGATGCAAACGGGGAATGGCCGCGAAATTCTCCTCGACGCACCAGTCGACCGCGGCATCGGGGAAATGCCGGCGGATGTCGCTGACCACGGGCAAATTGTGGATCACGTCGCCGAGCGAGGAAGTTTTCACGAGCAGAATGCGCATCGGCAGATAAAATACGTGCTTTCGAAGCCGCGATTATAAATGCCTGCTACGCGCCAGCCGCTCTCCGTTGCGATCATTACGCTCAATGCCGCCTCCCAGCTCGAGGATTGCCTGAAAAGTGCGCGCTTTGCCGACGAGATCATCGTTGTCGATTCGGGCAGCACCGACGGCACGGTGGCGCTGGCCGAACGTTACGGCGCCCGCGTCATCCAGCAGGACTGGCTCGGCTTCGGGCCACAAAAGCAGTTTGCCGTCGATGCGGCACGCCACGACTGGGTACTCTGCCTCGATGCCGACGAACGGGTCAGCCTGAGTTTGCAGGCAAGCATCGAAACAGCCCTGCAGCAGCCGTCGACCGCGGCATTCCGTTTTCCGCGCTGCAATCGCTTCCTTGGCCACTACCTGAAGCACGGGGAAGGCTACCCCGACTGGAGCCTGCGCCTGTTCGACCGTCGCCAGGCGCGCTGGTCGAACGATGCCGTCCATGAGAAAGTCGAAACCCGCGCCAGCATCGGCCAATTGTCGGGCGATCTGCTGCACGATTCAGCCGAGTCGCTGGCCAGCTACCTGACCAAGCAAAACCGCTACACCACGCTGGCCGCCGACATGGCGCTGGCAGCGGGCAAACGGGCAACTTTCGGGCGCATTGCCTTCAGCCCGCTGGTCCGCTTCATCAAGTTCTACCTGATCCGCCAGGGTTTCCGCGACGGGTTGCCCGGCCTGATCCACATTGCCATCGGCTGTTTCAACAGCTTCATGAAATATTCCAAAATGCTGGAACGTCAAAAATCCGATGCGACGTTGCGGTAAAATCATTCTTCCATTGCCACGGGTAAGCCCATGAAAATTCTTGTGACCGGCGCAGCCGGATTTATCGGCATGACCACCTCGCTGCGCCTGCTTGCGCGCGGCGACGAAGTCGTCGGTCTGGACAATCTGAACGATTATTACGAAGTCAGCCTGAAAGAAAACCGCCTGGCCCGACTGACCAGCCACGCCAATTTCCGCTTCATCAAGCTCGACGTCGGTAACCGGGCCGGCATGGAAGCCCTGTTCGCCAGCGAAAAATTCGACAAGGTGATTCACCTCGCCGCCCAGGCCGGTGTCCGTTATTCGCTGCAGAATCCGCACGCCTACATCGACAGCAATCTGGTCGGCTTCACCAACATCCTCGAAGGCTGCCGCCACAACAAGGTGGCGCATCTGGTTTACGCCTCCAGCTCCAGCGTCTACGGCGGCAATACCAAGATGCCGTTCTCGGAACACGACAGCGTCGACCATCCGGTCAGCCTCTACGCCGCGTCCAAGAAGGCCAACGAGCTGATGGCCCATACCTACAGCCACCTCTTCGGCCTGCCGACGACCGGGCTGCGCTTCTTCACGGTCTACGGCCCGTGGGGTCGCCCGGACATGGCGCTCTTCCTGTTCACCAAGGCCATTCTTGAAGGTCGTGCCATCGACGTCTTCAACCATGGCAACATGCAGCGCGACTTCACCTACGTCGACGACATTGTCGAAGGCGTCATCCGCGTGCTCGACAAGAATGCTGCGGTCAACGCCGAATATGACGCGATTTCCGCCGATCCGGCGACGAGCAATGCGCCTTACCGCGTGTTCAATATTGGCAACAACAATCCGGTCCAGTTGCTCGACTTCATCGGCGCCATCGAACAGGCACTCGGCAAGACGGCAGAGAAGCGCCTGCTGCCGCTGCAGGACGGCGACGTCCCGGCGACCTATGCCGACACTTCGCTGCTCAACGACTGGGTCGGTTTCGTCCCGGGCACGCCCATCCAGGAAGGCGTCGGCCGCTTCATCGCCTGGTATCGCGATTACTACAAGGTTTAAGGATCAGTCATGTGTGGCATCGTCGCGGCAGCAGCCGGCAACAACATCGTTCCCGTCCTCGTTGAAGGGCTGAAGAAACTCGAATACCGGGGCTATGACTCGGCCGGGATTGCCGTCATCGGCAGCACTGAGATCGAACGTGTCCGCTCGGTCGGCCGGGTCGCCGAGCTTGAAGCCGCGTCGGCCGCAACCCGCGCCACAACCGGCATTGCCCACACCCGCTGGGCAACGCACGGCGTGCCATGCGAACGCAACGCTCACCCGCATGTTTCCGGCACGATCGCCGTCGTTCATAACGGCATCATCGAAAATTACGAAAGCCTGCGCAGCGAACTGACGGCTCAAGGTTATGTCTTCACATCGGACACCGACACCGAAAGCATCGCCCACTTGATCGAAGCCACGCTGAAAAGCGAGCCCGACCTGTTCAAGGCCGTGCAGATTGCCTGCCGCCGCCTGGTCGGCGCCTTCGCCATCGCCGTTATCGACCACAGCCAACCGGGCAAGATCGTCGTCACCCGCGAAGGGTCGCCTCTGCTGCTCGGCGTTTCGGAAACCGGCAACTACGCCGCATCCGATGCTTCGGCGCTGCTCCAGGTCACACGCAACATGGTCTATCTGGAAAATGGCGATATTGCCGAGTTGACCGCGACATCCGTCCGCATCACCCGCCTCGACGGTACGCCGGTCGAGCGCCCGGTGCATGTCTCGCAACTCTCGGCCGCAGCCGTCGAGCTGGGCAATTACCAGCACTACATGCAGAAGGAAATTTTCGAGCAGCCGGAGGCGTTGGCCAACACGCTCGAAATCGTCGGCGGCAGCAAATCGATCCAACCCGGCATTTTCGGCGCAGAAGCTGCCAACTTGCTGGCCGATATCGACTCGATTCTAATTCTTGCCTGCGGCACCAGCAGCCATTCGGGCTTCACCGCCCGTTACTGGCTCGAAGCCATTGCCGGCGTGCCGTGCAATGTCGAAATTGCCAGCGAATACCGCTACCGTACCTCGGTGCCAAACCCGCGTCAGCTGATCGTCGCCATTTCGCAATCCGGCGAAACAGCCGACACGCTGGCCGCCCTGCGCCATGCCAAGTCGCTCGGCCAGACCAAGACGCTGGCCATCTGCAACGTGCCGGAATCGGCCATCGTCCGCGAATGCGCCCTGCGCTTCATCACTCGCGCCGGCCCGGAAATCGGCGTTGCCTCGACCAAGGCTTTCACCACCCAGCTCGCCGCGCTCTTCCTGCTGGTACTGGTCATGGCCAAGGTACGCCAGCAACTGAGCGCCGAACAGGAAGCCATCTATATCGAACAACTGCGCCACCTGCCTGTCGCGGTCAACAAGGTGCTCGGCCTCGAATCGGATATCGAAGCCTGGGCCAAACGCTTTGCCGACAAGCACCACGCCCTTTTCCTCGGTCGCGGCCGGCACTATCCGATTGCCCTTGAAGGCGCCCTGAAGCTCAAGGAAATTTCCTACATTCATGCCGAAGCCTATCCGGCCGGCGAATTGAAACATGGCCCGCTGGCGCTGGTCGATGCCAACATGCCGGTCATCTCGGTCGCTCCGAATGATCAGTTGCTCGACAAGCTGAAATCCAATCTCAAGGAAGTCCAGGCACGCGGTGGCGAGCTTTATGTCTTCGCCGATGCCGACTCGGAAATTCCCGAATCGGAAGGCGTGCACATCCTGCGCCTGCCGGAACATTACGGCGAACTCTCACCGATCCTGCACGTCATTCCGCTGCAGTTGCTGTCTTACCACGTCGCGCTGGTCAAAGGCACCGACGTGGACAAGCCGCGCAACCTGGCCAAATCGGTCACCGTCGAATAATGGCGAACTACGCAATCGGCGACATTCAGGGCTGCTACGACTCCCTTTGCCGCTTGCTCGAGTTATGCAAGTTCGACGCAGCGCATGACCGCATCTGGCTGGTCGGCGACCTGGTCAACCGCGGGCCGAAATCGCTGGAAACGCTCCGCCTGATCAAATCGCTCGGCCCGTCGGCGGTGACCGTGCTCGGCAATCACGATCTTTACCTGCTGATGGTGGCAGAAGGCGGGGCCAAATTTCGCGCCAAGGACGATACTTTGCAGGCCATCTTTGATGCCCCGGACTGCAGCGAGCTACTCGACTGGCTTCGCCAGCAACCGCTGTGCTACACCGAGGACAACTATTGCATGGTGCATGCCGGCCTGTTGCCCCAATGGACCGCCAGGCAAGCCAGAGCGCTGTCAGGCGAAGTCGAGGCTGCCCTGCAGGGCCCGGATTATCGCCAATTCCTCAAAAACCTATGGGGCAGCGACCCTGCCGGCTGGTCGGATGAACTAAGCGGCTGGCCGCGCCTGCGCGTCATCGTCAACGCCATGACCCGCATGCGCTTCTGCACCCCGGAAGGCATCATGGAATTCAAGGCCAAAGGAAAGCTGAGCAACACCCCGGCCGGCCACATTCCCTGGTTTGACGCGCCCAATCCCCGCTATACCGACTCGGTATTGATTACCGGCCACTGGTCGGCACTCGGCCTTAAAGTGCTACCGCACTTTCTGGCACTGGACTCCGGCTGTCTGTGGGGAGGCCACCTGACGGCGGTTCGCCTTGAAGATCGTTCGGTATTTCAGGTGAACTGCTCGGCAGAGGAAGCCCAGCCGCTCGACTGATCGCCTCGCGTGACTCGGCGGCAACCTGCTTGCGGTCCTCGCCATTCAGGCCAAGCAAGGGCGTCGTTACCAGGCGGGCAATCAGACGCTTGCGGCCGAGAATGGCCCGCGTACATTCGCCAAGAGAAATATCGCCATCGTAACGCGGCGCCAGACTACGCTGGCCGTCTGTTTCCCAGTAGGAGAGTGCCACCGGCAAGATCGGGTAGCCACCGACCAGGGCCGGTTGCAGCAATGCGGCATGAAAATGCAGCAAACTGCGACCATCGGTTGTCGTGCCCTCCGGAAAAACCGCGACATGGCGCCCACGCGCCAACAAGTCACCGATTTCCTGATTGATGATCCTGGCGTGGCCGCGACTGCCCCGGCGCAGGAAAATCGTATCGTTCTTTGCTGCCAGCCAACCTATCACCGGCCAGTGTCGTACCTCTTCCTTGGAAACGAAGGCCGAGGGCAGTGCGGCATTGATTACGTAGATATCGATCCACGAAATGTGGTTGGCAACGAGCAACACCCCCGGCGCAGCATGCGTCAGGTCGGCATCGACCTCGACCCCCAGCGCATCAAGCAGGGCAACCGCCCAACTCGACTTGAGTCGGAGCCGGGCAGCATCGCTACATATGGGAAACACGAGCAGCGTAACAATCAAGCCGAATACAACCAGCAGAGCCAGTCGAAAAATACGGAAGCTGCGAATCAAAAAATTGGTCTGGCTCAGACGATTTATCCCAAATAGTGCTTGGCGTAGCGGCTAGACACCTTGGCCATCGGCATCAGGATGGGCAGGTCAGCCGTGTTGAAATCGGGATCCCATGCCGGTTCGCCGCAGATCCATGCCCCGGCCCGCAAATAGCCCTTGATCAAGGGCGGCGTTTCAGCCGGACGATCCTGCTGCAAGGCCGCCAGCGGCAAGGGACAACGCGGGAAAACACGGTATTCCTGCGGCCCCAGATGTTCTTCCGAGAGGCGATTATACAAGCTGGCCGCAGCATGGCCGCCGTCAGCCATGCTGATCGATGCGCAGCCCATCAGGTAATCGTAGCCACGCTCGGTCATGTACTGGGCCAAGCCGGACCAGAGCAGCGTGATCGTTGCACCGGTACGGTAATCCGGATGAACACAGGAACGACCGATTTCTACCAGCCGCGAGCGCAGGTGCTGCAGACGGGTCAGGTCGAACTCGTTTTCCGAGTAATAGCCGATCTGGCGGGCATTTTCCGGCGAAAGAATGCGATAGGTGCCAACCACTTCGCCGCTTTGCGTGTCGCGTACGACCAGATGGTCGCAATACGGATCGTAGATATCGTGATCCACCCCCGGGGTCCGGGAGGGCAAATTGGCCCCCATCTCACCGGCGAAAACACGATAGCGCAGGCGCTGGGCATCAAGAATTTCACTCGGGCTACGGGCCAGCCCGACATCGAGCGTATGGCGCTTGGGACGCACACGTCCCGCATCTTTTTGGATATTTTCCATGTTGTTCTCCTTGTATGTCTGTGGAGAACAGTCTGGATGATGCGTGTTACATGCGCGTTGCCCGAAAATGACAGCGATATTTCAGTGGGTGATGCGCGTCTCGCCAGTCCCGGAGACGACCCGCACACGCTCGCCCGGACGGAACGCTCCCGGCGCAGCTTCCTGAACAACGACGATCATCCGGTCATTATCCAGTTTGACGGTAATCTCCAGCGCATCCTTGCGTGTCACGCCTTCCTCGACGGCGCTCCCCGCCAGACCACCGACGACCGCGCCAAGCACGGCTCCGACGATCTGACCTTTACCGCCACCCAGTCCGCTGCCGGCCACGCCGCCAACGGCAGCACCGGCAACGGTACCCACGCCGGACTTGGTGCCTTCAAGCGCCACGGTACGCACCGACTCAACCGTTCCCATGCGCACATTCATTTCGCGGCGCGCCTGGTCACGACTGTAAACATCGCCGGACTTGCTGGTTGCACAACCGGCCAGCAAGGCCAGCGAAATAAAAAGCAGGGGAAGGGTTTTCATGGGTTTCACCAGGGCTGGGTGCCGAAGGCACGTTGATAACGCGCCGCAATTTCTTCGCGGCTCGGTTGATGATTCTGGCCACCGCGCGAAGCTATCTTGATGGCCCCCATGACCGATGCCAGGCGCCCCGTTGTCAGCCAGTCAAAGCCATTGGTAATGCCGTAAAGCAGACCGGCACGATAAGCGTCGCCACAGCCGGTCGGGTCGAGCAGTTGATCGGCCTCGACACAAGGAATGTCATAGCGTTGGCCAGCAGCGTAAATTTCGGAACCTTCACCACCACGCGTCACGATCAGCGCCTTGACCTCGCCAGCCAGCTGTTCGAGGCTACGCCCGGTGCGGTCGCAAAGCAGTTTGGCTTCGTAATCGTTGAAACAGGCATACTCGGCGAGTCGCATGAAATCGAGCAATTCGTCACCGCTGAACATCGGCATGCCCTGACCCGGATCGAAGATGAAGGGCAAGCCGGCTGCCGCAAAATCACGGGCGTGCTGCATCATGCCTTCGCGGCCATCCGGCCCGACAATCCCCAAGGTGGCTGTCTTGGCCTGCTCAACTTTATTGAGGTGCGAAAAGCTCATCGCGCCCGGGTGGAAGGCCGTGATCTGGTTGTCGTCAAGATCGGTCGTGATGAAAGCCTGGGCGGTAAAACTGCCCGGCACCTGACGCACATGCGTACGCGGCAGACCGAGTTTATCGAGGCGATCGAGGTAGACCGCAGCATCGTCACCGACCGTCGCCATGATCAACGGCTCGCCGCCAAGCAGCATCAGGTTGTAGGCAATATTGCCGGCGCAACCGCCAAATTCACGACGCAGTTCGGGCACCAGAAACGCCACGTTCAGAATATGAATCTGTTCGGGCAGGATGTGATTCTTGAAACGGTCCGGGAAGACCATGATGTTGTCGAAAGCCAGCGAACCGCAGATCAGGGTGCTCATGGGGAATGAATTCTCAAGGGTAAAAAACGTAAAGACGATAACCGGCGGCACCGATATCCTTGGCTTCGACCCACAGACGAATGGCGAGTTCGCCGTTGGCCGGGAAAGAAACCGGACTGATACCCGGCGGCAGATAGTCGGGCGCCAGCAGAACGCGACGTGCAACGACCATGTCATGCACATCGGTCAGCGTCAGTTCGAGCGCCGGCCACGCCTGGGCATGTGCCGCACGGTTGCGCAGTGCTGCCTGCAGGACGAACAGGCCGCGCGCATTGTCGGACTGCAAATCGGAGGATTCGATGGCCACCAGATCGGAATCCTGCGGCAAAGGCACGTCGACCGCAGCAAGGGCGTACAAGCCCGCCAGATCGGGCATGCGACGCACCAGATCGGTCCGGAAGTAGAACAGCAACTGGCAGGACAAGGCGACGCCGAGGACGATGGAAACAAGCACGAAGGGCCAGGTCGCCGCGTGCTCGGCTTCATGACTGAATCCGCCCATGCCGTTGCCGGCCAGCGCCCCGGCAGCCCAGCGATTGTAAGCCGGGGTATCGCTCAACTCACGCGCGGCAACCAAGCCTGCTTCGCGCGCCGCGAGTGTCGACTCTTCCATTGTTTCGATTTTCTCGACCGCCTGCGCTGTCGGCTCGTTCAACGGCTCGGCCCGCGACGGCAACTCGGGTGGTGCGGGAGCAGCCTCAGGCTCGAAAACCTCTGCCGGCTCGTCAGGCACGACGACCGGTGCCGGGATATCGCCAGCTTGAATCTCCGGCTCAAGCGGAACTTCCGGCTCCGCCGGGAGTTCGATTTGCTGAACGGGCGCGACAGGCTGAACCGGAGGCTCGTCGAACGCCGGACGGACCGGCTCGGACGGACTGAAGGCTGAAACGACGGGCGGCGGGACCGGGTCCGGCCGGACGGCTGGCGGAACTACCGCCGGCGGTTCCGGCACAACGGCGACAGCCGGCGGCTCATCTTCGAGCAAAGCCTCGAAGGCATTGAAAATTGAGTCGCAATGGCCGCAACGGACCTTGCCCGCCCGAAGGCGCAACTGCTCGGAGGTAACACGAAAAATCGTGCTGCAAACCGGGCAGCGTGTCCGCATCAGGGCATGACTCCGCTCAGGCAAACCCAATCTTCGCGGGTGTCGGCCACTTGCATGGGCAGCCACTGAGCGTAGATGTCGATGATTTCCTCGGCCTGTTCGCGCAGGATTCCGGAAAGGGCCAGTTGTCCGCCGGAACGGACATGGGCGCAGATTGCCGGCGCCAAAACACGCAGGGGATTCGACAGGATATTGGCGACAACGAGATCGTATTGCCCGGCAACCGGTGCGGTGGAATCAGCGAAAAGTGCCGTTACGCCGTTACGCTCGGCATTGGCTCGCGCCGCCAGAACTGCATGCGGATCAATGTCCACACCGGCAACGCGACCCGCCCCAAGGCGGGCTGCAGCAATCGCCAGAATGCCGGAGCCACAACCGTAATCCAGCACGGAAGCCTGGTCGGTAACAACGCGCTCAAGCCACTCCAGGCAAAGCCGGGTAGTTGGATGGGAACCTGTGCCAAACGCCATTCCGGGGTCCAGAATGAGGTTGACCGCAGCAGGGTCGGGTGACTCGTGCCACGACGGAACAATCCACAAGCGCTCGGAAACACGGATCGGATCGAATTGCGCCTGGGTCAGCTGGACCCAGTTCTGCTCCTCGATGATCTCGACCGTGAAAGCCGGCACCTCGGTCAGACCGATTTGCGCACCGGCTGCGGCGAGCAGGGCGGCCACATCGGTGTCCGGCTCAAGCAAGGCAACAACGCGGGAGCGATCCCAGCCCGGAGAATTGACCGAACCCGGCTCGCCAAATTGCGGCTTTTCATCCGGCGTACCGGCATCCGCGTCCTCGATCGAGGCCGACAACGCGCCGACCTCCAGAAGCGCATCGCACAGCGGTTCGGCGTGCGATGCAACGGTCAGGAAACTGACGCTTTGCCAGGCCATGATCTACTTCTTCACTTCGCCCTTGTCGGCGAGTTTCTGTTCGAGGTAATGAATACTGGTGCCGCCCTCGACGAAACGGGCATCCTGCATCAGCTCCTGGTGCAACGGGATATTGGTCTTGATGCCCTGAATGCTCATCTCGGACAGCGCAATGCGCATGCGACGAATCGCCTGCTCGCGCGTATCGCCATAGGAAATCACCTTGGCCACCATGGAGTCGTAATGCGACGGCACGGTGTACCCTTGGTAAATGTGCGAATCGACACGGATACCGGGGCCGCCAGGCGGGTGATAAAAGGCGATCTTGCCGGGAGATGGTACGAACGTGAAGGGATCTTCGGCGTTAATGCGACATTCGATCGAATGGCCACGGAACACGACATCCTTCTGCTTGTAACGCAGCTTCTCGCCGGCAGCAACCCGAATCTGCTCCTGGACGATATCGACACCGGTAATCATTTCGGTCACCGGATGCTCGACCTGAACGCGGGTGTTCATTTCGATGAAGTAGAACTCACCGTTTTCGTAGAGGAACTCGAACGTACCGGCACCACGGTAACCGATCTTGCGGCAGGCTTCGGCACAGCGCTCGCCGATACGGCTGATCAGACGTGCCGGAATATGCGGCGCCGGCGCCTCTTCGATCACCTTCTGGTGACGGCGCTGCATCGAGCAATCGCGTTCGCCAAGATAAATGGCACTCTTGTATTCGTCGGCCAGCACCTGGATTTCCACGTGACGCGGGTTTTCCAGGTATTTTTCCATGTAAACCGAAGGATTGCCGAAGAACGTGCCGGCTTCCTGACGGGTCATCGCCACGGCATTGACCAGCGCAGCTTCGGTATGCACGACGCGCATGCCGCGACCACCGCCACCGCCAGCCGCCTTGATGATCACCGGATAACCGACAGCGCGGGCAATCTTGACGATTTCCTTCGGATCTTCCGGCAACGCGCCGTCCGAACCCGGGACGCAGGGCACGCCGGCTTCCTTCATCGCATTCTTGGCCGACACCTTGTCGCCCATCAGGCGAATGGTTTCAGCCCGCGGACCGATGAAGACAAAACCAGAGGTTTCGACGCGCTCGGCAAAATCGGCATTTTCGGAAAGGAAGCCGTAACCCGGGTGAATCGCCTGGGCATCGGTCACTTCGGCGGCCGAAATGATCGCCGGCACATTCAGGTAGCTCAGCGTAGACGAGGCCGGACCGATACACACCGACTCATCGGCCAGCTTGACGTACTTGGCTTCACGGTCGGCCTCGGAATAGACGACGACCGTCTTGATACCGAGTTCGCGACAGGCACGCTGAATACGTAGCGCAATTTCGCCCCGATTGGCGATCAGAACTTTCTCGAACATGGCCATATCAGCCAATCACGAACAGCGGTTCGCCGAATTCAACCGGTTCGCCGTTGTCGAGCAGGATGGCCTTGACCACGCCGGAAGCATCTGCTTCGATCTCGTTGAGCAATTTCATGGCTTCGATGATGCACAGGGTCTCGCCCTGCTTGACCGTCTGACCGATCTGGACGAATGCATCGGCACCCGGCGACGGCGAACGGTAGAAGGTACCGACCATCGGCGACTTGACGACGTGACCTTCCGGCAGATCATCCTCATCATCGAGGTTGACCGACGAGGCGGCCGGCGCACCCGGTGCAACCGGAGCCGGTGCGGCGTAGTACTGCTGCGGCGCGGCGGCAACGGCGCCGTAATGCTTGGCGATACGTACTTTTTCTTCGCCTTCGGTCACTTCCAGTTCCGAAATACCGGATTCCTGAACGAGGTCGATGAGTTTTTTGAGTTTACGCAGATCCATGGAGACTCCCTTCTAGTTCGCATCGTATTCGACGCAAATGCCGGCAAAAAGCCGGACTATTCAATGTTGATCTTGTTAAGCAGATACTCGAGGGCCAACTGGTAGCCCTGGTGACCCAGGCCGCAAATGACACCGACAGCCAGATCGGAGAAATATGAGTGATGCCGGAAAGACTCCCGGGCATGCACATTCGAAAGATGCACTTCGACAAATGGAATCGCCACCGCTGCCAGCGCATCGCGCAGGGCCACACTGGTATGCGTGTAAGCCGCCGGATTGATGATGATGGCTCGCACACCCTGATCACGTGCCGCATGGATGCGTTCGATCAAAGCCCCCTCATGGTTGCTTTGAAAGGCTTCGAGATCGACACCAACGGCTTCCGCCATGCGCGACAAGGCGAGATTGATGTCAGACAGGGTCACCCGGCCATAATGCTCGGGCTCACGAGTACCAAGCAGGTTCAGATTCGGGCCGTGCACCACCAGGATGCGGGCCTTTTCGACCGACTTGGAAGCGGTTTTTTGCTTCTTCATAGCTGCAAGTTTGCCGTAAATCGCTGCATTTTGTCCAGCCTATTCCGAAAGTAAGGCACGCAAGGCATCGGCCTTGATACGTTCACGCGAGCGCCCATCGCGGTGTTTCAGCGTGACTCGCTCGTACTTTGGCGGAAGAACGATCAAATTTACGTCAGCCACATCTGTTTCGAGTACCAGCACAGCTTCGACACGTTCGTTGTGTGGTTCGGCATGTTCGAAGTCAATTCCCCGATTAAGCAGAAAAATCTCGACCTCCTTGGCGCTGTCGGCAAACAACAGGATATCGATGGTCGAATGCTCACCAGCCGTTCCATCAAGAACCGAACCCGTCAGATACGGGCAGAAATCGGCAAATAACTGGAGAATTTCAAGTGCGACCCGACGCTGGGCACGCAGCAACTCGGCATCGGCCGCATCGCCATAAAGGCTGCGATAAGCGCGCAACTCAAGCTCGACTTCGGCATTATCGGGGAAGGTCGTATGGTCCGGCAGTCCGAGCTGACGGGCGGCTTTGCGCTTGGCGAGGTAAAAATCGGCAATGCCGTCCTCGACCATCAAACGGGCAGCAAGACTGGCAATACTGGCCCGTGTATGGCTACTGCTCGGGCGGGGCCTTTCATGACGGGGCATGGGAGCTCGATCAGGGTAAAATCGCCCTCATTCTAACGGGTCTATGTGACATGCACATTCATATTCTGGGTATTTGTGGCACCTTTATGGGGGGCGTCGCCCAACTTGCAGTGGCTGCCGGCCACCGTGTAACGGGCTGCGACAGCAACGTCTATCCGCCGATGAGCGACCAATTGCGTGGCGCCGGCATCGAACTGACCGAAGGCTTCGGATTGGAACAACTGGCGCTGGTGCCCGATGTTTTTGTCGTCGGCAATGCCATCTCGCGCGGCAATCCCTTGCTGGAAGCGGTACTCGACAAAGGCCTGCCCTATGTTTCCGGCCCTCAATGGCTGGCCGAGAACGTCCTTCAGGGGCGCTGGGTGCTCGGCGTTGCCGGCACGCATGGCAAGACGACGACCAGTTCGATGCTCGCCTGGATCCTCGAAGATGCCCACATGGCGCCAGGTTTCCTGATTGGCGGCGTCCCGCTCAATTTTGGCGTATCGGCCCGCCTGGGCGACACCCCCTTCTTCGTCATCGAAGCCGACGAATACGACACGGCCTTCTGCGACAAACGTTCAAAGTTCGTGCATTACAAGCCGCGCACCGTCGTCCTGAACAATCTGGAATTCGATCACGCAGACATATTCGTTGATCTGGCAGCGATTGAAACGCAATTCCACCACCTTGTCCGCACCCTGCCGGCCTCCGGACTGATTGTCTCGAATGCTGCCGAGGCCAGCCTGGAACGTGTACTGGCACGCGGTTGCTGGAGCGACATCGAGCGTTTCAACGATCCAGCCGGCTACCGCGTCAGTGGTGACGATGCCAGTGGCGAACTGGTTCTACATGGCCCGCAAGGCGAAATCGGTCGGACACACTGGGCATTGTCCGGCGAACACAACCGGGCCAACGCCTGTGCCGCACTGCTCGCCGCTCACCACGTCGGCGTTCCGCTCGACAAAGGGTTGGAGGCGCTATCGCGCTTCGTCAACGTCAAGCGACGCATGGAAGTACGCGGCGAAGTGCGCGGCGTCACGGTCTACGACGATTTTGCCCACCATCCCACAGCCATTGCCACGACGGTCGCCGGTCTGCGCCGCAAGGTCGGCAATGCCCGCATTCTGGCCGTACTCGAACCTCGCTCCAACACGATGAAGCTGGGCACGATGAAAAGCCAGTTGCCGGCCAGCCTGGGCGAAGTCGATGCAGCATTCTGCTACGCCGCCAATCTGGGCTGGGATGCCCGCGAAGCACTCGCCCCGATGGGCGAGAAGGCCATCGTCGAAGACAATATCGACGAACTTGTCGCCAAAATCGTTGCTGCCGCGCGCTCCGGCGACCAAATTTTGGTCATGAGCAATGGCGGCTTCGGTGGCATTCACGGCAAGTTGCTCACCGCACTCGAAAAGTGATTGCTGCGGTCAACCGACCGCTCAAGCCAAAAACAAAAAGGGCGCAGTTGGGTTTCCCCAGCTGCGCCCTTTTTAATTGCGCTGAATCAGCGTTCCATCGACTCGACAACCGCCAGGGCTGTCATGTTAACCAGGCGACGAACCGTTGCCGTAGCGGTCAGCACATGCACCGGACGAGCCGCGCCAAGCAGCACGGGGCCAATCGTCACACCTTCACCACCGGTCATCTTGAGCAGATTGTAGGTAATGTTGGCAGCGTCGATATTCGGCATGACCATCAGGTTGGCTTCGCCCTTGAGCGTTGAATCCGGATGCGCCGCACGACGAATTTCTTCGGAAAGAGCCGAATCGCCATGCATTTCGCCGTCAACTTCAAGATCGCCACCGGACATTTGATTGACCAGCGCAGCGGCGCGGCTCATCTTGCGGGCCGACTCCGAATTGCCCGAACCGAAGTTCGAATGCGACAGCAGGGCCGCTTTCGGCTGCACGCCGAAACGTTTGACCTGCTCGGCCGCCATCAGCGTCATTTCGGCAACTTCTTCCGCCGTCGGA
The DNA here is from genome assembly GCF_020510665.1 of Dechloromonas denitrificans. Classification (NCBI taxonomy): domain Bacteria; kingdom Pseudomonadati; phylum Pseudomonadota; class Betaproteobacteria; order Rhodocyclales; family Azonexaceae; genus Dechloromonas; species Dechloromonas denitrificans. The sequence goes on from NZ_CP075187.1 coordinate 3,228,826, forward strand.
TTTTCGTTGATGTGGGTGTCGCAGATGAACAGCGAACGGCTCGGCAGCATCAGGTAGTTCATCGCGGCCAGCGTATTGACGCCTTCGCGCTTGCCGATCACCTGGCTGATCACGCCGAGATGGTGGCTGTACTGGCCGGTCATGCCGCAAATCAGGCCATCGGCGTAACCGAGCTTGAGCAGCATGGCGCCGATCAGCGTCGGCTTGCGACGCAGCGACTCCTTGGCGATGGCCGGGGTCACGCCGTGACGCACCATCAGTTGATGGTAGGCGGTCCAACATTCGCGGTAACGCTCGTCGGATTCCGGATTGACAATATCGAAATCGACACCCGGCTTGATGCGCAGCTTGGCTTTTTCCAGACGATGCTCGATGACAGCCTGACGACCGACCAGAATCGGACGGGCAAACTTCTCTTCGATCACCACCTGAGCGGCGCGCAGAACACGCTCATCTTCACCTTCGGCAAAAATGATGCGCTTGCCCTGGGCCTGACGAGCGGCCTGGAAGATGGCCCGCATGCCGACACCGGTGTGGTAGACGAATTCGGACAACTTGGCGCGATAGGCATCCCAATCGGTGATCGGACGGGTGGCAACGCCGGAATCGATTGCAGCCTGGGCGACGGCCGGCGCAATCTTGACGATCAGGCGCGGGTCAAACGGCTTCGGAATCAGGTATTCCGGCCCGAAGGACAGCTCATGCCCCGGGTAGGCCATGGCCACTTCGTCAGTCACTTCAGCTTCGGCCAGTTCGGCAATGGCGCGCACGGAAGCCATCTTCATTTCTTCAGTAATGCGCGTTGCGCCGACATCGAGTGCGCCACGGAAGATGAAGGGGAAGCAGAGAACGTTATTGACCTGGTTCACGTAGTCGGAACGGCCGGTCGCGATGATTGCATCCGGACGGACTTCCTTGACCAGCTCCGGCATGATTTCCGGGGTCGGGTTGGCCAGCGCAAAAACCATCGGCTTGTCGGCCATGCCTTTGACCATGTCCTGCTTGACGACGCCGGCAGCAGAAAGACCGAGGAAAACGTCGGCACCGACCATCGCATCAGCCAGCGTGCGGGCTTCGGTATTCTGGGCGTAGCGCGCCTTGGTTTCATCCATGTGACCCGGACGGCCAACGTAGATGACGCCCTTGGAGTCGCAAACCATGATGTTCTCGCGCTTGACGCCAAGCTGGCACCACAGGTTGAGACAGGAAATGGCGGCAGCACCGGCACCGGAGCAAACGACCTTGATCTCTTCGATCTTCTTGCCGACCACTTTCAGGCCGTTCAGCATTGCAGCGGCAGAAATGATCGCCGTACCGTGCTGATCGTCGTGGAAAACCGGGATGCTCATCCGTTCCTTGAGCTTCTCTTCAATATAGAAGCACTCAGGGGCCTTGATGTCTTCGAGATTGACCCCGCCGAGCGTCGGCTCCATGGCGGCAATCATGTCGATCAGCTTGTCCGGGTCGTTCTCGGCCAGCTCGATGTCGAACACGTCGATCCCGGCGAATTTCTTGAACAGACAGCCCTTGCCTTCCATCACCGGCTTGGCGGCGAGCGGGCCGATATCGCCCAGACCCAGCACGGCCGTACCGTTGGTGATCACGCCGACCAGGTTGGCGCGTGAGGTGTACCAGGCGGCCGTTGCCGGATCTTCAACAATGGCGTCACAGGCGGCAGCAACGCCCGGCGAATAAGCCAGGGCGAGATCCCGTTGGTTGGTCAGCCCTTTGGTCGGGCGAACGGAAATCTTGCCCGGCGTGGGCCAGCGATGATATTCAAGTGCGGCTTCGCGCAAATCCTTTTCCACGGACTCTCCTCGGAATTCGGCAATTAGGGAAAACCCAGTAGGTTACTCCAAAGGTTCATCCCGGGCAAAGGTGAAAAGTACGTAATTTCGCCTCAAAATCGATACAAAATGCTCGCCCGCAAGCTGCGCGGCTCGGCCGGATGCAGGTGACGATCGAATACCGGACCGGCTTCACCAGCCAGTCGGGACTCATACCAATACTCGATGTCATTCAGCTTGCGCGCGAAGAGGTTGTACACATCGAGCGTCAACTGCGTCTGGCGATCGTACTTGTATCCGATCCGCAGGTTGGTCAGGGCGGATGGCGCAGCCCGTACCGAGTTGTTTTCGACCAACGGCCGCGAACCGAAGTAGCGCAAACGTAGCGCACCGAACCAGGCCCCAAGGTGATCCAGCGTCACACCCAGATTGGCCGTTCGCGAGACAGCCCCCGGAATGTCGTTACCCAGCGCATCGGGGTCAATGAAGCGGGCTTGCGACCAGGAAAAGTCGGCATCGAAGGCAAGCCAGTCGGCGGGTCGGTAAAAATTGGTCCACTCCACGCCACGTCGGCGGGAAGGACGAGATGCTTCGGTCGTACCGGCATCTCCGACAAAAACCAATTCAGATGCAGCCTCCAGTTGCCAGAGTGCCACGGTCGACTGCCAGCCGGAGACGATTTCGGAACGCACGCCTGCTTCGTAACCCTTGGTACGCACCAGAGGTTTGACTTTATCGACGGCATCGCCGCTCGCCGGATCACGCGAAATCGTCGTTCCACGAGCATCGTTCGAATGAAAACCATGGCCATAATTGGCGTACAGCTCGGTCTTTTTCCACGGGCCGAATACCAGCGCCAGCTTGGGCGTCAGCATCTGATCGCCGGCCTTGCCCGAATTGGCGGCCTGATTGGCGTCGACCGCAAAATCGTAGGCATCGGCCCGCAATCCCTGGACCGAACGAAACCATGGCGTCCAGCGAACTTCATTTTGAGCCCAGAGCGCCAGGCTGCGCTGGGTTACGCGATCCTCACGCACGGTATTCCAGACCTCGCGCTGCCGGGTGTTATATAGCCCGACCGGACTCAAGCGGTCGATCCGCCCCTGCCAGCCGACGGCATTGCTGACATCAAAATCACCCCAGCGATCAAAAACCGTCTGCGTCAGAGCAAAGCCCCCCGCCTGGCGCCGCTCGCTTTGCTTGAACTGGTCGCCACTGGCACAGCCGCCGGTGGCGGCGATGTCATTCAGGCAATACTGAAAGTTGGACCACAAATCGAGTCCCGATTTGAGCCACCAGAGATTGGCCTTGCGCTGGCTGTTTTCACCGCGTACCGCCCAATCACCGGACAGGCTGTAGCGGAATGTCCGCCCACCCGTCGTCGAATCGAGCGTCCCGAAGCGGTCGACCGCACCACGATCAATCGCCCGCTGGGCAACCTGGTCAGTCGAGGTCCACTGGCCCTGATACGCCATGCCGGTCAGCGACCAGCCATCGTGACGCGTTCCCTGGCTGTAACGCAACACCCCATTGAGTTTCCGGTAATGTTCATCAACCTGCCATGGGCCGTCATTGTGGAAAACTTCGAGGCCATACAACAGGCGCCCAGCCCACAAGTCGGGCGATCCAGCCAGCAATGTCCGGGCATATCCATTCGGCCCTACCGTGACCTGGACCAGAGAACGGTCGAGGTGGTGAAAATAGTCGATATGCGCCGCGCCGGCCGATGAAAAATCCCCTTCGTCGGCGTAATACGGGCCTTTCCTGAAAATGATGCGATCGACCAGTTCAGGAATCAGAAAATTGAGGTCGGTATAGCCTTGGCCGTGCGCGTGAGCGGGCATATTGACCGGCACGCCGGCAACCGTCGTCGCAAAATCGGTGCCGTGATCAAGGTTGAAGCCCCGCAAAAAATACTGATTGGCCTTGCCGTCACCCGCATGCTGGGTAACGATCATGCCGGGCACCATTTCAAGCACTTCGCCGGGGCGCAACAAGGGGACCGCCGTCAGGCGCTGGCTTGAAACCACGCCCTCACTGCCGGCCTGGGCAAGCCCCTGCAGGTTTTCGGCATTGGCGCGCACCTCAACCACCGAAAGCTCCGTTGCTTCATGCCCGTGGGCAGCCCCCAGCGCCCCCAAAAAATAGGAATAAATTATTTTTTGTCTTATTTTCATCGATTAAAAAAGCCGGCGCACCGGCCAGCCTCCTTTCGGCAGCGCCATCAGGTCGCTGCCGGACGCCGCGTCAGCCGCAACGCAGCAATGAAGCTGAGGACAATGAGGGCAACCAGCGAGAACCCGAAAACCAGTTCCTTCCCCTCGCTCCAGGCGTCGATCGCCGGCGACAGCATCTTTGCCGCCCCGAAGGCAGCCACCAGCAAGCTGATCCCCGAAACGACCAATCCCATCACGCGCGACGCAACCAGCGCCACCTGATCGGCCCGGGCGATCAAGCGGGCGATCCACAAACCATTGATCCCGTCTGTGAGCAGCATGCCGAGCATGAACAGCACCGCGAGCAACAAGGCATGTTCCCAGCCGCCGAAGCGGGTTGCCGTCAAGGCAAAAAAAGCGGCCTGGGACAAGGTGTCGAACGACAAGGCAAAGAGCGCACCGACCAGCGCCACCAGAACGGGGTGCGATGCATGTCGCAAATTACCAAGCAAACGCCCTTTAAGCCCGACAGGCTGGACGATTTCGTCCGGCCCCGCGCGCAGCACTGCAGCCAGGTTGAGGCTGCCAAGCGCCACAAGAAATGCGATCGAGATGAGCGAACCCAGCGTACCGAACCAGTCCGGCACATCCCACTGCCCGGCAACCGCCGAAACACCGAGCGCAATCGCAATGACCACTGCCCCGTGCCCGAGTGAAAACAAAGTGCCGCAGTAACGCGCCATGGCTGGCTGGCAACGCAGGTTGTAGCGGGTCAAGCCATCGATCGTCGCCAGATGATCGGCATCGAAGCCATGCTTCATGCCCAGCACAAAGGTGAGGATCAGCAGGGACAGCCAGTCGGAGGGGAGGTTTTCCATGGCACAAGGTATGAAGGATTTTAAAATCCTCATACAAATACCATGCCAATTCAGTAACTCGTTGTTCGCATTGTTTTATTCACGCCGGGCCGGCAGAACCAAAGCGTCAAGTGATCAGATACTTTCCACCGGCAGTGCAAGAATAAATTCCGCTCCGCCTTCAGGCCGGTTGGCCGCACTCAGTTTGCCGCCATGCCGCTCGACGATGCCGTAGCTGATCGACAAACCCAGCCCGGTTCCCTGGCCGACCGGCTTGGTCGTAAAAAACGGTTCGAACAGGCGCCCCAGATTCTCGGCCGGGATACCCGGTCCGTTGTCACTGAATATCAAGCAGAGCTGGCCCGAAGCAACCGAGCCGCGAATGAGCAGACGGGCATCGCCGACATGGAGCGTTGCGTCGCAGGCATTCTGTATCAAATTCATCACTACCTGCTGCAACTGGCCAGAGGAGCCGGAACAGCGCAAATCAGGCGGTAAATCAACGTCGACCGCGAAACGGGCTGAAGCACTTTGCACCACCCAGCGCACCGAGCGCTCGATCACGTCATTGAGACAAACCTGCTCCGGGAGCGTCTTGTCGACTGCAGAAAAACGCTTCAGGGCATCGACAATATCGCGTGTCCGTTCCGCGCCTTCAATCATCCCGTCGATCAACAACGGCATGTCGGCCAGAATGCGATCGATGCGCAGGGACTGGCGCAACTCGATCAGTGCGGCATCGTCTGCCACACTGGTGGCATGCACCGCGCCCAGGTAGCTTTCAAGACGGCTGGCGTAACGCTGCAATGACAGCACGTTGCCCAGGACAAAGCTGATCGGATTATTCAATTCGTGCGCCACCCCGGCCACCAGGCGACCCAGCGACACCATTTTCTCGGCGTGCAACAACTGGCCCTGGGTTCGCTTCAGGTCGTCATGCGCTTGTCGCAAAGCCTGATAAGCCCGGCGCAATTCACCGACCGGCCGACCGGTCACCACCATCCCCATCAGTTTGCCCGTCTGCGAAACGCGCGGCGTGCAATTCATCGAGACCGGCACGGTCGACCCATCGCCGGCCCGCAAAAAGAATTCGCAGTCATGCACGCCTTCGCGCCCAAAACGGGCAAATACTTCGCGCGCCCTGGCACGTTCGATTTCATCGGCAAAAAGATCGAATACCGGCGTTTTTTCAAGTTCCTGCGCACTTTTCCCGGAGAAGTGCAGCAACGAGGAATTGACCTCGATGATGCTGCCCTGACGGTCGCAGACAATCAAAATGTCGGATATCGACGTCAGTACACTTTCGATGAACTGGTGAGACTCCTCCAGCGCAGCATTTTTTTCTTCAAGGGCAACTTCGTACTGGAGCAGGTCGTTGTAGACCTCGTCCATCTTCTGGATGACCTCGATCCAGGCCTGTTCGCCCAGCCCTTCGCCGGCAGCCGGATCAGCGGACGGGACGGTAATGGACATGGGCATCACCCTGCTCGTCGTGGGCATGGTGATGCTCCGCTTCCAGCGCAATCACGTTCAGCTTGCCGTGCCGCACACCACGCTCGGCCATCAGGGCATCGGCAAAATGCCGCACTTCCACGGTCAACCCTTTGAGAATGACCGATTCCAGGCAGTGATCGTGATCCAGATGACTATGCATCGCCGCCACTGTCAGGTCATGATGATCATGCTGCAAACCCATCAACCGCTCGGCCAGCTCACGCTCATGGTGGTTGTAGACGTAGGACAGATTGGCCACGCAATGCCCGGCTGGCACATCGCGCTGCCTGTCCCCTTCGATCGCCCCGCGAATCAGGTCGCGCACCGCCTCGGAACGGTTTTTATAGCCGCGCGCGGAAATCAACTGGTCAAACTGGCTGGCCAGCGACTCATCCAGGGAGATGGTGAAGCGTTCCATGCTGAAAAATCACTCGGCCCACTTGCCTGTACGCACACCTGCATTGGTTAAAACCTGATTGCCGTCGGATGCTTGCGAGCTTCCGGAAACGACAGTGGACGTCACGATAAAAGTAGTCGCGGTACAACGCGTCCCCACCGTATAACCCGTTGTTGTCGCAGGATCAGCCACCCCGCAAGCAGTCCCTGCCGCATTAAGGTAAGTGCCATTTGTCGAAAACCAGCGCTCCAGGCTTTGGGCATGAGAAACCAGCACCCGCTGCGTATCAGTTCGCCGGGATTTGACAATCTGCCCTTGATACGCAGGCAGGGCTACGCCTGCCAGCAAAGCAATGATAACGACGGTAATCATCACCTCGATCAAGGTAAAACCAGCCTCCCGGCGCTTTTTTACTGACATGCACATTTTCCTATCCTTCAAATCGAGCACACGAATGCAACGGTCTGCAAAACCACCACCGAACGGGAGTCGAAACCCTGGCCGCGCCCCATGATACTGTAAGCCCTGCAACCATCACGACAATAAGTGGTTCCGGTACACCCCGTCGTAGTCGACGGAACAAAAGTATCGGCCAGCCGGGAAACCTGGTATTTGCCAGACGTTTTCTGCCCGGAGGCTGTTGCTGCTGTCGCCGCATTCGTATCCACCCAGGCAGTCGGTACTGCATTGAGCGTTGTCGTTGAAGCAGCAACCGCCCCATTTGTTACGGCACACCCTGAAAGGCACAAATCCCCATTGGCGACCAACAGGGCCTCTCCTTGTCGAAGCGCTTGCTCTGCGGCCAAAAGGGCGTTGGTACGATCCATGTAATTGCCGGCCATCTTTTCGTTCAACGTCGTATTGCGTACCGCATTGACCACCAGGATCGTCAGGACAAGCAAGATCAACATTGAGGTGACCAGCACAAAACCACGTTCATTTCTTGCAGACATTTTCGACTCCCTTACTGGTTCCGCAACATGACGGTCGAGCGGAAGGTGCGATAAAGCTTCTTGTCCGTCTGCGAGTTAGCGATAGCAGTTCCTCCGCAATCACTGACTGCCGCATTTTTACTGATGCTGCCATCGGTAGACTCCGTCCTCAGGACAAGGCATACCTTGACGGAGACAATCGCAGTCGGGGCAGCAGTTGCACTGGCTTGTGCATAGGTATCGGCCACACAGTCACGCGACTTCTGGGTTGCATTGCTGTCAGCACCACAGCCAAATTCCTTCAAAGTTGCCGGACCGGTATCGGTGCCGTACAAAATCTTGAAATCAACCAGTTCCGTTCCTGTGCCACTTCCTGCTGAAGCAGGAGCAATCCAGTCCACCGTACCGCACTGCAGCTTGCTGCCACTTTTTGCAATCGTCAGCGTTTGCTGTGAATTGGCTGCAGCCAGCGAGCCATCACAGACCATCATGTTGGTTCCATCCGCGATAAAACGGACAGTTACCGACTCGTTTGAGGTCGGAGTCAGATACGTACCATTTGCTACGGACATGAATCCGGCAGTCGGGATCATCGGCGTCACAGGACTGGGACGATAACCCGCCTGAGCGATCACTCGCTGCAGCATCGACAAGGCAAAGCGCCCATCCTCCGAAAGCCGCGTCTGCATGCCTTGCAAACGATAGGTCTGCCGGGTGCTGGCATAGAGTTGGGTGGCAGCAAGCATGGCGACCAACGCCAGCGTGACGGCAATCATGAGTTCGATCAGGGAAAAACCCTGCTGCGCTTTATTGGCTTTCATCATTCGATGACCGTCACATATGAAGTATCGGGATTGGCATTGCCACGATCATCGGCCCAAGTAATTGTCAGGGTATAACGATAAAAAGCAGCTGAACTGGCCGCTACCTGGGCGAGGTTATACCTGGCATTTGGCAACTGGCCACGCAAACTGGTATTCCACTCGGACATTTCAGTCGCCACCAGATAGCTTTGATGGCCATTGACTGCAGTGCAGGTCGGTGCGCTATCCGGCGTCGAAGTGTTTTGGGGGCAATTGGCGAAATTGGGTGGCAAAGGCAGGTCAGCCTGCAAAATATTGCCGTCCATGGCGAAATACGGGGAACGATTTGCCCTGATTCGGTCGGCCAGATCAGCCGCCAGATCAGCCGCAACACTCCGGTAATGCGCACTTTGATTCATGACGATAGAGCGTGACTGCAGGGCAGCCAGACCGAGCAGGCCGGAAGCCAGAATAGCCACCGAAACCATGACCTCTATCAGTGACATCCCTTGTTGTTGTTTCATCACAACGCCTTTCATGGCAGAGCTAGCTGCAATCAACCGCACACCGTTGCATTGGTTCGTTTACTGACATGACCTGACAATGAAACATCCACCTGCTGCTGCTTACGTCCCGTTGTACACAAGGTAAAACTACTGGCGGCAGAAGCACTCCCCAGCGTCCCGCTGAAAACGACCGATGTGGCTGCCGTAGTCACCGTCAAGCCCGTCTTTGACTGAAGCCGCTGGGTCACGGCGGCACCATCCCAAATGACAATCCCTTTGGCCCAGTCACTCGCATTCGCAGAACAAGCTGCCGCAGTGTTGGCATCCGTTGCCACCGGGCAAACGGTGATATTGGTTCGACGCTTGATGGCTTCGAGCCGGGCGGTATTCAAGGTACTGACCAGAAGATCCGTCTGGGTCGAAAGCCGTGCATCACGAACCAGATCCGTCATGCCGGGCACTGCAATCATCGTCAATGCACCGACGATCACGACAGTGACCAGCAACTCTATCATCGTGAAACCTGCGGCCTTTAGTCCAAACATGGTGCAACGCTTCTCAGGTCTCACTTGATTTCCCGCCAAGTCGAGGTTTCAACCTTGATCCCTGAGGATGGAGGAGGCCCCTCATCGGACTTGACCTCATCGCTACCAACCTTTCCGCTAATGATCTTGCCCCCACCATATGGCGCGGGACGACCAATCGGATTACCTGTCTTGACGCCATCAGCAGCGTTCCCGGTATAAACCGCCATCGAATTGGCCTCTTTCATGGCGATAACGGCACCGGCATCACCAAAGCCGCTATCGGCAGTTCCCGTCGTGACAATGCGACTTCCATTCGCCACATAGGTCAGCTCGGTAGGAATGCCGTCCTTCGAGAAACCACTGACAAACGCTGTCCCGGTCGCAAAAGTAACCTTGTCTGCGTCATTGGATTTACCGTCCATCTTGACATCAACAAAGCTGAACTCCTTCCCACGCGAACTTTTGGTAACGGAACCCGTCATCGGATTAAGCCCCATGACCCAGCCCTTGCCACCAGGCAGACATTTTTCACTGGCCAGCGGAATACCCGTGCCAAACAGCAACTTGTCATCGACCAGCAGCGGAGAGGTCACAAGACGCTCTGACGAGGCCGGGAAGTCGAGATACCAGCCTTTCCAGTTATCCACTGCAGAAGAAGTCAGATCGATTTCAGTATCGGTGTCTGGCGTGACCGAAATTTTTCGATAATCACCACCGCGATATTCGGTCGTGGCAATGACTGTCTTTTCATCAACGACCGTACGTTGTTTCAATTTTGTTTTCAGTACGGTAGTCGGGGAAGGTGCCATGGTATCCAGCACGGCATAGAAGCTTTGCGTTGTCGTACTTGAGCGATCAGTATCCGTCAGCAACTTGCCTGTTCCGAACAACACCAGATTACCAATCGATGTACCGTCATAGCGGGTTACCGGCTTGATTGCCGGACGAATCGTGATCGGTTGATTCACCCCTGCATCGAAAATCGGATTGGTCGCCACCGAGAACTGAGCCGGATCATCATTGGTCAGATCGAAACGCCAGAGCTTGCCGTTCATGTCGCCCGCATAAACATAATCGAGAATGCCATCCTGACCGAAATCCACACCGGCCGGTGATGACAACCCAACACCGCCCGTAACACTGATTTTCTTGATCAATGCACCGGTATTGGCATTCACAACATACAAAGCCGATGAGTTGGCCGTGGTTTTCTGGCCGCCGCTTCCAGCCCCCGTATCATCCCAGCTATTTTCGTAACCATTGGCCAGGATGACTGCAGGCACGACGGTCGTTGAAGACATCCGAACGTTATATATCAGCGGTGTCGGGACACTGTAGCCCATCTCGCTGTCACTGATATCCGTCCATTCCCACATGACCGGTGACGAATCAGCCAGTGAGTTCTTATTCGTTGCATTGATCACATGGTAGCCCTGCCCCCCCTGCCCCAAGGCCCCAGCAAATACAGTCTTCCATGTCCCGCCAGCACCGTTGACCACCCCGAGCTTGACGTCAGCTTGGCGCGCAGCACCATTGACATGATAGGCATGCGGCGTACCTGTTGGCTCACCATAATTTGTCTCTTTCAATGCTTTCAGGCGGGGATATACAGCGGAAGGAATATAAGCCATCACTTCCGTCATATTCGCAATGTCGAAGGCATGCAACATCCCGTCATTTGCTCCGATCAATGCAATACTGCGTGTTGAATTATCGGTTTTGAATGTCTGGTAGGCTTTATCAGGCGTCTCACCGGATGGCGCACTGATAACCGTTGGCTGCCCATCGATGATATCGCCGAGCAATCCGTTGGGACGGCGCCTGAAACCATCGATTGTTTCATCGCCACGTAAGAAATTAATCACATTCTTTTGCTCAGTGAGCGTTGAGCCCAGAGCAACTTTTTGTGATGTCGTCATTTCATTGATGTGGGCAGTATCAAACTCGAACGAGGTTGTCGTCGTCACATAGGGAGGGGTGGCCAAATTGCCAACGCGATTTGACCAAATCTTACGCTCTCCATAAGCAGGAATAACCGCCTTTGCATTGGGCGTACAGGCATCGCCAATCCCGTTCGTCGCAGCGGTGTTCAGCGTGTAGCAACGCAATTCACCGTACCAGCCATTCGGGTTAAAAACTGGCTGGAATATTTTGTTACCTGCAACGCTAAACTCACTGAGCGCCGCCACACCGCCAGCATTGGATGTCGATGCGGCAATACTGGCAAAAGCATTAGCCAAGGCATCACTTAACTGCTGTTTTGTCTGTGTCGTATAGTTTTTTCCGCCGCCGACAGTCGCTGCTGCCGGCAAAACATCATTGACGACACCAAAAGCAATTGTGTAGGTCGTAAGATTCTGTAGTGCAAACTTGGGATCATCATATGATTCTTGATCGCCATCCAATCCACCAATCTTCAAATCGGCAATTCGGGCATATTTGGCAACATCACGTAGCGCTCTAAACCGATTTGTTCCATCGCCGAATCCCGCATCAGCAGCAGCCCCTTCAAGGCGAGCAGGGCAATTTACTGAAATATTATTGGCTGCAGTCGTGTTAGCCGCTGTGCAAACAGAAAATGACTGATTGGGAATCGCTCCACCATTTTCACCTCTGGCTGTGTAGGTCAATGCATTTTTGCCACTACCTGGCAAATTATCCTCACCCGTTGCATCACCATCGGTCAAAACAACTACAAAATTTTTCTGACAACGGTACTGAATAGGGCTCTTATACACAGCACCATTCGACAGTTTGCCGTACATCGAGCTTTTCCCCTCAAAGTATCGGGTAATTTCCAGCAAACCTTCACCTAACGGAGTAGCCGTGCGCCCCCAAACATTACTGATCGCATTTTTCAAATCGAGACGATTAGCACTGACATTCATATCATTGATTTCGTACCTTAATTTTGCACCTTCGGCCCGCTCACCATTGCCCACATCAGCTTTATTATCATGGAAGGTAAACAAACCCATACGCAACCCATAGTTATTAGGGTTATCAACCAATTCTTTGGCAATTCCCTTCGCAATATTCATTTTTGTATTCGGCGACAGGGTTTCGCTATCAATCGTATTGCGATAATTGGTATTGTTATTTACACAATTTGACCAGTTTGCATTTGAGTTACACAAATCCAGGCGCATCCACTGATTATTTTCATCCTGCAACATGCTCCCCGACGTATCGATGTACAGCATCACGTTTGGTGCTACAGAGGTCGATAGCGTTGGCGGTAATGCCGGGTAAGGTTCGGCGGCGATGGCCGGCAGGGCGAACATCGGGAAGGCAATGCACAACGCCTGGCTGATGGTCTTGAGTCTGAAGCCTGTTTCCATGATGACACCCCTGTAAGACTGGTTTTGCCGGCCGAGACGCCGGAATGACAACCACAGACGGACAAATTGCCTGGGCGGTATTTTGATGCTTAATTTAGTCCACAGCTGGCGCAAGGAAAACAACGGAGCGACGAGCGGCAGTATTTCGGGCACGGAAGGGACGTCGACCGCGCCATTCGATGAACTCAGACGCGCAAGGCTGCCGCCAGGGAGGCGACTTCTTCTGCCGACGCCGCCAGGACGCTACTGAGTGTTGCGTCGTCGATCAGCAAATCGAGATCAACCGCGATGTCTTGATGGCTCATCCCGAGCAACTCGGCGAGAGGCGACTCGACGGGAGACAGCTGATCGGCGAGTAGCAAGGTGTCCCCCAGGGATTCGGGCGGCATGGTCAGGTAGCCGGCCCACAGGGTTTCAAGAGCCGGATTGAGATTGGCTGGTACGCCCAGTGCCTTGCTGACCGCGCGCCCCAATCGGGCCTCGCCTTGCTCGAACCAGTTTTCGAGATGATTTTCAAGCAGCCCGGGATAATGGCTGGCCCGGGCGAGCAGATAGAACGCCCCCAGTTCATGGACAATACCGGCGAAAAAAGCTGCTTCCGGGTCCTGTTTCGTCACCCGCTTAGCAATCACACGGGCCAATGCGGCGACATGGGCTGAATGCTCCCACAGGCGGGCGGCAAGTGCGCGATGCTCGGGCAAGGGTGACATTTCCTGCATCTGGCGCACAATCAACGCGGTTACAAGCGTGTACAGAGTCTTGAAACCCAATCGGGAAATGGCGCTATTAACATCGCCAATAGCCCGGCCGGACGGGTTATGGCTGACTGAATTGGCCATGCCGACCACCCTTGCGGCGAGCATCGGTTCGGCCGAAATCAACTTGGCGAGTTGCTCAACCGAACAATCGGGGTCGTCGAGCGCCTGCTGGACGCGCAGGGCAACCTCGGCATGCGTCGGAAAAACCATATCGCCACGTTCGGCATCTGCCACAGCGGCATCCAGCATTGCTTGAATATCCATCATTCCCTTCCTCACGGCCGCCAGAATTTGATTCGAACGCACTTTGCCACTGATTATTGCCACCCGTCCAGCAACAATCGGACAAGCCTGTGCCGCTGGCGTGCCTAATGCACAGTACACACCATGCACGGATCAAACGAACGTACAACGTGCTGGATTGTAGGCGCGGCCTCTTCCCCGGCGGGCAGGCCGATCAGCGCCTGTTCGAGCGGGCCGGGCTGGCCGCTGCCGTCGTGCGGCGAGAAATTCCAGGTGGTCGGCGCGATGATCTGGTAGCGATCTATTCGGCCGCGCCTGAACGACAACCAGTGCCCGAGGCTGCCACGGGCGGCCTCAACCAGCCCGACACCCTCGCCGGAATCCGGCAAGACAAGTTGATTGCAAAACGGATCACCCGGCACGATGGCTTTCACCCAATGCTCCATTGCCGGAACGACCGTCGCCAGCTCGATCATCCGCGCAACGACTCGTGCGGTGACGCTGGCGCCATGCCGGCAGACCAGATCGCGGGCCAATGGCTGCCCGGCCACAACCTGGCGAGCCAATGCGCCTGTTTCGGCGACCTGGCCGGCATAGCGCGGCGCCTTGCACCAGGTATATGCCGCGGCCTTGTTGGCATCGACCACGGTTTCACCCAAGGCCGGCGGCAAGGGCTCGCCCTGAGCCAGCCACGCATGGCTGACATCTTCCGCAATTTTGGCCGGATCAAGGCGGTCGACCGCAGCAGTCTCGCCGTATTCCGGTGACCAGACGCCGCCGGCAAACAAGTCGTAGGCCCCGTAGGACAAAAACAGGTCCTTCGCCCGCCCCACGCTTTCCAGCCGAAGATCGTAAGCCGCATTCAGGAAAGCGGGAAAATCGCCCGCCCTGCCGGCAGCCCAGTCGCGCAATGCCGACTCGGAAGCCAATGCACTGAATTGCTCAAGGCTGCCGCCCAGCAAGGTCGTTTCAAGAAAACCCCGAAACTCGCGCAATAGCGCCAGCACGCGGATGCGCTCTGCGGCGGTCATCGCCTTGGTGCTGCCGCCAGGCTGCAATGCCAGCGAATGCGGCCAGCGCCCGGCAAGAAAACCGATCAGTTTGAAGAACCCGGCGCGCGCACCCAGTGCAGCCGGCGCCGCACTCCCCTTGATGGCGGCAAAACGGCTGGCTACATCGGGGTACCAACTGCGGTCGACATAGCTCGCACGGGCAAAATCCGGCATGAAAAAAAGATAAAAATGGGTCAGATGATCGGCCAGATTCTCGGTCGCCAGGATCAGGCTTTGCGCCAGTTTTCCGTTGGCCGGCATCTGAACGCCACTGGCACTGGCTAGCGCGGCCGCTGCGGCAGCCGACTGGGCAATCGAGCAGATTCCGCAGATACGCGGCACGATGGCCAATGCATCCTGGGCAACCCGGCCGACCAGCAATTGTTCGAAACCGCGAAACAGCGGCGAATTGACGCGCGCCGCAACAACCTGGCCGGCGTCGACATCGAGACTGACCTCAAGATCGCCCTCGACGCGATTGAACGGCCCGACCAGAACGCGCTTCATTTCCCTGCCTTCTTGACGGCCGGACGAATCACCGGATGATCGACCACGGCATTCTCCCGCACCCGTTTCGGTGTCGCCGATTTGGACAATGCGGCCAGCGCGACAAACCAGGCTTTCGGCATGTCGGTCGGCAAACCGATCGGAATCCCGGCCAGCTTGGGCGTTTCCTGGAAAGGATGGCCCGGCGCTTCAAACCCCGGTTCGGTACAGGCAATGCAGGCAAAACCACCGCGCAGACAGGAGCCGCTGCCGTTCCAGGGGCGGATATTGCAATCGGCATGCGCCTGCGTCCCCTTGCACCCCAGGTTCTCCATCAAACAGCCCAGGTCGGACTGCTTTTCGGCACTCGCCTTGAATTCGTAGAATTCATTGCGCGAACAACCGTGATGAACCAGTTGATCGGCATAGAGCAGCGGACGCCCGTAAGCATCGAGATCGCTCGCGGCCAGCCCTTCAAACGCCAGCTTTTCCAGCGTATCGACGACCCAACCGGGGTGCACCGGACAACCGGCAATATTGACCACCGGCAAGCCGCCATTTGACTGAAAACCCTTGCCGAGCAAGCCGCCCGGCTCATCGGTATCGAACTGCAGGCCGCAGGCCTCAAGCGGATTCCCCGGCGTACTGGCCGAAAACCCGCCGTAGGCCGTGCACGAACCAATGGCGAAAACCCAGCGGGCGTGGCGCGCCAGGCGCTCGACCCACTCGGTCATCGGCCGGCCGCTCCCGGCCATCAGATGAAACTTTCCACTCCCGTTCGGGCCGCGCAACATCGCCCCTTCAATGCACAGGACATCGAAGGACAAGCGCCCTTCTGCGCAGTCTTCAAGAATCTGCAAGGCCGCATCGCCGCTCTCCAGCGACAAAGCCGGATGCCAGACAAACTCGATACCGGCGTCACGCAACTCATCGAACAACGGTCGCGGCTCGGCGCACAGCAGCGACTGCGTACAACCGCCACAGCCGCCGCTTTGCAACCAGAGCAGCTTCATTCGCCCTGCTCCAGCCCATAGCGCACCAGCTTGGCGCGCAAGCCGACGCGCGATAGGCCCAGCTCCCGCGCGGCACGCGATTTATTGCCGTGATGACGCAACATGGCCTGGCGCAAGACCCGTACTTCAAGCTGCGCCATGCGTTCCTTCAACCCGCCGCTCAATCCGTCAGTCAGGTCTTCCTGCCGCTCCCGGCCGCGCTCAAGCGCCGGTTCGCGCAGGACCCGCGGCGAAAGCAGCGCCGCAGACAGGCTGGGCGATTCGCTCAACGCCACCATGCGCAGAATTTCATTCTGCAATTCGCGCACATTACCCGGCCAGCGATAGGCGGCCATGCGTTCAAGCACCTCGGGCATGAAACCCTGCACCGCACAGCCAAGGTGACGATTGCTGCTATCGAGCAGATGCTGGGCGAGCAACGGCAGGTCCATCGGTCGGTCGCGCAAGGGCGGCACATGCAGGGCAATCGTTGCCAGACGGTAGTAAAGATCCTCGCGGAAGCGCCCGGTCCGGACATCTTCTTCAAGATCCCGGTTGGTCGCGGCAATGACCCGAACATCGACGTTGACCGAGCGGTTGCTGCCGAGCGGACGGAACTCGCCTTCCTGCAGGACACGCAGCAGCTTGACCTGGAAAGCCGGGCTGGTTTCACCGATTTCATCGAGAAACAGCGTACCGCCATCGGCTTGCTGGAACAGGCCGACCCGGTCCTCGACCGCGCCGGTAAAGGCACCGCGCTTGTAGCCGAAGAGTTCGGACTCAAGCAGCGTATCCGGCAATGCACCGCAATTTTCAGTGATGAACGGACGCTCGGCCCGCCGGCTCTCGTAGTGAATGGCCCGGGCGACCATTTCCTTGCCGGTGCCCGATTCCCCGGTGACCAGCACGGCCAGGTCGAAGGGAGCGACACGCTCGATCATTTCGCAGATATCGTTGAGCGGACTGCCGCGCTGGCGAATGAAACTGCTCAGCCCGAACGCATGCCTGGCCTTGTCGAACTTGCTCTGGACACGCTTCTTGAGCACTGGCTCGGCGGTACGCAGATCGAGCGAAAGACGCTGGTTTTCCTGCTGCAGACGCCATACCTCGGCGGCCCGTTGCAAGGTCAACAGCAATTGTTCCGGCTGCCAGGGCTTGAGCAGGTATTGCCAGATGCCGGCTTCGTTGACCCCGGTGATGATGTCCTCGGCGTCGGTATAACCGGACAGGATGATACGCACGACATCCGGCCAGCGATGGCGCACTTCCTTGAGAAACTGGACGCCGGTCATGCCCGGCATGCGCTGGTCGCACAGAACGATGCGGACTGCCGCGGTCGACATCTCACGTTCGAGGATTTCCATGCCTTCAGCGGCGCTCGACGCGCAAAGCACATCGAAATCCTCTTCCAGCGTACGACGCAAGGCTTCCTGCGAACGGACCTCGTCATCGACAACCAGCACGGCGGGCAGTTTTCGCAGACTGGGCGGGCTCATTCGGGAATTATCCAGTTCAGGTCTCGATGCTTGGCTAAATGGCGCGGCGTCCAGGAATGCGGCGAACGCTCGACAAAATGATAGCGCGCCACATGGTAGGACGGATCGAATCCATAGAAATTGCGCTGCATTTCGTGCAACTCGGCCGCCCGGTAAGCGGCCAGCGGTCGCAACGCTTCATCGGCCCGACGTTTGGCCTGCTTGGCCGCCACGCGTTCTGAAAAATCACCGGCCGCCGCCAATTCGGCAGCTCGCCGGGCAACATCAACGGCAAATCCGGGGGCCGGCAAACAGGCATCGTAGAAACCCAGGCGAACCGACTCGGCCGCCGTCATCGGCAAGCGGTGGCGCATGATCGCACGGGCACCGTCTTCGCCGACGCGCGGCGGCAACAGGTAAGTCCAGAACTCGGAGCCGAACAGGTTGCCCATGTTCTTGTAATGCGGGTTGAGCATCACCCCGTCGCGGACCCAGACAAAATCGGTGGCGCGCGCCAGAAAGCAACCGCCCGCCCCGCTATTGGCCCCGACGGCTGCCACGGTCAACTGGGTTTCGCAGCGCAAAATGGCTTCGGCCAGATCGTCGATCGCATTGATGTTGGCCCAGGACTCATCGGCCGGGCTGGCCGCCGCTTCGATGGTGTTGAGGTGAATGCCGTTCGACCAGAAATCGCTACCGCCACGCAGGACGATAACCCGCGTCGGCTGCCCGGCCGCCCAGTTGAAGGCCTCGGTCAGACGCCGGCATTGCCCGCTGCTCATTGCACCGTTGTAGAACTCGAAACTGAGGAAACCAACGCCACCGGCAGCTTCGTAGCTGATGTCCTGCCAGGTGGGCTGCGTCGATTTCAAATAGCCGGCCAACGGCATCTCGGGCAATTCAGCCGCCTCGGGGAAGGCCTGCGTCGCCGGCAACTTGATGCCGCCCTGGCGTTTGACATGGCCGATCCACACGGCACCATCAAGCGTCGCCCGACAGATGGCCGTTTCACGCCGGGCAATCAGGCTGCCCGGCGCACCGCGCAACACCGCTTCCGGCCAGGCATCAAACAAGTGGCAGGGTTGGCCGAACAGCTGATCGGCCACACCGGGGAAACCATCGGCAGCGTTGATCCGGGCCAGCACGGCAGCACTGTCCTGACTTGCCCAGTCGATCGCCCGTTCAGCCTGACGCAGGGTTGAATGCGCCTGCCCGGCAATGCGTTGCGGTTTGAAATCGGGCTGCTGGCAACGGGCGACCGCAGCAAGGACGGCACGCACTGCCGCTTCGGTCACTTCATTGCGGTAGATCGACGATTTCTTGGCCCGGCGCATCGGGAATTCAGCCGAGGCCCAGACCGGGCCGGCATCCATTTCGGCCTCAGCCTGCAGCACCGTCACACCCCAGGTCGGCAGATCCTTCTGGATCGCCCAATCGAGCGCCGACGGACCACGGTCGCCCGGTACGCCCGGGTGAACGACGAGGCAGCGATGCCGGGACCAGATCGATGCCGGAATCGCCCGTTTGAGAAAAGGCGCCAGGATCAGATCGGGACGGAACAGACGCACGGCTTCTTCACTGACCGAATCGGCAATATCGAACTCAATGCTGATTTCATGGCCGATTTGACTCAATTCGCAAAAGAGCCGTTGAGCGAGACTGTTGAAGCTGTGGGTCAGGAAGAGAATTCGCATACCGTCCGGATATTTACAAGAAATTACATGCACATAAAGCGCGGCGCGACGCTGGCTGGCAGACCACCAGTTTTACATGCGCATATTTCTATGACTTTCGCGCTATTTTTCAATCACTTGGCTTTCTTTACGATGCCTTCCAACAAGAAAATGTTTGGGGGAAAAGAAAATGCAGGCACAACGAAAGCGCAACACATCACGCAGCACGGCGATCACTTCGACACCAGGCACACGCCCGGAGTACACCGCCGCAGTCCGCTATCTGGACGGCCGTCGCGACATTTTCCATGTCCGCTACGCCGACAATATGGCTGACGCACGGGCCGTCGTCCTGGCCGAACTCGACGATGTCCAATCGCTGCTGATCGCACTGCGCCACTGAATTCTCCTAGCAGATTCGCGGCAACTGCTCGCCGGACAACCAGTCCACAATCCGCTTGCCGCCAAAAGCCGTGGTCATCTGAACAAAATGGTGTGCATCTTCATGCACCGTACCAATGATCGCCGCTTGACTACCGAGCGGATGGGCGCGCATCGCTGCCAATAGCTTTTCGGCATCATTTTCAGCGCAAATCGCTACCAGTTTGCCTTCATTGGCGACATAAAGCGGGTCAAGCCCCAGAAACTCACAAGCTGCGTTGACCGCTGGATTGACCGGCAAAGCCTTCTCTTGCAGCATCATGCCGACGCCGGACTGACGGGCGATTTCATTCAATGTCGTGGCCAGGCCACCGCGCGTCGGATCGCGCAAGACATGAAGATCGGCACCGCTCGCCCGCATCGCGGCAATCAGGCCGTGCAGCGCGGCGGTATCCGAAACAATCGGCGACTCGAAGCCCAGGCTTTCGCGCTCAGCCATGATCGCCATGCCATGATCACCGAGCGTGCCGGACACCAGAATGACATCGCCGGGCCGCGCGCTGCGCCCGGACAATGCCTGACCCGGCGCAACCACCCCGACGCCGGTTGTCGTGATGAACACACCGTCCCCCTTGCCGCGCTCGACCACTTTCGTATCGCCAGTCACCACCGGCACGCCAGCCGCTTTGGCCGCCGCCGCCATGCTTTGCACGATGCGCGCCAAATCGGCGAGTTTGAACCCTTCTTCAAGGATGAAGCCGGCCGATAACCACAATGGCTTCGCGCCCATCATGGCCACATCGTTGATCGTGCCATGCACCGACAAACAGCCGATATCGCCACCGGGAAAGAACAGCGGCGAAACGACATGCGAGTCAGTTGCCATGACCAGCCGACCTTCGCCTTGCGCCGGCAACAGCGCCCCGTCATCGCCCTGGGCCAGGTATTCGTTGCCGAGGTAGCGGGCAAACAGCTCTTCGATCAGTTGCGCCATCGCCCGGCCGCCGGCGCCATGCGCCATGTCGACCTGGCCGTGCTTGATGTCGAGCGGTCGAACGTAGTTCTTGCGAGGCGTTGCGGAAGACTCAGACATCCTTGTAGCGTCCATAGGTGTAGTGGGCGGCGCAAGCGCCTTCGGAGGAAACCATGCACGAGCCAACCGGATTTTCCGGCGTGCACACCGTGCCGAAAATCTTGCAGTCCTGCGGCCGTTTGACGCCGCGCAGGATGGCGCCGCATTCGCAAGCCTTGTGATCGGGCACCGACGCATAGCCGAGCGGAAAGCGTTTTTCGGCATCAAATTCGGCGAACTGGCTGCGAATGCGCAGCGCCGAGTAAGGCAGCACATTCAAACCGCGCCATTCGAAGTGCTTGCGCATTTCAAAGACGTCGGCGACCAGTTGCTGGGCCTTCTTGTTGCCGTCGCGGTCGACGGCCCGCGAGAACTCGTTTTCGACTTCGGCCCGACCTTCATTGACTTGACGGATCAGCATCTTGATTGCCTGCATCACGTCGAGCGGCTCGAAACCGGCGATGACCACCGGCTTGCGGTATTCCTCGGCAAAGAATTCGTACGGTCGACTGCCGATAATGGTCGAAACGTGCGCCGGGCCAATAAAACCGTCGAGCGGCACGGTGCCCCACTGGCGCACTTCCGGCGATTCGAGAATGCTGGAAATGGCCGACGGCGTCAGCACGTGGCAACACAGCACGGAAAAGTTCTTCAGGCCGAGCGCCGCCGCCTGCTTGATCGCCACCGCCGTCGGCGGCGTCGTCGTTTCGAAGCCGATGGCGAAAAAAACCACCTGCTTGTCCGGATTTTTTTGCGCCAGCAGCACCGCATCGGCGCTCGAATAAACCATGCGGATGTCGCCGCCGCGCGCCTTGGCTTTCATCAGCGACAGGCCGTCGGAAGCCGGCACGCGCAGGCAGTCACCGTAAGTGCACAACATCACGCCCTGTTCGACGGCCAGTCGGATCGCCTGATCGACCCGACCGATCGGCAGCACGCAGACCGGGCAACCCGGCCCGTGAATCATCTTGACGTTGGCCGGCAACAAGTCGGATACGCCGTAACGCGAAATGGCGTGGGTGTGGCCGCCGCAGAACTCCATGAAATGGTAGTTGCGCGCTGGGTTGGCTTCGCGGCGAATGGCCTCGGCCAGCCCTTTGGCGACCTCGCCGTCGCGAAATTCGTCGATGTATTTCATCAGTGCACGGTCGGATCGTCGGCGGAGAAAGCCGCATCGCCAAGTTCGGCGAATAGCTTGAGGGTTTTGGCCGCTTCGTCGGGGTCGAGCTTGTTCAGCGCGTAACCGACATGCACGATGACGTAATCGCCAACCGCAACGTTTTCGACCAGCGCGAGCGATATTTCCTTGCGCACGCCGGCCAGATCAACCAGCGCATTGTCGCCATCGCGCAACTCAACCACCTGTGCGGGAATTGCCAGACACATCAGTCATTCTCCTTGGGCATCATGGGCGCTTGCCGGCCAGACGCCGGAAAAAGCCGCGCCGCGTCACTTCGGGGGCGGCTTCGGCAGGCACCACCGGCAACTGTTCGGGCAAATGCCCGGTGGCCAGACGCAGACCGTCCAGCGCCAGCAAGCGGGCGCTCGTCATGTCGGTCAGCACAGCCGCGGAATCGACCAGCGCGGCCCATTGATACGGACCGATCGCCGCTGATTCCTCGGCAAAAAAAGTGTGGGTGCCGCCGGCCAGTTCGAGATAACGCCGCTGCCCCGCCGGAATGTCGCCCCACAGGGAACCGCCGCCCGGCAAAAGCAGCAGACGGACAAAATCGGGCGTCACGACAACCCCCAGCCAGTCACCCAGATACTGCGAAAAACCGATGGCTTCGACTTGAAGACGCGGATTGAGCGGCGCGTTTTGTCCAGCCATCCACCGGAAATGCTCTTCCAGCAAAAGCGCAGGATCCTGCGCGTGAATCGGGGTCATTTGTTGCTCAACCATGGGCCTGTCATTCCACTCAACATTGCTTTTCCTTGAACATGCGCCGTGCCACCCAGGCCTGACCAAGCGCCAAACCACCATCGTTCGGCGGCGCCTGACGGGCTTCAAGCAGGGTCAATCCGGCCGCAGCGAGCAGCGGGCGCAAGGCATCGAGCAGCACTGCATTCATTGCGCAGCCGCCAGCGAGCGCGATTTTCCCTGATTTTTCGCGGTCGACCGCAGCAAACGGGGTATTTTCGATGATCACCCATTGTGCCAGCCCGGCGGCCAGCGTGGCGTGGAACAGCGCGGCACCGTAGGCCGGATCGGGGCAATCGAGCAAAGCGGTCAGTAGCGGCGTCAAATCGAGTACGCCATCGCTGATCAAAAAGCCGTCCGCCAAGGCGTCGACCGGGCCATGCCCGGCGGCCAGCCCTTCCAGCGCCATCGCCGCCTGCCCCTCATAACGCACTTCACCATGCAAGCCGAGCAAGGCAGCAGCGGCATCGAACCAGCGCCCGAGACTGCTGGTCGGCGGACAGCGCAACTGGCGGTCGAGCATGGTCAGCAGCAGTCCGGCATCGCGCCCCGGATGGCAACGCGCCAGCCAGTCGGGAATGCGTTCGGCCAGACCCGCGCCGTGCAGGAAGGAAACCGCCATCCGCCACGGCTCGCGCGCCGCACGATCGCCTCCGGGCAAACACAGCGTCTTGAGGTGACCGAGGCGCTGAGCGGAAACGCCGTCCAGACGCAGCAACTCACCACCCCACAAGCCCCCCTCCGGCCCCAGCCCGACGCCGTCGATGGCCAAACCGGTTAGCGGCGGGTTGGCGCCATGTTCGGCACAGATCGCCGCCAGATGCGCCTGATGATGCCCGACAGCCAGCGCCGGAACGCCGAACTCGTCAGCCAAAGCCAGAGCCAGCCGGGTCGAGGCGAAATCGGGGTGCAAATCATGGGCAATCAATTCGGGACGCACATCGAGAATGGCCAGCAGATGCCTGACCGTTTCTTCCAGGAAACCGATGGCCGCGACATTGTCGAGGCTGCCGACATGCTGCGACAGGTAGGCTTCGCCGCCTTTCATGACGCAAACCGTGTTTTTCAGGTAGCCGCCCAGCGCCAGCACCGTCGGGCCGCTCTCGGCCAGGTGAATCGGCTGCGGCACATAGCCGCGCGCCCGGCGAATGAAGTGTGTCCCCTGTGGCCCGGCGCGCAGCACCGAGTCATCGCAGCGCATGACGATTGCCCGGTCATGGACCAGCAAGGCATCGGCAATCCCGGCCAGACGCTCGACGGCCTCGGCATTGTCGATGACCAGCGGCTCGCCGTGCGGGTTGGCGCTGGTCATGATCAGCAGCATTTCGGCCGGCTCATCCAGCCACGCCGTGCCAGCCGGCCGACCGGCCGCTTCATGCCAGAGCAGCAAATGCAATGGCGTGGACGGCAACATCACGCCGAGCCAGGCCAGTTCCGGGGCAATGCCGGGCAATTCGTCAGCCGCCTTGGGGCAAAGCACGATCGGCGCCGCCGGCGAGCGCAACAGATCAAGTTCGGCCGGGTTGATCCGGGCATAGGCAGCGAGTGCCGCCGGATTCAGGCCCATCACCGCAAAGGGCTTGGCTTCGCGCTGTTTGCGTCGGCGCAGTTCGGCGACGGCCGCCGCATTGCGCGCATCGCAGGCCAGATGAAAACCGCCCAGCCCCTTGAGCGCGACGATCTTTCCGGCTTGCAGCAAAGCCAGGCTTGCAGCCAGCGGATCGCCGGCCAGTGCCTTGCCCGTCGCATCGAGCAAGGCGAGTCGCGGCCCGCAGGCCGGGCAGCAGGTGGTTTCGGCATGAAAACGGCGGTCGACCGTGAAATTTGTCGCATCCGTCGCCGGCAGTTCGCCATATTCCTCGGCGCAGACAGGGCACAGCGGGAATTCCGCCAGACTGGTTTGCGCCCGGTCATAGGGAATGCCGCGGCTGACCGTGAAACGCGGACCGCAATGCGTGCAGGTGGTGAAGGCGTAGCGCCAGCGCCGACTCTGCGGATTGCAGATATCGGCGATGCAGGCCGGGCAGATGGCCGCATCCGGCCCGATGGCGGTGCGAATCTCGCCGGGCGCGCTGTCCAGAATGCTGAAACCTTCGCCGAGCACTTCGATCGGTTCGATATCGATCCCGTCGATGCGCGCCAGCGGCGGCTTGTCGCGCTGCAGCCGGGCGACGAATTCGGCCACGCCGGGACCGTCGACCGCGACGCTGACACCGCCGCCATCGTTGCGCACCCAGCCGCGCAAACCCAGTTCCCTGGCCAGCCGCCAGACGCAGGGACGAAACCCGACGCCTTGAACGAGACCGCGAATGCGGATCAGCTGGCCGCTCATCGAGCCGTCAGCGCGCCGCCAACTGGCGCTCCAGCTCGGCAACCCGTGCCTTCAGCGCATCGACGCTGGCCGCCCGCTTGGTACGCTGGGCGGCCAGCCCGGACCGAACCCAGTCCAGCCAGGCGGCCATGCCCTCGCCGCTCTTCGCCGAAACGCGGAAGACGACCAGCGCGGGGTTGACCCGGCGGGCATTGGCCTCGGCCAGATCGGCATCGAAATCGAGATGCGGCAGCAGATCGCACTTGTTGAGCAGCATCACATCGGCGGCGCGGAACATGTCGGGATATTTCAGCGGCTTGTCCTCACCCTCGGTCACCGAAAGAATCGCCACCTTGTGGTGTTCGCCGAGATCGAAAGCTGCCGGGCAGACCAGATTGCCGACGTTTTCGATCAGGAACAGCGATTCATCGGCCGGCTTCATGCGCTGCACGGCGTGGCCCACCATGTGACCATCGAGATGGCAGCCCTTGCCGGTGTTGATCTGCAGCGCCGCGACGCCGGTGGCGCGAATCCGCTCGGCATCGTTCGAGGTTTGCTGGTCGCCTTCGACGACGCTGATCGTCACGCTGTTCTTGAGCAATTCGATGCTCTTGACGAGCAAGGTCGTCTTGCCGGAACCGGGGCTGGAGACGAGATTGAGCGCAAAAATACCGCGCTCATCGAACCAGCTGCGATTGGCCGTCGCGTAGGTATTGTTCTTCGACAGGATGTCCTGCTCGATCTGCACCATGCGCGACTGGCTCAACCCCGGCACATGGGCACGGGCCGGGCCGGTGCCGTAATCGAGATCGCCGGACACCGGGTGTTCGTGGTGATGATGGTTGTCGCCGTGATGGTGATGATGGCTGTGTTCATGGCCATGATCGTGCGCGTGCTCGCCGGCATGCACGTGTTCATGAACATGCGTGCTGCCATCGGCGTGGACATGGCTGTGACTGTGCGTCCCGGCCGGTTCAGCCCCGTGCTCGTGGGCGTGATCATGATGATGCTCGTGACCATGGCTGTGAACCGTGCCGTCGGCATGAACATGGGTATGTTCGTGACCATCGCCTTCCATGCGGGTCTCGCCCGCCGCGCATCCGCAAACTGTGCACATGATCTTGTCTCCTAGTCGATTTCGATTTCTTTGACGCGCATTTCGGTGCCACTGGTCGGCTGCACCTGATGGCTGCCGCACGTCGGGCAGGCACCGAAAAGTTCTTCCATCGGCACGGTCGCGGCACAGACCATGCACCACCCCGCCCC
The DNA here is from genome assembly GCF_020510665.1 of Dechloromonas denitrificans. Taxonomy (NCBI): domain Bacteria; kingdom Pseudomonadati; phylum Pseudomonadota; class Betaproteobacteria; order Rhodocyclales; family Azonexaceae; genus Dechloromonas; species Dechloromonas denitrificans. The sequence goes on from NZ_CP075187.1 coordinate 3,255,256, forward strand.
CGGTACGCTGACGATTTCCAGCGCCGCACCTTCAGCCAGGCTGCCGTGCGTCACCGCTTCAAAACAGAATTTCAAGGCCTCCGGCTCGACCGAGGACATCCGGCCAATTTCCAGCACGACGGTCGTGACCCGCTTGGCGCCCTCGCGCCGGGCGGTATCTTCGACCAGTTGCAACACACCTTCGGCCAGCGACATTTCATGCATGATTCAATTCCACGCTATACGGCACACAGGGATCGAGCGCCAGAATGGCCTGATCGAGCGCCAGACGCGCCTCGGCTGCATGAGCAAAGGTCCGCCCGGCCAGTAACGCGGTCAACGCGCCGGCATCGGCAAAAAGCGCATCGGTCGGCGCATCGACACGGTAATTGAGCACCCGTCCATCGACAAGGTGCACCGCATGGGTCAGCACACCGCGCGCCGTCAGCGTCTGCCCGACGCCCCAAGCCGCCTGACCGGCAGCCGCAATCGGAAAGGGGGCACCGGCAGCCAGCGCCTGCCCGGCCCGTTCAACCTCAGCCAGACGGGCACGATATGCGGCGACGACCGTTGCCGGACGATGTACGGCCGGCGGCGATGCGGCATTGCCCTGCCAGAAAGCCAGCCAGTCCTCGGCATTCAGCAAGGGGCTGGAGCAATCCACCGGCGCGGCGCGGTCGACCAGCTTTTCAAGGCATTTTTCACTGACATCGAGCAAGGCCGTATCGAGCAAATGCCGGGTCGCGCTGATGCACTCACTGCCCTGTCGCCCCCGCCAGGCGACAAAAGCTTCCTTGGCCGGCGCCAGGCCGAGGGCCAGCGGCCAGTCGAGCAACAGACGCCAGAGATTCTCGTGCAGTACCTCGATCCACAACTCGGCATCATCGACCGGCCGGCGCGACTCGCCCTGTGCTGCGGCCAGCGCTGCCTGTGCCGCCGCACGCTGGGCATGGGCACACAAGGTATAAAGATAGGGAACCGTCTTGACCACCGCCTCGGGAATCTGGTCGATGAACAAGCGGGTCACGGCCGGTCGCCGGAGCTCGACGTCAATCGCGGCCAGATGCGCGCCCTGCAGCTGCGCCCGAACTGTCAGCAAACCGGTTGAGGTCACCCGCGCAATCCCAGAAAAGCGCGCCGTGTCGGGGCCGGTGCCGTACCCTCCGCCGGTACAGCGATCGGCCCGGAAAACAGGGCCTGGGCCGCAGCCAGCGCCGTCAGGCGCGCGGCTTCGTGGCTCTCGAATTCGAGGGCCGGCGAAAACAGTGAACAGAGGTGGTAGTTACCCAGACGATCTTCCTGCGTCACGGTGAATTCGTAATTGCCGGATGGAAACTGCCAATCATACTTGCTGCATGCCGCCAACTGGGGCCAGCCTTCGGCCTGACCGGGCAGGCACAGCAGATTGATCGCCCAGGGCGTCACCATGGCGCCGGCCCAATGCCCGGAAGCCGTCTGCCGGAAGCCGAGCGCCTCGACTTCCAGCCGGGCATTGCAGATCGGCAAGCCGGCCATGCGCGTCCGGGCAATTTCGCTGAATACCTCGACCAGCTCCGACGACGGGTCGGTCGCCCGGACTTTCATTCGCCGAGCACCATGAATTTATGCGGTGGTGCATCGCAGCCGGGGCAACACCAGTCATCCGGCAAATCGGCGAACGGCGTGCCAGGGGGAATGCCACGCACGTCGTCACCTTCGGACGGGTCGTACACCCACCAGCAAATGCCGCACTCCAGCTTGTCTTCCGGCTTGACGCCGAGAAATGAACCTTCGAATCGCATGATCGATACTTACAGCGGATCGGCCATCATGGCCAGGTATTCGCGCAGGCGCTCGATCGAGTCGCTGAAATCCTCATCGGAAGCCAGCGCTACTTCAGGCATGCCGATCACTTCGATCGAGTTGAGAATCAGCGTATCCATGCTGTTGAAATACTGCACCCACCAGACATTCTTCAGCCGCGTGCTGGTAATCCGGCAATTGCCGTAGCCGCGCGACAGGATGGAAACCTCGCGATGCCCCAGCCAGTGGTACAGGGTATCGAGATCGGCATCGCTGACCGGCAGCAAGGTCAGGTTGATGATGTGCGCCGCGCTCCCCGGCCGCCAGGCCGCCGCCTGCTGGCGAAGCTCCTCGACCAGGGCCGGCGCATTCATCGTGCCGGCCGGATAGTCCGGGGCCGGCAGCTCATCCGTCGTCGTCGCCAGCATGGCATCGATCAGAACGGCCGGCACGACGCCGGTTTCCAGGCGGTCGACCAGCATTACGCCGTCATCGGCCACTTTCAGGACGCGCCACAGCCCAGCGAAAGCCGTTTCCTGGACGCGCCAATGTTCCGGTGCCGTCGTGAAGGCGCTGACTTCGCCAAATCCCATCGACTGATTGATGACTTCGCGCACCGGCGCATCCAGTCCGAGCAAATCAAGCTTGGCGCCCCCGGCAAAGCCGACTTCGGCCGCGCCATCGACAAAAAAACGGAGCAGGCGCTCGGCGCGGACGACCACGTCGGGCGGCGCGTCATAGGGCAGGCTAGGGGCCGAAAAGGTTTCCATGCCTTTCGGCATCGGCAGGTATTCCGGGGCTTCCTCACCTTGCGATCCGGGGCCCATGGTGACCACGGAAATCGGGAAAGGCCGCATCGTGGACGGGTTCATGCGCAAGCTCCTGGCTGATCGGCCGAACGAACGGGGATGCCGATGGGTTTGGGTTGAGCCGGCCCGGTCAGCAGGCGGGTCACTTCATTCTGGTATTCGAACCAGTCACGGATGCCGTTGAGCATGCCGACAAACTGGCCATCACGCAGAAAGACGACGGCAGGCGCACGAGCCACGCCGTATTGCTTCATCAACCCGGCGCTGACCAGATGATCGGCGACCCGGCGGGAAATCTGTTCGCCAAGCGGCTTCAGGGCTTCCGGCAGGATGACGCAGGCGTCGAGCACTTCCAGGTTGCGCTGCGGATCATCGGTCAGCAGCAAGGCGGTCAGCCCGGCAGGAAAATCGGGGTTGCTGCGGTCGACACGTTGAAAACCGTGTTTCTGGACCATCCGGCTGATTGAAGTATCAAGCCGGTCGAGCGAAGTCAGCCCGGGGGCAAGTTGCAGCGTCATGATTTGTTCGTCCTCAGGAATTCGGGGAGTTGGGGTTCGCGATTCAGATCAGCGAAAAAAGCATCAAAATTGGTTTCTCCGGCGCCGACGGCTTCCAATGCGGCAAGCGCCGCACCGATCGCCTCGGCCCGCTCGGCCGGAATCACTTCGCGGGCGGCATCGAGAAAACAGAGCAGCCAGGTGCCCGGCGCCTGCTGGCCGACCAGGCTGAGGTCGATCCTCAGCTCGTCGCCATGCCGCCCCTGGCAGCGGGCGAAGTGTTCGCCGCACTCGATGACTTGAACCGGAATGCCGAGGCACATCTCAGGAGGCTTCCATGTTGAGGAAACGCGCGTCGCCGAGCCGGTAAGCCTGATCGGCCGCCGGCCTTTCACCTTCATACAGATCGATGGCCAGCGCCGGGTTGTTGATCCGCTCGGCCAGACCGGTGCGTGCTTCGGGCGCAGCGCCCCAGCGCTCCAGCCATTTGAAAGCGATCTCCAGCGCGGCCGGCATCTGGGCCTTGACTGCATCGCGCAGGCTGCCGCCGTAATCTTCGAGTTCGACCGGCTGAACGCCGACCAGTACCAACTCGGCCGGCAGCTTGCCGGTCAGCTCGGCAGCCATCAGGACTTCCTGGAAACCGGTCTGGTGCAGGCTCATTTTCTTGACCCCCATGAAACGCGGCACCTGATCGCCAACCACTTCGCGCAGCGTTCCCGGCTCATCGCCATAGTCGACCGCGTCAAAGACGAGCAAACAGTCGGCTTCTTGAACATAGGGCAGCAAGTAGAGGCCCTGCGTTCCGCCATCCATCAGCTCGACTTGTGGCGGGAATACCCAGCCGGCGTTAAGCGCCTCGACACAGCGCACGCCAAAACCTTCATCGGCCCATAGCAGGTTGCCGATACCAAGGACCAGAATGCGTTTGGAATTCATTGCCATCCCCTGAAAAAAATGCCCCGGGCGCACTCGCATGCCCCGGGGCCAACGCAAGGTAAATCGTCAGTCCTTGAACATCCGCCAGCCGGAAATCATCGTCGAAATCAGACTCTGGCGGCTCATGATGTCTTCGCGGATCGCGGCGTAGATATGGATGACGGCAAAACTCATCATGATCCACATCCCCAGACGATGCAGGTTATGCACCTGCATCGAACCGCCGAGCATCGGCAACACCCAGCCGAAGACACGGTCACTCCAGCTACCCAGACCTGTGCCTTCGCCATACAGCGCAAAACCGGTAAAGACCATGCCGACGGCCAGCACGGTGAAGAAAAAGAACATCATCAACTGCGCCATCGGGTTGTGACCGACATATTTCTTCGGCGTCTTTTCGAGGAAAAGATACCAGCGCAATTCGAAGAACACTTCACTCCACCAATGCTTGTTGCTGAGCGGCAGCATGAAAATCTGCCGGGCATGGTGATTGCCAACGAAGGCCCAGTAAATGCGCGCCGCCAGCCCGATGGCAAAAATATAGGCAGCCGCAAAATGAGCAAAGCGGATGTAACCCATCAGAAAATGGGTCGCCGCCTCGCCCGGCTGGGTTGGCAATGGCGTGCCGATGAAATAGCCGGTCACCGCCAGCACCACCATGGCCAGCGCATTGAGCCAGTGCCACAGGCGGACCGGCGCTTCGTAGACATAGATCGAACGGACTTGTTTACCGTGCCGCTCGGCCTCGAGCATGTCCTGTTGAGAGAGCATGATTGCCTCCTTTCCGGACCGCTCAGCGGACCTTGACCGTCGTCATTTCCTGTCCATCCGGGCTCATCACGTGCGTCGAGCAGGCCAGGCAGGGATCGAAGGAATGCAGCGTACGCAGGATTTCCAGCGGCTCGTCGGCCTTGGCAACCGGCGTGTTCATCAGCGCTGCCTCGAAGGCACCGATCTGGCCCTTGTGGTCGCGCGGACCGCCGTTCCAGGTGGTCGGCACAACGCACTGGTAGTTGTCGATCTTGGTATCCTTGATGCGGATCCAGTGACCGAGCGCACCGCGCGGGGCTTCGGTGAAACCTGCACCCATGGCTTCCTTCGGCCAGGTGCTCGGCTCCCACTTCTCGATATTCGCCGTGTTCAGATCGCCGGCCTTGAGGTTGGCCATCAGCTTGTCGAATTGCTGGCTCTGCAGCTTGACGCAGTACGCCGTCTCCAGACCGCGCGCCGCCGTCCGACCCAGTGTCGAGAACAACGCGGTGACCGGGATATCGAGCTTTTTCAGCGCGCCTTCGACCAGACCATGGATTTCCGGATACTGCTTCGGTTGCAGGTAGCCGAGCACCATGCGCGGCAGACAGCCGACTTCCATGGCATGACCACGCCAGCGCGGTGCCTTGATCCACGAATACTTCCCGCCCTCGTCGAGTTCCTTGATATTGGTCTTGGTCCCCTTGGTGTTCGGGCCAAGCACGAAGCTCGGTTCGGTCACGCCGTCGAAGGGGTGCAGGCCCTTGGTTTCATCCGGGTATTTGTACCAGGAGTGGGCAACGAATTCCTGCACCTGTTCGGGATCCTTCAGATCAACCGGGTGAATCTCGTCGAGTTTGCCGTTGATGATCGCGCCACGCGGCAGCAGCAGGTTGCCGGACGAGTAGTCATTGGCGATCTGCGGAATGTCACCGTAGGACAGCATGTTTTTGGACGACAGGCCGCCGCCGTAGCCCCAGCCTTTGTAGAAGGAACCGATGGCCAGCAGATCCGGCACATAGACCTGCTCGACGAACTCGGTGCAGCGGTCGATGATGCTCTTGACCAGGTTCAGGCGCTCCATGTTGATCGCGCCCACCGCGCCGACGCCTTCAAGGTTGATCGCGCAGGGCACCCCACCGACCAGCCAGTTCGGGTGCGGGTTCTTGCCGCCGAAAATGGTGTGCACCTTGACGATTTCCTTCTGAAAATCGAGCGCTTCGAGGTAGTGCGCGACGGCCATCAGGTTGGCTTCTGGCGGCAGCTTGTAGGCCGGGTTGCCCCAGTAGCCGTTCATGAATGGGCCGAGCTGGCCGGATTCGACAAATTTCTTCAGGCGGTTCTGGATGTCGCGGAAGTAACCCGGCGACGACAGCGGCCAGGACGAAATGCTCTGGGCCAGCGCCGAAGTCGCTTTCGGATCGGCCTTCAATGCCGAGACGACATCGACCCAGTCGAGCGCATGCAGATGATAGAAATGCACCAGATGGTCGTGAATATAGAGATTCAGCTGCATCAGGTTGCGGATGGTATTGGCGTTTTCCGGAATCTTGATCGACAACGCATCTTCCACGGCACGCACCGAAGTCAGCGCGTGGGTACCGGTACAAACACCACAGATACGCTCGGTGAAGGCCCAGGCATCGCGCGGATCGCGGCCCTTGAGAATGACTTCCAGACCGCGCCACATAGTGCCGGTCGAGACGGCGTTACGAATCACGTTGTTGCTGTCGAGATTGACCTCGACACGCATGTGACCTTCGATGCGGCAGACTGGATCGACAACGACGCGTTTGCCGGAGTTATCGACCTTGAAGCCTTGGGTTTCGTAGGCGCTCATCTTATTTTTCTCCCTTTTGTTCTTCAGTCTCGCCCACCTTCTGACGAGCACGAGCCAGTGCCGTCACGGCAGCGTGGGCAGCAATCGCCGCCCCGACGGTGCCGGCAGTTGCCTTACCAATCGAATCGGCGTTGGCTTCAACCCCAAAGGCTTTGATATCGGTAACGCGGTCGTAGAACGAACCCTTGTCCCAGAAACCATCTTCCGAACAACCGATACAGCCGTGGCCGGACTGCACCGGCCAGCTGACGCCGCCGTTCCAGCGCATCGACGAACAGGCGTTGTAAGTGGTTGGCCCCTTGCAACCCATCTTGTACAGGCAGTAACCCTTGCGCGAACCTTCGTCGTCCCAGGCTTCGGCAAACTGGCCGGCATCGAAGTGGCCGCGGCGATAACACTTGTCGTGGATACGTTGACCGTAGAACATCTTCGGACGGCCCTGGCGGTCGAGCTCAGGGATGCGGTCGAAAGTCAGCATGTAGGTCACGACGCCGGTCATCACTTCGGCAATCGGCGGGCAGCCCGGTACATTGATGATCGGCTTGCCGGTGATCACCTTGTGCACCGGCGTGGCGCGGGTCGGGTTTGGCTTGGCAGCCTGCACGCAACCGTAGGAAGCGCAGGCCCCCCAGGAAATGATCGCCTTGGCATCAGCGCAGGTTTCGCGCAGCTTCTCGATAAAGGGGCGGCCGCCCTGAATGCAGAACATGCCGTCTTCGTTAAGCGGCGGATTGCCTTCAACGGCAACGATGTAGTTGCCCTTGTATTTCTTCTTGACCTCGTCGAGGATCGCCTCGGCCTGGTGGCCGGCGGCGGCCATCAGCGTGTCGTCGTAATCGAGCGACAGCATCGACAGCACGACATCCTTGGTCAGCGGATGTGCCGAGCGAATGAAGGATTCAGAGCAGCAGGTGCACTCCAGACCATGCAGCCAGAGCACAGGAGTGCGCGGTTTGTTTTCCAGCGCATGGGCGATGGTTGGCGCAGCGGCACTGCCCAGACCCAGCGAGGTGGCAGTCAGGCTGCAGAATTTGAGAAAACTGCGACGGGTAATCCCCTGGCGACGCAGCACTTCGTAGAATGTCTCGCTCACTTGTGACTCCCCCATTTTTGTGTAGCGTGAAGTGGACAACACGGTGCAAGGCCTGTGCCAGCTTCACTGGACAGACAACTAAACGAAACAAATCAAGGCTCTTGGGGTATTTGACCGGATGACAGGTGGGGCGCAGAGAGACAGCAAGCGCATACAAAACATCCACCTATGAAAAGAAAGCTTCCACAGCAACTGTCGACACATTCTGATGATGTATTGACTTCGATCGGCACCAAGGCATCATCCAGCCTTAAAACTGGCTGAGCCAAGGAAAAACAGATGCCCCGAATAGTCGACCTGATCACCCCGCACACAGCCCAGGTGGCGCTACACGCCAGCCTTGGCGAGGCGGCTGCGCTGATGGTCGAGTTGCGCATTTCATCGGTCATCGTGGTCGATACCGACGGGGTCCACGGCATCGTCACCGAGGGCGACATGATGCAGGCCATGCGCCAGCATCGCACGCTTGACCAGGCGGTTCGGGAAGTCATGACCGCACCCGTACACACTGTGCCGGCCGAGATGGATTTTCGTCATGCATATCGCGAAGCCAGCCAGCTCGGCATTCGCCACCTGGTCGTCATCGACACGGACGGGAAGCCGCTTGGCATCGCATCTGAAACCGATTTCCGCCACCACCTGGGACCCGACTTCTTTCGCCATCTGAACGATGTCGACACATTGATGGAGCGGACCTTCCCGCGCCTGCCAGCCACCACCCGCCTCGACGATGCCATTTCCGCCATGGCTGCCGTGCGCGCTACCTGCGTGGTCGTGGTCGATGGCCGAAAGCCGCTCGGCATCGTCACCGAGCGCGACGTCGTCCGGCTTTTTCTGGGAGCCAACTTCAATCCCGAACTAGGCAGCGTGATGACCCAGCCGGTCGTCACGGTCGAAGAAACCTCTTCGCTGGCCGATGCTGCCGAGCGCATGGTCGAACACAGAATTCGGCATCTGGTGATCGTCGACCGCAGCGGCCAGGTGTCCGGGCTGCTCTCTGAACACACCTTGATGCGTCCGCTCGAACTCGACCTGCTCGATGATGCGATGGCCGAACGCATGGCCTTGATGCGTTCGCGGGATGCTGCGGTCGAACAGTCGCTGCGCAATGAACGCTACCAGCGCGCCCTGCTCGACAACTTCCCCTTCCTGGTCTGGCTGAAAGACACGGAATCGCGCTTCCTGACCGCCAATCGCGCCTTGGCCGACGCCCTTGAACTCGATTCGGTCAATGCACTGATCGGCAAGCGAGACACCGATTTCTCTCCTGCTGAGCTCGCCGATCGCTACCGTGCCGACGATGCGGAAGTGATGCAAACCCGGCAGCAAAAAACAGTGCTCGAACCCGTCATCAAGCATGGGTTGCAGATCTGGCACGAGACATTCAAGGCGCCGGTATTCGGCGATAACGGCACGCTGCTCGGCACGGTCGGCTTCGCCCAGGACATTTCTGCCCGCAAGCGCAGCGATGAAGCCATGCTACTGCGCAATGCAACGCTCGCCGGCCTGATTCGCGGCGAACCGCTGATCGGCATTCTCGAATTGCTGATTCTTTCGATCGAAGCTGAGAACCCAGCCTGGATGTGCTCGATCCTGCTGGCCGAAAAAGATGGCCAGCACCTGTATCACGGTGCCTCGCCCCGCCTGCCGGACGACTACATTGCCGCCACCGGACGCATTCCCGTTGCCGACGGCGTCGGCTCCTGCAGCACGGCAGCCTACCGGCGCCAACAAACCATCGTCAGCAACGTACACAACGACCCGCTGTGGCAACCCTGCCTGCATCTGGCACAACTCGGCGGCTTCTCCGCCTGCTGGTCGGACCCGATCATCGGACCGCAAGGCGAATTGCTCGGCACTTTTGCCTGCTATCAGAAAAACCCTGCCACACCGAGCGAACAGGACCTGAACCAGCTCAACCAGGCCAGCCAGTTGGCGGCACTGGTCCTGACCAACCAGCGCAATACCGACAATCTGCAGGAAAGCCTGGAAACCTTCCGGGGAATTTTCGACAGCATCAGTGAAGCCATTTTCATCCAGGCCGAAGATGGCTGCTTCCTTGATGCCAACCTCGGTGCCGAACGCCTCTCGGGCCACACCCGCGACTACCTGCTTGGCAAGCACTACAGTGAATTTGGCGCCACCGGCCTGAACGACCCGGAGGTCATGAAGGCGCAGGTCAGCGAGGCCTTTGCCGGCCGCCCCCGGCTACTCGAATTCTGGGGGCAGAACGCTGCCGGCAAGATATTCCCCGTCGAAGCCCACCTGCATGCCGGCACCTATTTCGGCCGCAAAGCGCTGATCATCTCGATTCAGGACATCAGCGAGCGCAAAAATGCCAAATTGCGTCTCGATATCGAACATGACCTGGCCTTGGCCCTGGCCGCCGGCATGGCCCGCGAAGAAGTACTGGCCACCATCCTGCATGCGGCCCTGCGCTTTCCCGAACTCGATTCGGGCGGGATTTACTGGCGCCAGCCGAATGGCCGCTATCATCTTTTCGCCCATGAAGGACTATCACCCGAGTTCATTGCCCAGGTCGGCGAAATTGCCGGCGACTCACCGCAAGCCGGCATCGTCCAGGATGGCAAACCGGTCTGCAACTGCACACCCGCCTGCGAGCACTGCAACAACACCGAACTGATCAACAGCCCACTGATGCAGGATGAAGGATTGCGCTGCCTGGTCATCCTGCCCATCGCCGTTGCCGGCCAGCCGGTTGCCTGCCTGAATCTGGCCGGGCACCGGACACGACAAATCACCCATGCAACCTTGCTGGCCCTGGAAACCCTGGCCGGCAATTTCAGCCAGACGCTTTCCCGCCTGCAAGCCCAGGAAGAAGCCCAACGCCTCCAACAGAATCTGAACGGCCTGTTCGACACCCTGGCCGACTATATTTTCATTTTCGACATGCAGGGTCACATCCTGCACTACAACCGCTCGGTGGCAGAAAACCTGGGCTACGGCCCGGATGCCTTGCGTGGCCAACCGGTTACTGCGGTCCACCCGGCCAAGGCACATGAAATGGCCGGAAAAATGGTCGAGGAGATGATCAGCGGCACGCGTTCGACCTGCACCTTGCCGATCCTGCACGTCGACGGGCATGAAATCATGGTCGAAACCCGGATTACTCAGGGCTACTGGAATAGCCAGCCGGCGTTATTCGGCATTTCCCAGAACATCAGCGAGCGCCTGGCGGCAGAAGAGCGCCAGAAACTGGCCGCCAGTGTTTTCGACAATGCTCACGAAGGCATCATGATCACCGATGCACGAGGGCAGATCATCGAAGTTAACGCGACGTTCAGCGAGCTGACCGGCTATGCGCGTGACGAAGCGATTGGCCAGACAGCCGATCTGCTCAAATCCGGCCACCACGACCCGGTGTTTTATCAGGAAATGTGGCAGACCATTCGCCAGGAAGGCTTCTGGCGCGGCGAGGTCTGGAACCGCAAGAAAACCGGCGAAATTTTCGTCGAACAATTGACCATCTCGACCGTTCGCAACCGAAATGGCGAAATATCGCAATTTGTCGGCATTTTTTCCGACATCACGCTGATCAAGGAACATCAGCGCCGTCTCGAACACCAAGCCCACTTCGATGCCCTGACCCAGCTCCCCAACCGGATGCTGCTCGGCGACCGCATGCAACTGGCGATGGCCCAGACCGAGCGCAGCGGCAAGACGCTGGCCGTCTGCTATCTCGATCTCGACAATTTCAAACCGGTCAACGATGCCTACGGCCACGCCACCGGCGACCGTCTGCTGATCGAGGTGGCGCAACGCCTGAAAATTTGTGTCCGGGCCGGCGATACGGTGTCCCGACTGGGCGGCGACGAATTCGTCCTGCTCCTGGCCGGCCTCGAAGATGTGCATGAATGCGACCACGCAATCGCCCGGATCATTGCCGCGCTGACCCAGCCGTTCATCATCAGCAATCATGCCGTCACGATATCGGCCAGTATCGGCGTCACGCTCTACCCGGAAGATGGCGCCGATTCGGACACTCTGCTGCGCCACGCCGACCAGGCGATGTACGCCGCCAAGCAGGCCGGCCGCAATCGCTACCACTTGTTCGACCCGGAAAATGACCGGCGTGCCCGTGTACGGCGTGATGAAATCGCCGCCATCTGCCAGGGCATGGTCAATAATGAATTCGTGCTGCACTACCAGCCCAAGGTAAACATGCGCGAAGGGCGTGTCGTTGGCGTCGAGGCCCTGATTCGCTGGCAGCATCCCGAACGCGGCCTGCTCGCGCCGGGCCAGTTCCTCCCCGCTATCGAAGGCAGCGAACTGGCCATCGAACTGGGCGACTGGGTAATCCAGGAAGCTTTGCGCCAGCTTGAACGCTGGCGCAAGCAATCGCTCGACATCAAAGTCAGTGTGAACATTGCCGGCAACCATTTGCAAAGCCCGAGCTTCGCCCGCCGCCTGAGCGAATTGCTCGCCGCACACCCCAACATTCAGCCGCATCGGCTGGAACTTGAAGTCCTCGAAACGGCCGCGCTTGAAGACATCGGACATGCTGCCGAGCTTTTTGCCACCTGCCGACGCCTCGGTGTCAGCTTCTCGCTGGACGACTTTGGCACCGGCTACTCATCGCTGACTTACTTCCGGCGCCTGCCGGCCGATGTTCTCAAGATCGACCAGTCCTTCGTCCGCGACATGCTGGATGACCCTGATGATCTGGCCATCGTCGAAGGCGTCATCGGACTGACCAAGGCCTTTCAGCGCGAAGTGATCGCCGAAGGGGTAGAAACCGTCGAACACGGCCTGGTTTTACTGCTGCTCGGTTGCGACCTGGCGCAAGGTTTCGGCATCGCCCGCCCGATGCCCGCCGAGCAACTCCCCGACTGGGTACGTCAATTCCAGCCGGATGTCCTGTGGAGTTCCGCCACGGCATTTCGCTGGTCACGCGACGACTTACCGCTGCTGATCGCCGAAGTCGACCACAAGCGCTGGATACGTTCGCTGCACGTCTACCTGGCAAGTCCGAACGGCCCGCACACAGCGCCCCCCAAAGACCCATTTCATTGTCGCTTCGGGCGCTGGTTCTACAGCGAGGAAAGCAAGCGCTACGCTGCGGTCGACTGCTTTGCTTCGATCGAAAGCATCCACAACCGGATTCATGAACTCGGCCAGGCACTGATCGCCCTGCACGATGCGCAGTCCAACGAAGGCAAGGACGAACTGCTGCTTGAACTTGACGCGGCCAGCGCACAATTTGTCGAGTACATCGAACAAATCCAGGCCGAAGTGCTGATCGGGGATCAGACCAGCAGACGATAGGCGGGTGTATTCGGTGCAGCAACCGCGGCGCCGGATAACGAGCCGGTCATCGCCAGCCAGCAAAGAGCCCCCGTTTTTCTTGCCCTTTTTGTTTGATGATCATCAATCTGTCGGTACACTGGCGCGTTCATAATTTGCGCCTGAATTCTTTCGGTTTTTCCCCTTGATGCTTGAAGCAGACAACCTCGAATGCGTACGTGGCGAACGCCGCCTGTTCTCAGGCGTCGGGTTTCGTCTGGAGGCCGGCGAATTGCTTTATCTGCAAGGCAAAAACGGGGCCGGCAAGACCAGTCTGCTGCGCATGCTGATCGGCCTGTTGCCGCCGGAAGCCGGGGAAATCCGCTGGCAGGGCAAGCCGATCGGCAGTGACGATTTTCGTGCCGACCTCTGCTACCTCGGCCACCTGAACGCCATCAAGGAAGAATTGACGCCGCTAGAAAACCTGCTCGCGGCAGCACGCCTGGCCGACACCTTGTTGTCCGAAGACGATGCCCTCGACGCGCTGGAACAAGTCGGCCTGGCCGGACGCGAAGACCTCGCCTGCAAATATCTTTCGCAAGGCCAGAAACGTCGGGTCGCACTGGCTCGCCTGGTCACCGAAAAACGCCCCCTGTGGATTCTCGACGAGCCCTTTGTGGCGCTCGATGTTGCTGCGGTCGACTGGCTGGCCGGCATCATTTCCGGCCACCTCCAGCGCGGCGGACTGGCGGTCATGACAACGCACCAGCTGGTTAGCATTCCGGCCGGGCAGGTTCGCGAATTGCGCCTCGGTTAATGGACTGCTGATGCTGAAGATCGTTACTGCGGTGATTGGCCGCGATCTCAAACTGGCCATGCGGCGACAGGCGGACATCGTTTCGGCCCTGTTCTTCTTCGTCATCGTCGTCAGCCTGTTCCCGCTCGGGGTTGGCCCCGAGCCCGACCTGTTGCGCAAGCTCGCGCCCGGCGTGTTGTGGGTTGCTGCGCTGCTCGCCACGATGCTGTCGCTGCCGCGCCTGTTCGCCGACGACCACCGCGACGGCACGCTTGAACAACTGGCGCTGGCCCCACATCCGCTCGGGTTGGTCGTGACCGGCAAAGTGATCGCTCACTGGCTGGTTTCCGGCCTGCCGCTAGCGCTGATCGCCCCCGTCCTCGGTATCCAGTTTGACCTCTCCGGCGATGCGCTCATCGTCCTGACCGGCGCCATCCTGCTGGGCACGCCTGCCTTGTCCGGCATCGGGGCAATCGGCGCAGCACTGACCCTCGGTTTGCGCGGTGGCGGCGTCCTGCTTTCCCTGCTTGTCCTCCCGCTCTACATTCCAGTGCTAATATTCGGCGCGGGCGCAGTGGACGCTACGGTGACCGGACTCGGGGGAGAAGGTCACCTGTCCCTGCTCGCCGCCCTTACTTTTGCGTCACTCGGCTTCGCCCCCTGGGCAACAGCCGCTGCCTTGAAGATCGCCCTCGAATGAAAGATCGCTTCAATCTCTATCGTTTTGCCTCACCGGCCACTTTTTATCCGCTGGCCGGGGCATTGATTCCCTGGTTCATCGCCGTTTCAGTCGTCTTCGGGCTGGCCGGGCTATGGCTTGGCATGCTCGTCGCACCGACCGACTTCCAGCAAGGCGAAGGCTACCGGATCATTTTCATCCACGTCCCGGCCTCCTGGATGTCGATGTTCATCTACCTGGTGATGGCCTTCTGGGCGGCTATCGGGCTGGCCTTCAACACCCGCCTGTCGGGCATGATGGCCCAGGCACTGGCGCCGACCGGGGCGCTGATGGCCTTTCTCTCGCTATGGACCGGCGCGCTTTGGGGCAAGCCGATGTGGGGCGCCTGGTGGGTCTGGGATGCGCGCCTGACCTCCGAATTGATCCTGCTCTTCCTTTATATCGGTTACATGGCGTTGACCGCGGCAATCGACGACCAGCGCCGGGCCGACAAGGCCGGCGGCCTGTTGCTGCTGGTTGGCGTGGTCAATATCCCGATCATCTATTTCTCGGTCAAATGGTGGAACACGCTGCACCAGGGATCGAGTATCAACATGACCAAGTCGTCGATGGCTGAAACCATGCTCTGGGGCATGCTGCTGATGGCCCTGTGTTTCTGGATGTATTCGATTGCCGTCGCGCTGATGCGTGTCCGGACCATCATGCTCGAACGCGAGCGCCATACCGACTGGGTCAAGGCGGCGTTGGCCGGAGACGAAAAATGATCTACTGGAACAGTTTCTCCGACTTCATTGCCATGGGCGGCTACGGCTTTTACGTCTGGGGCTCCTTCGGCCTGACCGCTGCCATCATGGCCATTGAACCGATTGCCGTCGTACGCCATCGAAAGAACACCATTGCTCGCCTCAAGCGCCAGTTGCGCGCCGAATCTAGGAACATCGCCTCATGAAATCCCGTCACAAGAAACTCGCCCTGATCGGCGGTGCCCTGGCCATCATCGGCATCATCGCCGCGCTGGTCCTGAACGCGCTGAACAGCAACATCGCGCTCTACATTTCGCCGACCGATGTCGCCGCTGGCAAGGCGCCGCAGGGCAAGGTCTTCCGTATCGGCGGGCTGGTCAAGGAGGGCAGCATCAAGCGTCAGGCCGATGGTGTGACGATCGCCTTCATCATGACCGACACCGAAAAGGACATCACGGTGAACTACAAGGGCATCCTTCCCGACCTGTTCAAGGAAGGCAAAGGTGCTGTCGCCCAGGGCAAGATGACCACCGAGGGTGTCTTTGTGGCCAATGAAGTGCTGGCCAAGCACGATGAAAACTACATGCCGCCGGAAGCCGCCAAGGCAGTCAATGACGCCGGCAACCGCGCTGCCGATAAAAAGGCGTCCGAAACAACCGGTGCACCGGCAAAAACAGGAACGGGTTACTGAGCATGATTCCAGAAATCGGTAATTTCGCGCTGATCCTCGCGGCGCTCGTCGCCCTGATTCTCGGCATCCTGCCGCTGGTCGGCGCCCACCAGAACCGCATGACCTGGGTGGCCGTCGCCCGCCCGGCCACCTCGGCACTGGCCCTGCTCGTCACCTTCTCCTTCGCCTGCCTGATGCAGGCCTTCATCACCAACGACTTTTCCGTGGTCTACGTTGCCCAGCACTCGAATTCGCTGCTACCGCTGCAATATCGCGTTGCTGCCGTCTGGGGCGGCCACGAAGGCTCCCTGTTGCTGTGGATGCTGATGCTCGCCTGGTGGGCCTTTGCCGTTCGCCTGCTGTCGGCCCAGTTGCCGGAAACCATGGTAGCTCGCGTGCTCGGCACCCTCGGCCTGGTTTCGTTCGGTTTCCTGCTGTTCATCCTGATCACCTCGAATCCGTTCGACCGCCTACTGCCGGGCGCTGCGGAAGGACGCGACCTGAACCCGCTGCTGCAGGATTTCGGTCTGGTCATCCATCCGCCGCTGCTCTACATGGGTTACGTCGGCTTCTCGGTCGCTTTCGCCTTTGCCATCGCCGCACTGCTTTCCGGCCAGCTCGACGCCGCCTGGGCACGCTGGTCGCGCCCCTGGACGACCGCCGCCTGGTGTTTCCTGACCCTCGGTATCGCCATGGGTTCGTGGTGGGCTTATTACGAACTGGGCTGGGGCGGCTGGTGGTTCTGGGATCCGGTCGAAAACGCCTCGTTCATGCCGTGGCTGGTCGGTACCGCCCTGGTGCACTCGCTGGCGGTCACCGAAAAACGCGGCAGCTTCAAGAACTGGACGGTGCTGCTGGCGATCTCAGCCTTCTCGCTGTCGCTTCTTGGCACCTTCCTGGTCCGTTCCGGCGTGCTGACTTCGGTGCATGCTTTTGCGACCGATCCGCGACGCGGCATTTTCATCCTGATTTTCCTCGTCGCCGTGATCGGATCGTCCCTCGCCCTGTTCGCCTGGCGCGCCCCGAAGGTCGGACTGGGCGGACGTTTTGGCCTGGTTTCGCGTGAATCGCTGCTGCTCACCAACAACGTGCTGCTCGCCGTCGCCTGCGCCACCGTGCTGCTCGGCACGCTCTACCCGCTGCTGATCGATGCGCTCGGTGTTGGCAAAATTTCGGTCGGCCCACCGTATTTCAATGCGGTCTTCGTCCCGGTCATGACGCCATTGCTCTTCCTGATGGGCATCGGCCCCTTCGCCCGCTGGAAGGAAGCCTCCGTCCCGGAAATCATCCGCACCGTACGCTGGGCCTTCCTCGCCGCCGTCGTCGTCGCCATTGCCCTACCGCTGGTTTATGGCCAGTGGAGCGCGTTGACCGCGCTGGGCCTGCTGCTTGCTGCCTGGATCACCTTTACCGCCGGGCTCAATTTCGCCCAGCGCGTCCAGCATACCCGCGGCCAGCAGAGCTTCCTGGCGGCATCGTTCAAGCAGCCACGCAGCTTCTTCGGCATGCATTTGGCCCACCTTGGGATCGCCGTCTTTGTTGTCGGCGTCACCATGGTCAGCAGCTTCCAGGATGAAAAAGACGTCAAGATGGAAGCCGGTGACACAGTCCAGGTGGCTGGTTACAGCTTTACCTTCAACGGCGTGAAGGCGGTTGAAGGTCCGAATTATGTTGCCGCGCAGGGCGACTTCGATCTTGCGGTCGACGGTCGTTTCCAGCGCAAAATGAATCCTGAAAAGCGCAATTACCATTCGTCCCAAATGCCGATGACCGAAGCCTCGATCGATGCCGGCTTCCTGCGCGACGTCTATGTTTCGCTCGGCGAACCGATCGACCGCGACAAGCCGGAAGGTGCCTGGGCCGTTCGCGTTTATTACAAACCCTTTGTCGACTGGATCTGGGGTGGCTGTGTGCTGATGGCACTCGGTGGCCTGCTGGCCATGCTCGACCGCCGTTACCGCGCCAAATCGCGTGTGGCATCTCCCGCTCAAACTCCGGCAGGAACTCAACAAGCATGAACCGTTATTTCTGGATTCTCGGCGGCTTTGCCGCCCTCGTCGCCCTGCTCGCCGTCGGTCTGGGGCTCAACCCGCGCGATGTGCCATCGCCGCTGGTCGGCAAGCCGGCCCCGACATTCAGCCTGAATGTGCTGGCCAAGCCCGAAACAACGCTCAGCCCGAAAGACATGCAAGGCAAGGTCTGGCTGCTCAACGTCTGGGCCTCGTGGTGCGTTTCCTGCCGGGCCGAACATCCGATCCTGGTTGAATTCTCGAAAAAAGTGGACGTGCCGCTGATCGGCCTGAACTACAAGGAAGTTCGCGGCGATGGCGGTTTCGACATGAGCAAGATGCCAGCCGAGGAAGAGAAAAAACTCGCCTTCCAGCGGGCCAATAAATGGCTGGCCGACCACGGTGACCCGTACAAGCTGACGGTCATGGACCTCGACGGCCGCGTCGGCATCGACTACGGCGTTTATGGCGTGCCGGAAACCTACGTCATCGACAAGGCGGGCGTCATCCGCATGAAACACACCGGCCCGATCACGCCTGAAATCCTCGGCAAGAAAATCATGCCACTGCTTGCCGAGTTGAATAAATGAACTTCCGCGCCCTGATTGCTGCTTTCGTTTTTGCCCATTTCATCGGGTCGACCGCCGCCCTTGCCTCGGCAGCCAATGAAGCTGCACTGGCCGCCGATCCGGTTGCCGAAAAGCGTCTGCAAAAACTTTCCGAAGAACTCCGCTGCCTGGTCTGCCAAAACCAGACCATCGCCGACTCCAATGCCGAGCTGGCACAGGATCTGCGCCGCGAAGTTCGCAGCATGATCAAGGATGGCAAGTCGGATAAGGAAATTGTCGACTTCATGGTCACCCGCTACGGTGATTTCGTCCTCTACCGCCCGCCAGTCAAGGGGATTACGCTGTTGCTCTGGGGCGGCCCGATTGCCCTGATGCTGTTCGGCATCCTGGCATTGCGCAACTATCTGCGCCGCCGTGCCAGCCGGATTAACGCCGAGGACAAGCCGCTGTCGGCTGCTGAAGCCAGCCGCGCCGAGGCGCTGCTCAAGGAAATCGATCAAAAATGACCCAGTTCGCCATTTTCGCCACACTGCTCATCGCCGTTGTTGCGGCCTTCGTCCTGCCGCCCCTGTGGCTCGGCCTGCGCGCACCGAAATCGACCGAGAGCGAACGCAAGGCGCTCAACCTCAACATTTTCCGGGATCAACTGGCCGAGCTCGAACGGGAAAAAACCGAAGGCACGCTATCGGCCAGCGATTTTGACCAGGCTCACCGCGAATTGCAGCGCCGCTTGCTGGAAGAAGTCGCCCCTGCCGATCTGCCGACACCGCAAACCAGCCACGCTCCCAGCCGCAAGCTGGCGATTGCCATCCTGGTGCTGCTGCCCATTCTGTCCCTTGCGGGCTACGGCATTCTCGGCAACACCAAGGCACTCGATCCGACCCAGACTGTCGCCCAGCCGCCGATGACACCGGAACAGATCAACGCCATGGTCGGCAAGCTGGCCGAGCGGATGCAGGCCAATCCGGGTGACCTGAAAGGCTGGCTGATGCTGGCCCGCTCCTACAAGACGATGGGACGCTACGACGAAGCCGTACAGGCTTTCAGCAAGGCTGAAACACTGGTCAACGAAGATCCGGATTTGCTCGCCAACTATGCTGAAACCGTCGCCATGGCCAACGGCAAGGGACTCAAGGGCAAACCGCTAGAACTCGTCCAGCGCGCCCTGAAGCTCGACCCCAAGCATGCGCACTCACTGTTCCTGGCCGGTGCCGCCGCCATGGAAGCCGGTGAAAACAAGAAAGGCATCGCTTACTGGGAACAGTTGCTGCCGCAAGTCGAGCCGGGTTCTGAAATCGACCAGATGCTGCGGAGCGGGATCGACAAGATGAAGCAAGGCAAGTAAGTCATGGTCGATCTGGCGCGGCGCGGCTTCTTTCGCGGTCGACCGCGCCCAAAGGCCGAAATCCGCCCACCCTGGGCGCTCGCCGAAGCCGCTTTCATCGATGCCTGCACCCGCTGCAACGATTGCCTGGGCGCCTGCCCGGAAGCCATTCTGATTGCAGGTGACGGCGGCTACCCGACCGTCGATTTCAGGCGCGGCGAATGCACCTTCTGCGGCGACTGTGCCCGTACCTGCCAGCCCATGGCACTGAACCCCGAAACCCAGAGCTCGCCTTGGCCGTACAAGGCAGTCATCAGCCCAGCCTGTCTGCCGCACAAGGGGGTCGAATGCCGTGTTTGCGGCGACTTCTGTGATGCTCGCGCCATCCGCTTCCAGCCACGCCTCGGCGGCAGCCCTTTACCGGAAATCGATCACGAACAATGCAGCGGCTGCGGCGCCTGCGTTGCCGCCTGCCCGACACAGGCCATCGCAATTCAGCAATAAGTTGTCGCAGCCCGTTCCGCTGCCAGACCAATGGCGTTATGCTTTGATTCGGACTGCCATTTGCCACCCGGAGACAACCGATGACCCAAGAAAAATTCCGCCTCGTCACCCGCAGCGACTTTGACGGCCTGGTTTGCGCCGTACTGCTCAACGAACTGAACCTTATCGACGACATCAAGTTCGTCCATCCGAAAGACATGCAGGATGGCAAGGTCGACATCACCTCGCGCGACATCACGACCAACCTGCCGTATGTGGCTGCTGCCCACCTGGCTTTCGACCATCACCTCTCGGAAACCATCCGCAATACCGGTGAGCGCAAGAACCACATCATCGAGGCCGACGCTCCTTCGGCGGCACGGGTCGTCTACAACTACTACGGCGGCAAACAGGCTTTCCCGAATATCACCGACGACATGATGGATGCGGTCGACAAGGCTGATTCGGCACAATTCAGCCGCGATGAAATCCTCAACCCGACCGACTGGGTACTGCTCAATTATCTGATGGATGCACGTACCGGCCTGGGACGTTTCCGCGAATTCCGGATCAGCAACTACGCGCTGATGATGGACCTGATCAAATACTGCCGGAATCACAGCATCGCCGAAATCCTTGCCCTGCCTGACGTCAAGGAACGGGTCGAACTTTATTTCGACCAGGCCGAGAAGGCCAAGGAACAGCTCCAGCGCTGCACGACCGTACATGGCAACCTCGCCGTGCTCGATTTGCGTAACGAGGAAACGATCTGGGCGACCAATCGTTTCATGATCTATGCCCTGTTCCCGCAAACCAGCATTTCAATCCACATTCTGTGGGGCGTTCAGAAGCAGAACACGGTCTTTGCAACCGGCAAGTCGATCCTCGACCGCAGCAGCAAGACCAATGTCGGCGAGCTGATGTTGCAATATGGCGGTGGCGGGCATCATGCGGCAGGGACCTGCCAAGTCGACAATGATCAGGCAGAAGCCACGCTGCAGGCGCTGATCAAGCGCATCAACGCCGACGGCTGATCAGGCTTCAACCACGGGAGGCGGGATCAACGGGGTCGGCGTAAAACCCAACTCGATCATCTCCGCCTCCAGCTTGATGCGCAAAATCAGCAAGCCTTTCAACGATTGCCGCGCCTTGTCATCAGCCCAATCGGCATGCTCCTCCCGCAGGCAAGCATCCACCTCGTGACGCCTTTCAAGACTCACCCCGCAAATGGCCGCATAGCGGCGAATTTCGTGATCAAGATCAGCCAGTTCCTGTCCATAGTGTTCGAACCCACTCATTTCGTTCTCCGCTGAAAGAGGCAAGTATGCACTGGCTAACCCTGCCTGAACCAAGCAAAACGATCAGCCCCGCCTTCCACGACAAAATGACCGCCAAACTCTGGCTGGCCGAGCAACTCGATGCCCGGCCGCTCCAGACGCTGGCTGCCATCAGGCTTCAGATCGAGGCAATCGACGGCGCCATCATGCCGCCAACGCAAGCCATCGAGCTCCTGTCGATCCTGCGTACGGCCGCCGTACCCTTGCTGGCCGATGTCGCCCCCCGGTTTGTCAGAAAACCCTTGCCCCTGCCGGAAGACGATCAGCGTGCCTTCGAAATCACCCAACTCATCTGGCTTCGACTCGGTATTGCCTTTCTCAGGCGGGCACCACATTTTGCCCCGGCCGACAAATGCCTGCATCTGCACCGCGCCGCAACAGCACTCCGTCTGGCGCAGTACGCACATTTCCAGGCATCGCACGAACTCCCCCCGCTGATCGATCGCCTGCTTTTTTCGGTCCTTGCCCAGGCGGAGCGCCACGGTTTGTTGCGCCAAGCCGTCAGTGATCCGGATTTCCCTCAACTCGGTACGGCGCATATCGCAGGCATCCTCTCCTGGGCTTACCTGCTGCGACTGTCCGACCCATATCACATGAGTACCGGTCAACTGACAGTGGCCAATCGTGCCCTCCGCCGCTGGCGCGAACTCCCCGGATTCCAGGTCACCCCGGACCACTCGCCCAAAGCCCAGCTGCTTGATCTCTCCCCCCTGTTTGGCGGCCCCCTGCCGGAAGGTATTCCGCGCTGGCTCGAAGTGCGCAATGTCAGCCGGAAAATTCGCCAACGCATCGACTCCCTGAATGCTGGTGAAACACCGGAAGCACTCAAGCTGGGTAGCGAACTCTCCAGCCAGGCATGCATTGCCGTGCTTGAGCAGATCAACCGCGCCCTTCACAACCCGTTTAAAACCGAGTCAGAGGAATCCGGGCCCATCGAGCTTGTGTTTGGTGGCGCAGATGCCTTCGCACTGATTCGTGGAGAATTGCTCAGTCCACCGCCCGGCAAAACAGTCCAGCACACCCCGCTGAGTTACCAGCGGATGGCGATGTTCGGCCATGAACGAGACGGTGACGGACAAGTCAGCAGCGTCGATAAAGAACTGGTCATTCCCGGCGAACAGTGGATGCTGCAAGCCGGGCGAGCCAGCCGGGTCAATGGGGAAAATCTCGGGCGGCATCTGTCCAACAGCCTGATTGCTGCATCGATTCAAGGCAAGGTTCGACTGGGTATTCTGCAAGCCCTGCAAACGGGCCCGGGCGGGCATCTTTCCGCCCGGCTGAAATGGTTCGCGGAACAAGTCGAAGCTGGAAAACTGAAGCGCACTCCTCAGCACGACCCACGCCAGCCATCGATTCCGGTATTCATCCTGCGCGACGAAAAAACCCTCTCGGCCCTGCTGCCGATCAGCGCCGGAGCCCGCCTGGGCGTCGGCCTGGTACTCGAATCAACCTCAGTCGAACATTTGCTGCCGACCAGCGTGATCGAACGCGGCGTAGACTTCATTCGCTACGCCTGCCAGGCGGCCTGAATGCAAAAAGCCCGTCTTGCGGCGGGCTTTTTGCATCCCAAAAAATGGAATGCTGCGGTCAACCGGCCATAACGGCCGGATTCCGGATTACTCGAACTCGATGATGATCTGGTCGACCGTCAGGCTTTCGCCGGCAGCCGCCGAAATCTTCTTCACCTTGCAGTCCTGGTCTGCCTTGAGGATATTTTCCATCTTCATCGCTTCGATGACCGCCAGCTTCTCACCCGCCTTCACTTCCTGACCGACCTTCACCGACACCTCACGGAGCAGGCCCGGCATCGGGGAAAGGAGGAACTTCGAGAGATCCGGTGCTTCCTTTTCAGGCATCAGTGCGAGCAATTCGGCAGCACGAGCGCTCATCACCATGAAGTCAGCACGCGTGCCCCAATGGAACAGGCTGTACTTGGTCTTGTGACGCTCGACCTGCAGCGTGAATTCCTGGCCGTTACAGGTACCGACAAAGAGGGATTCGCCCAGTTTCCAGCTCGAACGCAGCTCGTAATGCTTGCCCTTGTACTCGATGTCATAGCCACCGGGAACCAGACGCGCCGTGACCGGATGATGCTCGTTACCCTCGGCATTGAGGCGAACCACCATCCAGTTGTTGCTGACCAGACGCTCGTGACCCTGCAACTGGCCGCTGATCGAGGCAGAACGGTCGGTGAAGGCGCGATAGACGTAGGCAGCAACCGAGACCAGCAGCGCCGGATCATCGTGCGGCACCATCGAGGCATCAAAGCCGGTCGGATAGTACTTGGGAATGAAGCCAGTATCGAAAATGCCGGAGTGGAAAGCCGGATGCTGCATCAGCGCGGCCTGGAACGGAATGTTCGAGGAAATGCCGCGGATGACGAAGGCGTTCAGCGCATCGCGCATGCGGGCGATGGCCGTGGCGCGATCCTTACCGTGCACGATCAGCTTGGCAATCATCGAATCGTAGAACATCGAAATCTCGCCACCGTCGTACACGCCGGTATCGACACGGGTGGTGCCATTGGCGTCGGTCGTTTCCTTGGGCGGCAGGAACTTGACCAGACGACCGGTAGAGGGCAGGAAGCCGCGGAACGGGTCTTCGGCGTTGATCCGGCACTCCATCGACCAGCCGTTGATCTTCACGTCAGCCTGGGTCAGCGGCAGCTTTTCGCCGTAAGCGACGCGGATCATCTGCTCGACGAGGTCGAGGCCGGTGATCAGTTCGGTAACCGGGTGTTCCACCTGAAGGCGGGTGTTCATTTCCAGGAAGTAGAATTCCTTGGTCGCACCGGAGACGACGAACTCGACCGTACCGGCCGACTCGTAATTCACGGCACGGGCCAGAGCCACGGCCTGTTCGCCCATCGCCTTGCGCATTTCCGGATCGACGAAGGGGCTCGGCGCCTCTTCAATGACCTTCTGGTGGCGACGCTGGATCGAACAATCGCGCTCGTTCAGGTACACGTAGTTGCCATGGCTGTCGCCGAGCAGCTGGATTTCGATGTGGCGCGGCTCGAGCACGTACTTTTCGATGAAGACGCGATCGTCGCCGAAGGAGTTGCGCGCTTCGTTGACGCAGGAGGTGAAGCCTTCGTGCGCTTCGGCATCGTTGTAGGCCACGCGCAGACCCTTGCCACCGCCACCGGCGGAGGCCTTGATCATCACCGGATAGCCGATGCCCTGGGCGATCTTGACGGCTTCGTCCGGACCAGCGATGGCATCGTTGTAACCGGGGATGGTATTGACCTTGGCTTCGATGGCCAGCTTCTTGGATTCGATCTTGTCGCCCATCTTGGCGATGGAGTAATGCTTCGGACCGATGAACTTGATGCCTTCTTCTTCCAGACGACGCGAGAACGCGGCGTTTTCCGACAGGAAGCCGTAGCCCGGATGAACGGCCTGAGCACCGGTCTGCTTGCAGGCAGCGATGATCTTGTCGGCCACCAGGTAGGACTCTTTCGAGGCGGCCGGGCCAATGCAGACGGCTTCATCAGCCAGATCGACGAACAGGGCGTCCTTGTCGGCTTCGGAATAGACGGCGACCGTCTTGATGCCCATCTTGCGGGCGGTCTTGATGACGCGGCAGGCAATTTCGCCGCGGTTTGCGATCAGAATTTTAGTGAACATGTATAACCCTCAATTCAGAGTGACTGAGCAATTTGGGGCGCGCAGGACGAGGCGACGACGCTGGCTGCAACGAGACAGTACGCCAGCACGGCGAGGAACAGACGAGGAAGCCAACGAAGTCATGCGCGATGCCAAATTGGTCAGAGAGGAATGTTGCCGTGCTTGCGCCAGGGGTTGTCGAGTTTCTTGTCGCGCAGCATGGCCAGCGAACGGGCGATGCGCTTGCGGGTGGCGTGCGGCATGATGACGTCGTCAATGAAGCCACGGGCGCCAGCCACGAACGGGTTGGCGAACTTGGCTTTGTACTCGGCTTCACGCTGGGCAAGCTTTTCCGGATCATTCTTCTCTTCGCGGAAGATGATTTCCACGGCACCCTTCGGACCCATCACAGCGATCTCGGCAGACGGCCAGGCCAGGTTCACGTCACCACGCAGGTGCTTGGACGACATCACGTCGTAAGCGCCGCCGTAGGCTTTGCGGGTGATCACAGTGACCTTCGGCACGGTGCATTCGGCGTAAGCGTAGAGCAGCTTGGCGCCGTGCTTGATGATGCCGCCGTATTCCTGCGTCGTACCCGGCATGAAGCCCGGCACATCGACGAAGGTAACGACCGGGATGTTGAACGCATCGCAGAAGCGGACGAAACGCGCCGCCTTGATCGAGGACTTGATGTCCAGACAGCCGGCCAGCACCAGCGGCTGGTTGGCAACGATACCGACCGGATGGCCGTCGATACGACCGAAACCGATGATGATGTTCTTGGCGTAATCCGGCTGCAGTTCGAAGAAATCATTGTCGTCGACCACTTTGACGAGCAGTTCCTTCATGTCGTACGGCTTGTTGGCGTTATCCGGCACCAGGGTGTCGAGCGAATAATCCATGCGGTCGACCGGATCGTTGGTCGGCGTAACCGGCGGCTTTTCGCGGTTGTTGGCCGGTACGAAATTCATGAAGCGGCGCAGCATCGAGAGGGCTTCGACATCGTTTTCGAAAGCCAGGTCGGCGACACCGGATTTGCTGGTGTGGGTCACGGCGCCACCGAGTTCTTCGGCGGTCACGTCTTCGTGGGTCACGGTCTTGACGACTTCCGGACCGGTCACGAACATGTAGGAGGAGTCTTTCACCATGAAGATGAAATCGGTCATCGACGGCGAGTAGACCGCGCCACCGGCACAGGGGCCCATGATCATCGAGATCTGCGGCACAACGCCGGAAGCCATGACGTTACGCTGGAACACGTCGGCGTAACCACCGAGGGAGGCAACGCCTTCCTGGATACGGGCACCGCCCGAGTCGTTGAGGCCGATTACCGGGGCGCCAACCTTCATCGCCTGGTCCATCACCTTGCAAATCTTCTCGGCGTGAGTTTCCGACAGCGAACCACCGAACACGGTGAAATCCTGCGAGAAGACAAATACCAGACGGCCGTTGATCGTGCCGTAACCGACAACAACGCCATCACCCGGCGTTTTTTCGGCCTGATCCATGCCGAAATCGACGCAACGGTGTTCCTTGAACATATCCCATTCCTCGAAGGAATCCGGGTCAAGCAGCAGCTCGATACGTTCGCGGGCGGTCAGTTTGCCCTTCTTGTGCTGGCTGTCGATACGCTTCTGGCCACCGCCAAGGCGGGCCATTTCACGCTTTTTTTCCAGCTGGCGGATGATGTCATGCATAGAAAACTCCCTAAGTGGATCGGGTAATTCGGAACTTCAGTGTTTCAGGTAGTCAAGCAAGGCATACGCGGCAGCTGCCGGGGTCGTATGGCCCTGTTCAACGGAGAGGGTCAGCGCCGGCAGGCTGGCCTGCACGCGCGGATGATGACGAAAATGCTGACGCAGGCCGGAGTCGATCATTTGCCACATCCAGCTCAGCGCCTGATGCTGGCGCTTGGCAGCAAATTCGCCGGTCGGCTTGAGAGCGGCCTGATATTTCTCGACCTGCTCCCAGAAATCGACGATGCCTTCCTTGTGCAGGGCGCTCAAGGCGATGACCGGCGGCGACCAGTTGGGCGAGGCCGGGCGCAGCATGTGCAGCGCATTGCGCCACTGGGCGCGGACGACGGCAGTGGCCTGCTTGTCGATATCGGCCTTGTTGATGACCACCATGTCGGCGATTTCGACAATGCCCTTCTTGATCGCCTGCAGATCGTCACCGGCATTCGGCAATTGCAGCAGGCAGAACATATCGACCATGCCGGCCACCGTCGTTTCCGACTGGCCGACACCGACGGTCTCGATGATGATCACGTCGTAGCCGGAAGCCTCGCAAAGCAACATGGCTTCGCGCGATTTTTCGGCCACGCCACCGAGCGAACCAGATGACGGACTTGGACGGATGAAGGCTTCCTCGCGCTGCGAGAGCATTTCCATCCGCGTCTTGTCGCCGAGAATCGAGCCGCCGGAAACCGACGACGATGGATCAACGGCCAAAACAGCCAGTTTCTTGCCCTGTTCGATCAGCCAGACGCCAAGTGCCTCGATGAAGGTCGACTTGCCCGCCCCCGGTACGCCGGAAATACCAATGCGAATCGCCTTGCCGGTACTCGGCAACAGCGCATTCAGCACTTGCTGGGCGCGCTGCTGATGATCAGGCCGCGTCGACTCGATCAACGTGATGGCCTTGGCGAGCGAGCGCCGCTGGCCGGCCAGTACGCCGTCCACCAGCGTCTGGTCGGCCGGCAAAAGTTGCTGCGCCAACAAGGGAGCCTCGCTCAGGTTCATTCAGTAATCAGCCGCGCGCCTTGCGGATTTCTTCCATGACGCGCTTGGCCGAGTCCTCGATGCGCGTACCCGGCCCGAAGATGGCCTTGGCACCTGCTGCATAGAGAGCGTCGTAATCCTGCGCCGGAATCACGCCACCTGCGAAGACGATGATGTCCTCCGCACCCTGCGCCTTCAACGACTGGATAATTTGCGGCACCAGCGTCTTGTGGCCGGCGGCGAGCGACGAGCAGCCAATGGCGTGCACGTCGTTTTCGATGGCTTGGCGAGCGGCTTCTTCCGGTGTCTGGAAGAGCGGGCCCATGTCGATGTCGAAGCCGAGGTCGGCAAAGGCGGTGGCGACCACTTTGGCGCCCCGGTCGTGGCCGTCCTGACCCAGCTTGGCGATCATGATGCGCGGGCGACGGCCTTCTTCGTCGGCAAACTTGGCGATATCGGCCTTGATGGTTTCCCAGCTTTCCTGACCTTCCACAACGCCTCCGTAAACACCTGAAATGGTCTGGTTGTTGGCGCGGAAACGACCGAAGATCTTTTCCAGCGCATCCGACACTTCACCCACCGTGGCACGCAGGCGCATCGCCTTGACGGTCAGGTCGAGCAGGTTGCTCTCACCGGTTTCGGCGGCCTTGGTTAATGCCTCCAAAGCGGCGTTGACCGCAGCAGTGTCACGCGTCGCACGAATCTGCTTGAGGCGGGCAATTTGGGAATCACGGACGGCATGGTTGTCGATATCGAGAATGTCGATCGCGTCTTCCTTGGCCAGCTTATATTTATTGACGCCGACGATGACGTCCTTGCCGGAGTCGATGCGTGCCTGCTTGTCGGCCGCACAGGTTTCGACCTGCATCTTGGCCCAGCCCGATTCGACGGCCTTGGTCATGCCGCCCATCGCCTCGATTTCCTGGATGATGCCCCAGGCCTTGTCGGCCATGTCCTGGGTCAGCTTTTCCATCATGTAGGAACCAGCCCACGGATCGACGACGTTGGTGATGTGGGTTTCTTCCTGAATGATCAGCTGCGTGTTGCGGGCGATACGGGAAGAGAATTCGGTCGGCAGCGCGATGGCTTCGTCGAGCGCGTTGGTGTGCAGCGACTGGGTGCCACCAAAAACGGCCGCCATCGCTTCAATGGTGGTGCGCACGACGTTGTTGTACGGGTCCTGCTCGGTCAGCGACCAGCCCGAGGTCTGGCTGTGCGTGCGCAGCATCTTCGACTTGGCGCTCTTGGCGTTGAAACCGGTCATGATGCGGTCCCACAGCAGGCGGCCGGCGCGCATCTTGGCGATTTCCAGGTAGAAATTCATGCCGACGGCCCAGAAGAAGGACAGGCGGCCGGCGAAGGTGTCGACGTCCATGCCCGAGGCGACGCCGGTACGCACGTATTCCATGCCGTCTGCCAGCGTGAAGGCCAGCTCGATGGCCTGGTTGGCGCCGGCTTCCTGGATGTGATAACCGGAAATCGAGATGGAGTTGAACTTCGGCATGTGCTGCGCGGTGTAGCCGAAAATGTCGGCGATGATCTTCATCGACGGCTTGGGCGGATAGATGTAGGTGTTCCGCACCATGAATTCTTTGAGGATGTCGTTCTGGATGGTACCGGACAGCTTGTCCTGCGGCACGCCCTGTTCTTCGGCGGCGACGATGTAGCCGGCGAGAATCGGCAGCACGGCGCCGTTCATGGTCATCGAGACGGAGATCTTGTCGAGCGGAATGCTGTCAAACAGGATTTTCATGTCTTCGACGGAGTCGATCGCCACACCCGCCTTGCCGACGTCGCCAGTGACGCGTGGATGGTCGGAGTCGTAACCACGGTGCGTCGCCAGGTCGAAAGCCACGGAAACACCCTGGCCGCCGGCAGCCAGCGCCTTGCGATAGAAGGCATTGGAAGCTTCGGCGGTGGAGAAACCGGCGTACTGGCGGATGGTCCACGGTTTGACCGCATACATCGTCGGCTGCGGGCCGCGCAGATACGGTGCGAAGCCAGGCAGGGTGTCGGCAAATTCGAGATTCTCGACGTCGCTCTTGGTATACAGCGGCTTGACCGTCAGGCCTTCCGGGGTGATCCAGTTCAGATTCTTGACGTCACCAGCCGGCGAATGTTTCGCGGCAGCCTTTTCCCAGGCGTCCAGGTTATTGGAATCAAAGAATTTTTCAGACATGACTCACCCTCGCTAATTCGATTTTTTGAGGCCGATGATGCAGAATTCAAAATTCTACGCTTTCGAGCCTAGCTTGACATACAAACCAACGCATAATACTTTATCCATAATTATGGATGCAAGTCGGCAATGTATCGACGTGCCCTTAACTTACACACCACACAACACCATGACCCGTATTGTTCCCACCGCGCTCTACCAGGAAGTTGCCGAACGTTTGCGGCAACGCATCTTTGCGCACGAGCTGACGCCTGGCACCTGGATCGATGAACAGAAGCTGGCCGAGCAATACGGTATTTCCCGGACACCGCTGCGCGAAGCCCTCAAGGTTCTCGCCTCCGAGGGGCTGGTCGAGTTGAAGCCACGCCGCGGCTGCTACGTTACGGAAATTTCCCGCCGCGACCTCGACGACATTTTCCCGCTCATGGCCATGC
Source organism: Dechloromonas denitrificans (assembly GCF_020510665.1). Taxonomy (NCBI): domain Bacteria; kingdom Pseudomonadati; phylum Pseudomonadota; class Betaproteobacteria; order Rhodocyclales; family Azonexaceae; genus Dechloromonas; species Dechloromonas denitrificans. The sequence goes on from NZ_CP075187.1 coordinate 3,285,743, forward strand.
TGGAGGGACGCTGTGCCTCGGAAGCCGTCCGTCGCGCCAAGGCGGCCGACATGACGGCCCTGAAGGCCATCCATGAACAACTGGAGTCGGCTGCCCGCGAAGGCAGAATTGATGCTTTTTTTGAAGCCAACCAGGAATTTCACAGGAAAATCCAGGAATTGTCCGGCAACCGCTGGCTGCTTTCGGTCATCCAGGATCTTCGCAAGGTGCTCAAGCTTTCTCGCCTGCACTCGCTGTCACTCGAAGGCCGCCTGCAGCAATCGCTTGATGAACACCGGGTAATCATGGCCGCCCTTGAAGCCGGCGATAGCACCAAGGCCGAAAAGCTGATGCACGACCACCTGCTTTCCGGCCGGGAAGCGCTGGCAAAGATTCAGGACCCTGCCGTCAAAACAGCCTGATTTCTGGCGTTGACCGCAGCACGGTCAATGCATCTGGCCTTCGATGTTGGCAAAAAGCATCTCGTAAATTTCGATCAACGCCTCGCGGTCCTTGCTGCCTTTGACCCACGTCCGCGACTGGGCGATGGTCAGCGCTTTCTGCTCAAGCTCCGAGAGATTGGCAATGTTGACGTTGTCACCGTGCAGGATAGCGGTGACATCGGCGCGCGCCTTCTGGGCCAACGCAACAAGATGCATCGATGCGCCCATGGTCTTTGCGCCACCACCAATTGACAGGGCCAGTTCGCGCACCTGTGTTGCCGAACCGGCGGCATCCGCCAGATTCAGGCCGAATTCATCGGCCGTCGTTCGTGCGCCGGAAACCGCCTGTTTCAATGTACCGACCCGGTCGGTCGTCATCACAAGCGCGTGGGTGATTTGCTCGATGGCCGTCGTAATTTCCTCTGCCGAGCGCTGCGACTGATCCGCCAGTTTGCGGACTTCATCAGCCACAACAGCAAATCCACGCCCGGCCTCACCGGCTCGCGCGGCCTCGATGGCGGCATTGAGCGCCAGCAGGTTGGTCTGTTTGGCGATGCCGTCGATCCGCCCGGTCAGATCACGGATATCGCTGGTCTTGGCATTCAGTTCATCGAGCGCTGCCGACCCCGCTTCTGCGGCCTGCTGAGCGCCACCAAGGGCCAGTGACATGCGGTTTGCGGCATCGGCCATGGCACTCGCCGAGTCGGCAAAACTGGCCGACAACTCACCCGACTGAACGGCGTTGCCATCCACATCGCCAAGCGCCGAACCGACATGCGTAATGGCCATCGACAAGCCACGCTCCGAACGCAGGAAAATACGCGACAACAAGGCTTCCCGGGCAATGGATTCCTGGGCGGCATCAAGCTGGTCAAGCACCGTTTGCACTTGCAGCAACACATCTTTGAAGGCACCGTGCAGCCCGGTGGTCTGCAAACGACGCCATGTCCTGTTTTCCGACGATGCGCTCATCGCCCCCAGAATTTCGCGAAACGCAGACTCCGTCTGATCGAGCGCCGAATTGAGATTGATCCGGATTGATTCCAGCGTGGCATCGTCAAATTGGTTCGGCAAACGTCCAACCAGATTGCCCTGGCCAATTGCCTGCAGCTCGGCATCAAGCGCACTCAGTTGAGCGTCGCCCGACGTTTTGCCGAGGAGCAGAATCAAGATGGCCGGCAGGATCAGGAAAAAGGGTGCCCATGGGGAATAGAAGCCCGCAGCCAGCCCGGCCAGCAGCATGCCGACGAGCAGAATTTTGAGCCTAAAGGGCGAAAGCAAGTTCTTCATATCCAGTTCCAGACTTGTTCAGCAGGTCGACCAGAACCTGCGTTCCGGCAGCAATCGCATCGCGCGCACCGGCTGCGCGTTCGGCCTGCAGCATTTCACGATAAACCGGCTCGATCTTGCTGATCGCCTCGCGACGCGGGCAACGGCGTACCGAGGTAAAACCAACGATTTGTCTGTTCGCATCAAAATCAGGTGCGATATGCGTGAAAACCCAGTAAAAACCGCCATCTTTGGACATGTTCTTGACGTAACCAAAGAACTCCTTGCCGCCCTGGATCGTATCCCAGGCCAACTTGAATACCGAGCGCGGCATATCCGGATGACGAATGATATTGTGCTGCGACCCCAGCAACTCCGCTTCGGTATACCCTGAAAATTCGATGAAAATCGGATTGCCGTAGGTGATGATTCCCTTGGCATTCGTTTTCGATACGATGAAATCGTCTTCGCGCATCGTACGTTCGATGCTGGTCGGCTCAATAGCTCGTTTCACCTTTGCCTCTCCAATTCAGCAGCTTACCCAGGCCAATAGCCGGACCGGCAACAACGAGGCCGGAATTTATTGGGATTTTTGTTAAATATACTATAGCAACGCACCTGGAGTTACGCATTCCAGCCGTACAAAAATGAAAAACCCCGGTCGCTTGCGCGCCGGGGTTTTCAACAGCTGATTCTGCTTAGTGGTTGCTGGCGCTTGCGGCACCAAAACCGGTCTGAGCACGAACGTACTGGTCTTCAAATCCACCCAGATCAACCGCAGCACGGGCGCTGGAATCGGTTTTCGAGAAGATGTAGGCCAGCAGGAAGGCCACCGGCATGGCAAACAGGGCCGGCTGGGTATAGGGGAAGAGCGGAGCAGCATTGCCCAGCACGTCGACCCACACCGACTTGGAGAAGAGCACGAAGAGCACGGCGGAAACCAGACCACCATAACCACCGAACAGTGCGCCACGCGTCGTCAGACCACGCCAGTACATCGACAGGATGAGCACCGGGAAGTTGGCGGCGGCGGCAACGCCGAAAGCCAGACCGACCATGAAGGCGATGTTCTGCTTTTCGAACAGGATGCCGAGCACGATGGCGACGGCACCGAGACAGATCGTGGCAATCTTGGAGACACGGATTTCCGTGGCTTCGGAAGCCTGCCCCTTCATGATGACGCGAGCGTAGATGTCATGCGAGATCGCCGAGGCGCCAGCCAGTGCCAGACCGGAAACGACAGCCAGGATGGTGGCGAAAGCCACGGCAGCCAGGAAGCCGAGCAGCATGTTGCCGCCGACGGCCTTGGCCAGGTGCATGGCAACCATGTTGCCGCCACCGATCAGCTTGCCGCCGACCGTGCCGCCTTCGAAGAACTCGGGGTTCTGACCGACGACCAGGATGCCGGCGAGGCCCATCAGGAAGATGACGTTGAAGAAGTAAGCCACGAAACCGGATGCGTAAAGCACCGACTTGCGCGCTTCCTTGGCATCGGTCACGGTGAAGAAGCGCATCAGGATGTGCGGCAGACCAGCCGTACCGAACATCAGACCCAGACCGAGCGAGATCGCAGTAACCGGATCCTTGAGCAGGCTGCCCGGATACATCAGCTTCTCGCCAAGCTTGTGCACCGACATGGCGCGGTCAACCAGCTTGGTAAAGGAGAAATCGAACTGGCTCATGGCCAGCACCATGACCAGCGTACCGCCGGCCAGCAGCATGCAGGCCTTGATGATCTGCACCCAGGTCGTGGCCACCATGCCGCCGAAGGTGACATAGACCATCATCAGGATGCCGACAGCGAAGATGGCGACGTTGTATTCCAGGCCGAAGAGCAGCTTGATCAACTGACCGGCACCGACCATCTGGGCAATCAGGTAGAAACAAACAACGACCAGCGACGAAATCGCGGCCATGGTCCGCACCTTGCCCTGATCAAGGCGATAAGCCGTGATGTCGGAGAAGGTGAACTTGCCGAGATTGCGCAGACGTTCGGCCATCAGGAACAGGATGACTGGCCAGCCGGCGAAGAAACACAGCATGTAGATATAGCCGTCGTAGCCCTGGGTATAAACCATGGCGGTCAGACCGAGCAGCGTGGCGGCGGACATGTAGTCGCCGGCAATCGCCAGACCGTTCTGGAAACCGGTGATACCGCCGCCTGCCGTGTAGAAGTCAGCCGTCGATTTGGTCCGGCTGGCCGCCCAGTAGGTAATGCCCATCGTCATCGTGACGAAGATGCAGAACATGATGATGGCGTGCCAGTTGGTCGCCTGCTGTTCGGTTACGCCTTCAAGCGGGCCACCGGCATATGCCGACGCCGCTGCGGCAAAAAGGCCGAGCGCGGAGATAAGTTGAGTCAGGTGACGCATTATTTGCTCTCCTTCCAGGCTTCCTTGACGATTTCCTGCGTCAGGGCATCAAACTCGGTATTGGCGCGGCGCACATAAACAGCCGTCAGCACCCAGAAGAAAATGAACATGAAAAGTTCAACGGCAACCCCGACCGTTACCTTGGAACCCTCGCTGATCGGCTGACCGAGCGAAAGCGGGTTGAAGGCAACAACCATCACGAAGCCGTAAAACATGGCCAATACGATGAAGGCCAAGGTCCAGGCAAAGCGGCCGCGTCGTGCGACGAGGTCCTGGAACTTCGGATTGGCCCGCATACGCTCATACATCGCGCTGCTCATGGCTATATCTCCATAATTAGTAATTTGTAATTACCGAAAAATCGGCGGCTGTATTATATCTTATATAAGACATTCACGATGCGTGAATATCCCTGGGCTTATAATTCAATCCATTAAAAACAACACTTTGCGCACATGGCTACGGTCGACCTCTCCACAAACGGCGAAATCGCCACCCTGACACTCAACAATCCCGGCAAGCTGAATGCCATCAATCTGGCCATGTGGCAGGACCTGGCGGGCATCATGGGCAAGCTGGCGGTTGACCGCGACATCCGCTGCATCGTGCTGCGCGGCGCCGGGCACGATGCCTTTGCCGCGGGCGGCGATCTGGAAGAATTCGTCACGGCACGCGCCACGCTGGAACAAGCCCTGCACTACCACGAGCAAGTCGCACTGGCCCTGAATGCCATCGCCGATTGCCCGCACCCGACCGTGGCCCTGATCCAGGGAGCCTGCATCGGTGGCGGCCTCGAAATCGCCGGCGTCTGCGACCTGCGCATCAGCAACGAATCGGCCCGCTTCGGCGCGCCGATCAATCGACTCGGCTTTTCGATGTATCCGGGCGAGATGGAGGGCTTGCTGAAACTGGCCGGCGCGGCCGTGATGAAGGAGATTCTGCTTGAAGGACGCATTCTCAACGCCACCGAAGCCTATGAAAAAGGGCTGGTGACCCGCGTTGTTCCTGATCCGCAGGTCGAAGATGAAGCCTATGCCACGGCACGTCGCATCTGTGCCGGCGCCCCGCTGGTAGCCGGCTGGCACAAACAGTGGATTCGCCGCCTGCAAAACGGTCGACCGCTGAACGATGAAGAAAAAGCCGCATCGTTCGCCTTCCTCGACACAGAGGACTATAAGGAAGGCCTGAGCGCCTTCCTTGAAAAACGCAAACCCGCGTTCAAGGCGCAATAAGGCAAGCCGGCGCGATCAGCCGGCTGATTCGACCCAGCGGACGATACCGTCGACACTGCGAAAATCATCGCAGGCCCGGACGGGGATATCGGGAGCCAGTTCGGCAAACAGCCGGCTCAATGCATTGCCCGGGCCAATTTCAAGGACGGCATCGGGCTGCATTTCAGCCACGGCCTGCAGACAGGCCGCCCAATCAAGCGGCGTGCAGATCTGCCGGGCCAGAGCGGCGAGGGCCGGTCGGACACTGCGGGCCGCCGTTGCGTCGATCGCGCTGAGCACAGGAAATGCCAGGCGCTGATCGGGCAGCAAATCGAGGCTTTTCGCGAAGTCGACCGCAGCACGCGTCAGTTGCGCCGTATGCGACGGCGTGCGCACCGCCAGATGAACCAGCCGGCTGGCACCGGCTGCGGCAAATTGATCCGCCACCGCCAACAAACCGGATCGGGCACCGGCCACCACCAGATGACGCGGTGCATTGCGAATGGCGACAGCCAGGCCGGCGGCCACCGCCAATGATTCGACCTGCGCCTCGTCGAGGCCGAGCACGGCGAGCATGCCCTGTTCGCCAGCGACGGCCGCATCCATCAGTGCAGCACGTTCGGCGCATAAATCCAGCCCCTGACTAACCGAAAAAGCACCGGCCGCACTGCAGGCCGCCATTTCACCCAGCGAATAGCCGGCGGCGCAGATCGGCCGCGGCAGACGAGGCTGCAACTGCCGCCAGAGCAGCATTTGCTGGGCGAAGATCAGCGGCTGGGCAATGCTGTTTTTAGCCAGTTTTTCGGCGTCGCCCCCAGGGCTAGCCGGTGCTTCCAGGCTCGCGGCAAGGGGATCGGCAATACCAGGCAGCACCCGTGACAGCGCCTCACCCAGCTCACCCGCGACGCCCGCCTGAACCTGTTGCCAGTGGGCTGGGCCTTGCCCGCCCTGGCCGCTGAAGAGGAGGGCAAGGCGCATGGTCAGGCCGGAGCGTCGAATTCGGCCAGGAAGAGCGTGACGCCGAGCAGGTCGGCACTCCCGCCGGGGCTCAGGCGACGCACCACGAAGTCGCGGTCGATCGCTGCCGCACGGGCCCGCCAGTCAGCGGCCAGCACACCACCGCCAGCGAGGAAATCTGCCGCGGCACGCCGGCCGTAGTTCAACCCATCTCGCCCGCCACGCCACAGCAGGTTGGTATCGTCCAGTTCGGCGATCAAGGCGAACAGCGCCTGCATCGCCGCCAATTCAGCGTCACCGGTTGCTGCCAGCACAGCACGATAGGCCGGCAAGCCGACGTCAAGCACGGCCGGGAAACCGGTGGCGGCCTGCTGGCGCGCGCCGCCACTGCCGTCGCGCCGGGCGACGATCAGGCCGTGGCTGAGCGGTGCGTCGGTACTTGCCCCGCTCAGGCCAGCCAGAATTTCAGCCCCCCAGTCGCGATGGACAACAGCACAGGCCGATTCGGCGTCAAGTTCCACGCCCTCAGCCTGTAAAACGCCGAGTGCCGCACAGAGCAAGCCAAGATTGAAAATCGCCCCGCGATGGGTGTTGACCGCAGCAGTCGCCGCCAGCATCTCGGCTTCGGCCACGATACCGAGCGCCTGCAATGGGGCGAAGCTTGGCCGCTGCAAACCGCAGGCGGCGATGGCTGGAAAGTAGCCGCGCAAGGCCTGCAGGCTGCGCATGAAGGTGGTGAAATCCATGTCGGGATGACTGCCACTGCCGGTCGGTCCGACCAGACCGGGCTTGCCGTCGAGCGCCACTTCGCGGTACAGGCTGCGAATCGCCAGCCGGCCGATACGGGCGGCAAACAACTCGCCGACTGGCGCGGCGACCGGCTGTGGACGGGCAAGTAACAGGGCGCGTTCAGGCATGGCAAGGCTCCGGTAACAAGCAGGCAGTCAAAGTGTGCAGCGGCCACAGGCCGACCTCATGCTCGCCCTTGACCAGAACCTGGGCATTCGGCCGCGTGAGCTGCCCGGCGATTTCGCGCCAGGCAGCTGCATGGCCGCCTGGAAAGCGCAACTCGCCATCCAGCCGGCAGGGCAGTTCGGCAGCGGCCTGCTCCAGGGCCGGCAAGATAGTGGCCAATTGGCCGACATGCTCGATATCGCAGATCAGGTCGATGTCCGAATCGGGATGACGATAACTTTCCCCACTCAACACCTCCCAGGCCAGCGAACCATAGACGCCCAGTCGGAGCGAACAGGCAGCCGCCTGCTCGGCCAGCCTGGCCAGCACGGCAGCTTCTCCGGCCGGCAGGCGAGACAAGCTGTCGGCCAGGGCGAGCGGCGGCCGAATCTCGTCAATGCTGCTGCGGTCGACACGGATCGACAGCTTTTTTCGCTGCAACCGTGTCGGCAGACTAAGACCGAGCAGCAAGTTCCCGCCCCCCGGCTGGCGGGCGGCAACCAGCGGATGGCCTGCCGCGATCCACTGCCGTGCTGCCAACCAGTACGCCCCGCCCGGCTCGGCACAGGGCGTCGCAAAAGCTGCGTCCGGCGCGAGATAGACGAGATCGTGGCGGCGCATCGGATCAGGCGCCGAGGACGGTGTTCTGAACCATCTTGGCGACGCCGGCTGCCAGTTGGCGACCGCCACGCGTCAGGCCGCAGCCCATCCGCTGATCGGTCACTGGTGCCGTCTGCAACGCAACAAGCAAGGCCTGTTCGAGCAGTTCGGCCGAGGCTGTCGGCCAGATCGCCTCGACCCCACCCATCCGGACGTAGCTCTCGGCGCCCGGCGCAAAGATCGGTGACGTCGCCGCCAGCTCGACCAAGCGCTCATGGGGGATCTTGGTCACCCGCGCCATCGCCCGCAGATCCATGACCCGGACCTGGGCATCGGCCAGCGCATAGGCACGGTCGGCCATCAGTCCAAAAGAGAGGAAACCGCCGCTGACCGCGTTGGCCGTAACCAGGCTGAACGAAGCGTGGCCTTGGCGGCGGGCCAGATCGACGCAACTGGCAAGATGCGCCAGCGAACCGTTCAGGCACAGCAATTCCTGACTGCGCGACAAAGCCTGACCACTGGTATCGACCATGAAAACCAATGGCCGACCGGGGTGCTGTTCGACGGTATCGAGAATAAAATCGGCCAGCGCCAGCGCCATTGCGTGATCAATCGCCGCCGCATCGGTGGTGCCGAGCACGGCAGCCGTCCCCTGTGCCGTTTCGGCCTGGCCGGTTATCACCGAATTAGCCACGTCGACCGCATGACCGGCCGGAAACAGACAATCAAGAATGTCAATCAGCTTCATGTCGGCAATCCTTCCTTCAAGGCGACCAGGCTGTCGCGGTCGAGCAGCGGCACACTTTCCGGCTGGGCAACGCCGAGCGCCGCCCAAATTTGCAAACCGTCGCGCAGCGCACCATAGGCGGCAAGGCGGTTTTCCAACACCTGCTGCCGGCTACGCAGGCTGGCCAGACTCGGCGCCGACTCGCGCCAGCCGGCGAGAAATTCCGTCGCGCCACGGCGGAAAGCGGCGAGATCATCATCAACCAGCATCGCGCAGTCGCCCATCAAGTAACGGTGCTTACCGCCGGTAACACGCCAGACCAGCGCCCGGTCCTTGGCATCGAATTCCTCGACGCCGGCTACTGTTTCGATGACTTCCGGCCCGGACAACGCCAGCCGGCCTTCCTCTGAGATCAGGATGGCCGAACAGAGCTTGGCGACGATGCCCATGCCACCGAAAGCACCGCAACTACCGCCGACCAGCGCGACAACCGGCACACCGGCCGCACGCGCATCAAGCACGGCACGCATGATTTCGGAAATGGCGATCAGGCCGGCATTCGCCTCATGCAAACGGACGCCGCCGGAATCGATCAGCAGCAGCACGGCAGCCGGTTTTTCCTTGACCGCCCGGCGCAGCAGGCCGACGATCTTGGCACCGTGGATTTCACCGACAGCGCCGCCCATGAATTGACCTTCCTGAGCCGCGACAAAAACAGTCTTTTCAGCCAGTCGACCGCAACCAATGATCACACCGTCGTCGAAAGCGCCAGGCAGATCAAGCTGGGCCAGATGCGGGCTGGGCTGCGACTGGGCCGGCGGAAGGATTTCAGTCAGGCTCCCCGGATCAAGCAGGCCGGCAAGACGAGCCCGGGCCGTAGCCTCGAACCAGCTGCGACGGGTTGCGAGCGAATGGCTCATCGGGCACCTCCCAGATATTCGGCCAGCCCTTGGGCCAGGCGCAGGGTCACGACTGCGGGCGTCGCCCCCATGTCGTTGATGACGATGACCGTGCCACCGGCCGGGTGACCGGCGGCAAATTCACCCAGTACGGCTTGCCAGACTTCACCGAAACCGCGCGCCGAAGTTTTGATACTGACCCGGCAGGCAGCAGGTTCGATGCCGGTCTTGATCAGAATTTCCAGATTGCCCGACCCAACCACGCCGCACAGCGCAGGGTCTGCGGCCCGAGCGGCGGGTGCCGAATCGAAGCGAAATTCAAGAGTTTCCATGGCAATCACCAATTACGGAAGCGTGAAGGGGGCGCGTAGAGGCCGCCCGACCAGCGCACCAGATCCTTGACGGAGCGGGCGGCGAGCAGGTCGCGCGTGGCGTGGCGCGGGTCGATGCCGAGGTCTTCGGGACGGCGGACGATGCCGCGGTCCCGAAGGTTCTCGACGGCACGCTTGTCGCGCGCCATGCCGACCGGCGTGAAGCCGGCAACACCGCGGATCGCCTGTTCGCGTTCTTCCGGTGTGCGGCAGAGCAGCAAGTTGGCGATGCCTTCCTCGGTCACGATGTGGCTGACGTCGTCGCCGTAGATCATGATCGGTGGCAGATCGGCACCCATCGATTTCTGCAGCTGCCAGGCGTCGAGTTCCTCGACGAAGACCGGCGCCATGTGCTCGCGGAAGGTTTCAACCATCTGTACCACCAGCTTGCGGCCGCGGATGGCGTTCGGTCCCGCCGCCTCGCGCCCGGCCTTGAGCCAGGCCGGGCTGGCGTGACGCCGGCCGTGCGGGTCGGAACCCATGTTCGGCGCGCCGCCGAAGCCGGTGATGCGGCCCAGGGTCGCCGTCGAACTGTTGCCGGCCAAATCCATCTGCAGCGTCGATCCGATGAACATGTCGCAGGCGTAGAGGCCGGCCGTCTGGCTGAAGGCCCGGTTCGAGCGCATGCTGCCATCGGCGCCGGTGAAGAAGACGTCGGAGCGGGCCGCGACATAGGCTTCCATGCCGACTTCCGAGCCGAAGCTATGCACCGACTGGACGAAACCGGATTCGATAGCCGGGATCAGCGTCGGATGCGGATTCAAGGCCCAGTGCGTGCAGATCTTGCCCTTCAGGCCGAGGTCGGCGGCATAGGTCGGCAGCAGCAGCTCGATCGCTGCGGTGTCGAAGCCGATGCCATGGTTCAGCCGCGTCACGCCGTACTCGGCGTAGATGCCCTTGATCGCCATCATCGCCATCAAGACCTGGACTTCAGTGATCTGCGCCGGGTCGCGGGTAAAGAGTGGCTCGATGTAGTTGGGCTTCGGGGCGAGGACGGTGAAATCGACCCAGTCGGCTGGCACGTCAACCCGTGGCAGTTTCTCGACCCGCTCGTTGACCTGTGCAATCACGATGCCGCCCTTGAAAGCAGTGGCTTCAACGATGGCCGGGGTGTCCTCGGTGTTCGGACCAAGATAGAGGTTGCCCTCGGCATCGGCCGCCTGTGCCGCGATCAGCGCGACATTGGGGGTCAGGTCGAGGAAGTAGCGGCCGAACAGTTCGAGATAGGTATGAATCGCCCCGATCTCGATGCGCTGTTCCTGGACCAGTTTGGCCAGCCGGGCGCCCTGCGGGCCGCTGAAAGAAAAGTCGAGGCGGTTTGCCAGGCCGCGCTCGAAAAGATCCACATGGCTGGGAAGCGCCAGGACTGACTGGACCATACTGAGGTGATTGATGCGTTCCGGGCTGCACTCAGCCAGGGACTCGGAGAGGAAATCGGCCTGCTTCTGGTTGTTGCCTTCGAGGCAGACGCGGTCGCCGGGCTGGATGACCGCTTCAAGCAGGTCGATGATGCGGTCGACCGGGATTTCATTGCCATTTTTACCAGCCAGACCGAGACTCGCCGCCCGTTCAAGACGGCGAGTACGGCTCTGGCGCAAGATATCCCAGTTGCGGGGCAAGGGTGCGTTCATGGTTATCGGCTCCTCAGCTTGCCGCGCCCATGACCAGATCCGGCAGCCAGGTAGCGATGCCCGGGAAGATGCAGAGCAGCAGTACGGCGAGGAACATCAGGCCAAGGAAGGGCATGACCCCCCAGACGATGTCCTTCAACGGGATGTCCGGCGCAACATTCTTGATCACGAAGATATTCAAGCCAACCGGCGGGTGAATCAGGCCCATTTCCATGACCACGGTCATCACGATACCGAACCAGATCAGGTCGAAGCCGGCAGCCTTGAGCGGTGGCAGGATGATCGGCGCAGTCATCAGGATGATCGACACCGGCGGCAGGAAGAAACCGAGCACCACGACGAAGACCAGGATGGCAGCGAGCAGCAGCCACTTCGACAGGTGCATGGCAACGATCCATTCGGCGGCGCCCTGGCTGATGTGCAGGTAGCTCATCACGTAGGAGTAGAGCAGCGACATGCCGATGATGAACATCAGCATCGTCGATTCCTTCAACGTGCTGTTGAGGATCGGCTTCAGCTGCGTCGGACGCCAGACACCGTAGATGCCGGCAATCAGCACGAGGGCGAGGATGCCACCGAGACCGGCCGTTTCCGAAGGGGTCGCGTAGCCCCCGTAGAGCGCGGCCATGACGCCGATCAGCAGCAGCACGAAGGGAATGACGCGGGGCAACATGCGGGTCTTGTCGGCACGCGTCATGCGCATTTCGTCGAGGTAGGCCGACTTGGCGCCGCCCGAATGCCAGACATCAAGCGCCTGGCTGTATTCCTGGCGGAAACGGACCACGGCATAGCCGGCAAACAGGACGACGAGCAGCAGGCCAGGGCCAATGCCGGCAAGGAACAGACGGCCCAGCGACTGCTCGGCAGCGACCGCGAACAAGATCATCGTGATCGACGGTGGCAGCAAGATACCGAGCGTACCGCCAGCGGCGATGATGCCGGCCGCAAAGCCCGGCGAATAGCCACGCGAGCGCATTTCCGGAATACCAGCGCCACCGATCGCGGAACAGGTTGCCGGGCTGGAACCCGCCATTGCGGCGAACAGGGCACAGGCGAAGACATTGGCAATACCGAGACCGCCGGGAATCTTGTGCATCCAGGCGTGGATCGCCAGGTAGAGGTCGGCACCAGCCCGCGAACGGCCGATTGCAGCCCCCTTAAGGATAAACAACGGAATGGAGAGCAGCGTGATGTTGGCCATTTCCTCGAACACGTTCTGGGTGATCGTGTCGGTCGCGGCTGCCGGCATGAAAACCAGCATGAAAAGAACGGCGATGGTGCCCAGGGCGAAGGCGATCGGAATGCCTGAGAACATCACGATCAGGGTGCCCAGGCCATAAAGCATGCCGATAGTGGATTCGGCCATGTTATTTCTCCTTGCGAACGATGCCGGCGACCAGTTGCAGCAGAATCTGCAGCGATAGCAAGGTCATGCCGGTAGTCATGAAGCCATAGGGAATCCACAGCGGTGGGGCCCATGAGGAAGAGGTGGTTTGCCCGTCGACCCAGGCTTCATGCAGCAACAGCATCGATTTCCACGAAAAGAAGCTGCAGAACAGGAAGGACACCAGATCACAAAAGATCAGGCGCAAGCGATTGACCAGCGGCGGCAGCAGGCTGGCCACCGCTTCGATGCCGATGTGGCCACGCTGCGACTGGACATAGCCGGCACACATGAACGTGGCACCGACCAGCAGGAAGACCGACATCTCGTCTTGCCAATCGGTCGGGATTTTCAGGAAATAGCGCAGGAAGACGCTGCTGCACAGGATCAGCGAAGCAGTCAGCAAAGCAATCGACGACAGGAACATGATCGCTGTGTGTAGCCCCTGCATCAGCCGATTGATTCCCCCCAGGATTCCCGCTTCGGGAATTTCGGGTGCCTTGACGGCCCCCTCCAGTTCGAAGCCGTGACTCACAGCGTAGCCTCGGCCAGCTTGAGAATACGGGCACAGCTTTCGTTCTTGCCGGCAAAATCCTTCCAGGCCGTCTCACGGGCAATTGCCTGCCATTTTTTGACCGCCGCATCGTTCAGGTCATAAGCCTTGCCGCCAGCCTTCTGGTAAACCGTGGCCACGGCCTGATCGTCGGCTCTGGCGCCTTCCAGCGCGAAAGCTTCCATCTCGGCACCGACGGCCATGATGATGTCCTGCTGCGCCTTGGGCAGCTTTTCGAAAATGGCGCGCGAGATCAGCAACGGCTCGAACATGAACCAGTAGGTCTTGCCACGGCCGGTGGTCAGCGCCTTGCCGACCTCTTCCAGACGGAAGGAAATCAGGCTGGTCGATGAAGTCATCGCCGCATCGAGCGCCCCCGTTTGCATCGCCGCATAAATTTCATTGGAAGGCAGGGTCAACACCGTCGATCCGGCGGCCTTCAATACCATATCCATCTCGCGACTACCGCCCCGAACCTTGAGGCCCTTGGCGTCTTCCGGTTCGATGATCGGCTTGATCCGGCTGGCCACACCGCCGGCTTGCCAGATCCAGCTGACGATCAGTACGCCCTTGTCGGCCAGGATATTGCTCAGCGCCTTGCCGATTTCGGCCTTTTTCCAGCTCACTGCCTGCTCGTAGGAAGTCACGATACCCGGCATCAAGCCAATATTGGTTTCTGGCACTTCGCCGCCGGCATAGGACAGCGGGACCAGCGTCATATCGAGGGCGCCCTTGCGCACCGAGCTGAACTGGGCATTGGTCTTCATCAGTGACGACCCCGGATAGACCGTGCCTTTCAAGGCGCCATTGGTCCGTTTATTTATTTCGGCACTGAAGCGACGACACAGGCGATCGCGGAAGTCACCTTCTGTCGCCGTACCCCCCGGAAACTGGTGGGATATTTTGAGTTCGCCTGCACTTTGCGCCCACAGCAGATTGGGCGAAAGGGCCAGAGCGGGGCTGGCGGCGAGGCCTTTAAGGATATTGCGCCGTGTTTCGTTCATGATTGTCTCCTCCAGATGAATGAACAAATAACGAATACGGTGAAACCTCACTGGCTGGCTTATCCTGATATCAGGCGGGCCGCACTTTTATTTTGTGTTCAAAAATCACCGTTGTGTATACAAGATAGGCAATGATTGAATACTGGTCAACTAATTTCGTATAATTGAACCACTGCAATATGCCGGAGCATCAATCATGAACAGCCCTGCTGACATTCCTGCCACCACCCGTCAATCAGAGCGCCTTGGCGAGTTGATCGAGGAACGCATCGTGACCGGGGTTTATCCGCCAGGCACAAGACTGGACGAGCAGGAACTGGCGGATACTTTCGGTGTTTCGCGAACACCGGTGCGCGAAGCACTGATCCAGTTGTCGTCGGTCGGCTTGATTGAAATAAGGCCGCGGCGCGGCGCAACAGTTCCCGAAGTGGGGGCGGACCGGGTCTGTGAAATGTTCGAAGTGATGGCTGAACTGGAAGCCATGTGCGGCCGACTGGCTGCACGCCGGATCACTCCGGGCGAACAACTGGCATTACAGGAAGCGCACCGCGCCTGCGAAGCGGCGCGCGATGCAAACACGCCGGACATTTATTACCAGTTGAATGAAGTCTTTCACCAGCGTATCTACGAGGCCAGCCACAACGGCTTCCTCGTCGAACAGGCCACCGCACTGCACCGCCGCCTGCGCCCTTATCGACGACTACAGTTGCGTGTCCGCAACCGGATGGCGACCTCGTTCAACGAACACCTGGCCATCGTCGAGGCGATCATCAAGGGGGACAGCGATCTGGCGGCAGCCCAACTGCGCGCCCACGTCACGGTTCAGGGCGAGCGCTTCGCCGACCTCGTCGCCACACTGCGCGACTTCAACGCCGGCAGCTAGCTCAACCGATCAGGCTGTAGAGCATCTTGCTGGCCAACAGGGCCAGAAAGCCGCCAAAAGCCCGTTTCAGTTTTTTGACCGGCAGTTTGTGAGCCAGCCGGGCACCAACCGGTGCCATCAGCATGCTCATGGTGACGATGCCGACAAAAGCCGGCAGGTAAATATAGCCCAGGGTATAGGGCGGCAAACCTGCATCGTTCCAACCGGCAACGAGATAGCCGATCGCTCCGGCAACTGCGATCGGAAAACCAAGGGCTGACGAAGTCCCGACAGCCGAGTGAATGGCAACGTTGCAGAACAGCATGAAGGGAATCGACAGAAACCCGCCGCCCGCCGCAACCAGACTGGAAATGATGCCAATCACCCCACCCACGCTGAACAAGCCGAGCGGTCCGGGCAACTGACGATGGGCATGCGGTTTGAAATCGAGCATCATCTGCGCCGAGGCGTAGTAGACGATGACGACAAAAATGATGGTCATCGGCCCGGTTGGCACCAGGCCGGCAAACAGCGATCCGCCAAAAGTCCCAAGCACCAGACCCGGAGCAAGGTTGCGCACGACATCCCAGCGGACAGCACCATGCGCATGATGAGCGCGCATGCTGGAAATCGACGTAAACACGATGGTCGCCATCGAAGTACCTAGCGCCAGGTGCATCACATGCTCGGGCGGAAAGCCTTGGGCGACGTACAACATGTACATGAAGGGAACCAGGGTCAGACCGCCACCGACACCAAACAGGCCGGCCACAAAGCCGCCAAAAATCCCCAGCAGGGGATAGGTCAACCACCAGAGTGTCATCAGTTTTCTACCAGACGCCGATTGATAAAAGCCCATTCCTCAGCGGTTACCGGTGTAATCGACAAGCGGTTGCCGCGGGCAAGAAGGCGCATGTTAGCAAGTTCCGGACAAGCCCGCAGTTCGGTCAGCGGCAAATAGCGCGTCTTTTGCACAAAGATGACATCACGCAATAACCAGCGCGGCGAATCGGCTTTGGATTTTGGGTCGAAATACGGGTTGACCGCGTCAAACTGGGTTGCATCGGGATAAGGCGCCGAAGCGATCCGGCAAACCCCGGCGATCCCTGGTTCGGCACAGCCCGAATGATAGAAAAACGCCAGATCACCGACCCGCATCGCATCGCGCATGAAGTTGCGCGCCTGATAGTTTCTGACGCCAAACCACGGAAAGGGAATATTCGGCTCGGCGGCAAGATGATCAATCGAAACCTCGTCGGGTTCCGATTTCATCAACCAGAACTGCACAGCCGCTTGATCGGGGACTGCCATCGAAAAATCACGAGAAATAGTCATCGCCAGGCCAAAAAAAGGCCCCCGCAAGTGCCGTCAGACCGGCATCCTGAACCGGGGTCCAGAATGGTCGCTTTCCAGCTGCATCAGGAACGCCTGACTGAGAGGCACTCACAACAGCAGCGGTATGGTCCGCAACCGATGCCAATTAGCATTGGTTCAAGGAATATATGGTCTTAACAAACACCGCAGGGGACGCTCGGCGGGCGGCGCCGGGGTCAACAGCAAATGACCTAGATGTCCAGTTGCTGCTGGGGCGCAAGCACGGAATCAATTCGTGCTCCCATGTGATCGATTCTACGCTTTGTCTCGGAAGTATCAACAGATTCCGCATCGCCTTCGACACCACCGGCAGCCTGACCGGCCAGCAGTTCGTGCGCGATGTTGAGCGCAGCCATGACCGCCACGCGCTCAGCAATGGTGCTTTTGGTGCGCTGGGCGATTTCGCGCATTTTGTTGTCAACCAGGTCGACCGCAGCAAGCAGCGCATCGCGCTCTTCGGCACTGCAGGCCACGCGATATTCGCGCCCCATGATTTTGACATCGAGGAAATTCGTTTCGGTGCTCATCTCAGACATCCTCGGGCAGCTTGTCGACCAGGCCTTCAAGGCGCTCTCGCGCCACCGTCATTGTCTGACGCAAGTGGAGACGCTCTGCCTCGGCAGCAGCCATCTGGTTTTTCAGCACCTCGTTCTCGGCACGCAACTGGTGCACCAGGGCAACCACCTGTTCAATCTTGGCTTCAAGCGCTTCGAGTTCGGTATTCATGGCGCGAACTATAGAGGGAAAAACGATGCGTGGTCAAGGACTAAGCCTTTATTCTCAAAGTGGTTTATACGAAATGAGCACGACTTTTATAGTGCGATGCAGCAAGCGCGCATGTAGAATGCGCACCGTGTCAGGTGCTGCGCGCGGATTCTCCAAGTGCAGTTAAACGGGAAAGCGGTGCGTCTCCGATGAGATCAATCCGCTGCTGCCCCCGCAACGGTAAGTGAGTGCGGATGTACCTCAAGGCCACTGGGTAAAACCTGGGAAGGCGGTACGTCAAGACTTGCGAGCCCGGATACCGGCCTGAAACAAATCACGGAATTGCCACGGGGTTGTGGCGCCAGCTTTATTCGGCCGACCTGTCATCCCTTGCTTTTCCTTTTCAATGCCATTCTGGTTCGCGGGGACGCCTGCCGGAAGAAGGAAGACCATGAATTTTCGATTGACCCACACTGCGGCTGTCATCAGCTCGCTTTTCGCGCATCACGCCATTGCCGAACCACTGCGCAGCGACCAGCCGACCGAACTGGAATCGGTCGTTGTTTCGGCCAGTCGTTTCATGACGCCGCTGGAAAAGGCACCGGGGCAGATCGAGATTGTCCGCCAGGATGAATTGAACAGCCGCAAAAACGACCGATTGAGCGATGTCGTCAAATACATTCCGAGCCTGACCATCCAACCCGGGCGAGGCACGACCCAATCGACCCAGGCCATGTCATTGCGCGGTATCCCGGACGAACGACGGATGCTGGTCATGGTCGACGGCGTACCGGTCAACGACGGTTACGCCGGGAGCGTCAATTTATCCGGCATGCCGACCGAAATACTCCGCCAGGCAGAAGTCATGGTCGGCCCGATGTCTTCACTCTATGGCGGGACGGCGATGAGCGGCGTGGTGAATTTCACCACCTTGATGCCGAAAGCACCGATGTTCAACGCCAGTTTTGGTTACGGCGCACCTTTTTCACGTGGGACGGCACCGGAAGACACGCGCCGGATCAGCTTGATGGGCGGCACGCTGTTCGATAATGGCCTGTCGGTCCTGATTGGCGGCAACTGGATGGCAACCGCCGGCTATCGCAATGAAAATGTCACGGCAACAAGCAGTCCTGGCGCCACCGTCAGCGGTTGGACCCAGACCAGCAGCAACAAGGGGGTCAATGCTTATCTCGTTGGCAATAAAGGAGCAACGGCCTGGGAAGAAAATGGCGAGTACATCAAACTCGAACAGCGCCTGGGCGGCCTGAATAAATGGCGCGCCGGCTGGCAGCGCCAAGCTTATGAATACTCGAACAGCACCCCGGAAAGCTATCTCAGAAACAGCAATGGCACGACAAACTGGAACGGATGTACGCCGACAACAGCCATCTGTTCGACCTGGATGGCCAGCCCGGGCGCTTATGAACGGCAGATCTACTCGCTAGGCGGCGATATCGAAACGCTGGGCGGATTGCTCAAGATCAGTGCCGCCTATATTGATGTCAGCAGCAATTATTTCATCACCCCCAGCACCAGCCGGATCAGCGACTCTCCCGCCCGCAGCGAATTGCTTGATGCTTACTGGACACGTCAGCTGGATCGCCACGGCATCACGCTGGGGAGCGCATGGCGCCACGACCGGGCAAACAACAGCGAATACACGCTGAGTAACTGGCACGATGCATCAAGCCGGGGCAATCTCTACGCCAACGTCAGTGGAGAAACCAATTCTCTCGGCCTGTATGCTCAGGATGAATGGCAACTGAGCGATCGCCTGCTCGCGCATCTCGGCTTGCGTTACGACTACTGGAAAAATTCGAACGGTCATATCGAGACCCCGGGCTGGACCAGCGGCAATATCTACAAAAACTACGCCAGCCGGACGGCTGAAGCCTGGAACCCAAAGCTGGCCCTGCGCTTTGAAGTCAATTCGGCCCTTGCCCTGCGCACGTCATACGGTTCTGCCTTCCGCGCGCCCTCCGTCTACGAGCTTTATCGTAGCGGCAAGATCGGTACGACAACCTACACGGCCAATCCGCTGCTCAAGCCAGAAACCGTCACAACGCTGGATATCGGTGCAGACTTCAAGCCCTGGCAAGGAGGCGAGCTCAAGTTCACTGCCTTCAGCAACCGGATGGATGACCTGATCTACACACAAGGCAGCGGAACGACGCGTAACCGGATCAATGCGGAAGAGGCCACCAGCCAGGGCTTCGTCGTCGGCATGACGCAAAAAATCGGCGACTCGACCCGTCTGATGGCCTCTTATACGATGACTGATTCCGAAGTACGGCGGAATAGCCAATCGCGCATCAGCCAGGGCAAGAAAATCGCTTATTTGCCACAACATCAGGCAACACTCGGCTTTGACACCAGCTTCGGCCCATGGACGCTGGGCAGCAACCTGCGCTACGCCAGCAAGCAATACTCGACTGATGACAACAGCGATTTCGCCGGTAACGTTTTCCAGTCCTACGATGCCTACACCGTCGTCGACAGCCGTATTGCCTACCGCATCGACAAGCACATCACCGCATCGCTGGCGATCGACAACCTGCTCGACCGTGAGTATTACTCGTACTATGCCGCACCCCGGCGCAACTGGTTTGCCGCGGTCAACTACGCTTACTGAACCATGCCCTCCAGCCGCCGCGCCCTGCTGATCCTCGCCTGTCTCTGCCTGCTCGTCCTGGCCAGTTTCGCACTGGCCCTGACGGTCGGCAGCTTCAAGGTTTCGATCGGTGAAGTGTGGGCGGCCCTGCTCGGGCAGGAAGGCGGCGCCGGCGATGTCGTGCTGCAGCTTCGGTTGCCGCGCGCGATTGCCGGTTTTGCCTGCGGCGGCCTGCTGGCACTGGCCGGGGCGCTGATGCAGGTATTGCTGCGCAATCCGCTGGCCGATCCTTACGTCCTGGGAATTTCCGGCGGCGCCGGTGCCGGGGCAATGTTCGCCATCATTCTCGGCTTGCCGGCCCTCGGCATTGACGGGCTGGCTTTTGCCGGTGCGCTCGGCGCCATGCTGCTGGTTTTTGGTCTGGCGCACGGCGACGGCAGCTGGACGCAGACACGCCTGCTGCTCACCGGTGTCATCGTTGCCGCCGGCTGCGGTGCGCTGGTCGCCTTGATGCTGGCCATCGCACCGGAGCACAAGCTGCGCGGCATGCTTTTCTGGCTGATGGGCGATCTCGGCCAAAGCGCTCAGTGGTGGCCGGCCCTGAGCGCACTGGGCCTGGCATTGATACTGGCCATGCCCTTCGCCCGCGAACTGAATATGCTGGCACGCGGCCAGATGCAGGCCCAGGCGCTGGGTGTCGCGGTCGACCGCTTGCGCTATGCCATTTATCTGCTCGCCTCACTGGCCACCGCAGCATCTGTGACGACAGCGGGTTCGATCGGCTTTGTCGGCCTGATCGTTCCCCACCTCGTCCGCCTCGCCACCGGCAACGACCAGCGACTGCTGCTACCGGCTTCGGTTCTGGCCGGCGGCTCGCTGCTGGTTCTGGCCGACACGCTGGCCCGGACGATCATCGCCCCACAACAACTCCCGGTCGGCGTACTCACCGCACTGATCGGCGTCCCGATCTTCCTGGTCATCCTGTCGAGGCAGCCGAAATGAGCGGCCCCCTGCTCGAAACACGCCAGTTGGCCGTCGACGTCGGTGGCAAACGGGTCATCGACCGGCTCGACCTGAGCCTGCATGCCGGCGAACGGCTGGCCATTCTGGGGCGCAACGGTGCCGGCAAATCAACCTTGCTGTCGACATTGGCCGGCTTGCGTCCAAGCAGTGCCGGCGTAGTGATTCTCGATGCCGAAGACCTTGCGCTGACCCCGCCGCACCAGGCAGCCCTGCGCCGGGCCTGGCTTGGCCAGTTCCAGTCCGACCCGTTTGGCTCGACGGTCCTGGAAACAACGCTGACCGGCCGCCACCCGCACCTTGGCCGCTGGGCCTGGGAAAGCCGGCAGGATGCTGAAATCGCCCGTGCTGCGCTGCAATCGGTCGGCCTCGACGGCATGGAAACCCGGCAGATTCACACCTTGTCAGGTGGCGAACGCCAGCGCCTGGCGATTGCCACGCTGCTTACTCAGGCCGCGCCGCTGTACCTGCTCGACGAGCCGCTCTCGCACCTCGACCTCAATCACCAGATGGCTGTCCTCGAACTGTTTGCGGAGACCGCGCGCAACGACGGGGCGGGCGTCATCATGGTGCTGCACGACCCGGCACTGGCTCATCGCTTCTGTGATCGCGCCTTGCTGGTGCATGGCGACGGCCGCACCGAGGTTGGCACGGTCGACACCATCCTGACGGCAGAAAAGCTGTCCCAACTTTATGGCTATGGCCTGCGTCAGCTTGAAGACCGCGGCCGTCGCTGTTTCATTCCGGAGTAAGACCCATGGCTGTCACCCACGAAGAACGCATGCAGAAAAAGAAGGCCGTGATCGATGAAAAGATCGCCGGCGCCCAGGAAGAGCGCGGCGTACTGCTGATCAATACCGGTAACGGCAAGGGCAAATCGTCGGCCGCCTTCGGCGTCGTCGCCCGCGCTCTCGGCCACGGCCTGAAAGTGGGTGTCGTGCAGTTCGTCAAGGGACGTTCGGATACTGGCGAGGAAGCCTTTTTCCGCCAGCAGGCCAATGTCGCCTGGCATGTCGGCGGCGAAGGTTTCACCTGGGAAACCCAGGACAAGGAGCGCGACGCCAAAGCCGCGCAAGCCGCCTGGGAAGTGGCTTGCGGCCATTTGAACAATCCGGACATCGGCCTCGTCGTACTCGACGAAATGACCTACGCCTTCAAATACGGCTGGCTCGATCTCGACAGCGTGATCGCCAAACTGCTTGCCCGACCGCTGATGCAGCACGTCATCATCACCGGCCGCGCCGCCCCCGAGGCACTGCGTGAAGCAGCCGATACGGTCAGCGACATCGGTAACGAAAAACATGCGTTCAAAGCGGGCATCAAGGCGATGCCGGGACTCGACTGGTAAACCGGCCACCTTCGTCCGGAAACACACAGTCAATGACACGTTTTTCTTGCCGCTGGCAACACCATGCCCTGGCACTTCTATGTGCTGCCGGCATGGTTTCGGCGCAGGCCGCAACCTTGTTCGCCGTAGTCACCGAGCGTGCCGCTCCTACCGCGATCGATGCTGCTCACCGGCATCTCGCCAGCCATCCGGGTGACCGCATCATGTTGCGTACGCCGGCCCAGTTGATGGCTGCCGACGAGAAACAGCTTGGCCAATGGCTGAGCAAGGCCGACAGCGTATTGGCCGTTTCGGTTTTCGGCGACCCGGCCCGCCGCCTGAAGGACGCACTGGGCCGTCATGCAAGGCCACAAACACCCGTACTGGCGATGAACGGCGAAGCCAGCCTGAACCTGATGAGCCGCGACAACGAAGGCTCCTTGGCCGCCTTTCCAGCCGAAACCCTGCGCCAACTGGCCTTGGAAAACCCGCCCGAATCAGCGTTGACCGCAGCAAGCAAGCAGCCGACCGCACGCCACTGGCTGGCCGCCCGTCAAATCTGGCAAGCCGGCGGCAGCGACAACACGCAGGCCCTGTTCGCCCATCTGCTCGCCCCACAACAGCCTTTACCGGCCATCAAGCCGGAACCGACACTGCGCCTGCGTGTCGGCCAGCGGGAATTGAGCGATGCTGCGGCCTGGGGCAAGGCCAGCCAGCTCGGACTCAAAGCCGAGCCAACCGTCGTCGTCCTCGACCTGGCCAACATGGATGGCGGCCCGCCCGCCGCACTCTGCCGGCAGATCGAAGCCAACGGCCAAGCCTGTGTCCAGGTGCTGACACGCTGGGGCGGTGCCTCGCGCGAAGCGCTCGAACGCCTGCCCGAATTGATCGCCCCGGCCCGGGCGGCGGCGCTGGTCGTGCTGCAGGATTTCGTCGTCGGTGCCGCCGAAGGGCGCGAAGCCGTCGGCGAAGCATTCAAGAAACTCGACGTGCCGGTCTTCAAGGCGATTCGCCTGAACGAGCGTACGACCACCCAATGGCGCTTGTCGCCGGATGGCCTGCCGGCCGATTCGGTGCAGTATCGCGTCGCGCTGCCCGAGTTGCAGGGCATCGGCCAGCCCATCGTCGTCTCGGCGCTCGGCGCGGCGCGGCCGGACAAGCTGACCGGCATCGAAAGCCGGCCGCCGGTTGTGCTGGCCGCCGAGGTCGACCGCCTGGCGGCGCGCGTCGGCCGCTGGCTGGCGCTGCGGGGCAAGGCCAACCGCGACAAGCGGGTCGCGGTGATCTATTACAACCACCCGCCGGGGCGGCAGAACATCGGCGCCGACAATCTCGACGTGCCCGCCTCGTTGTTCGACATGCTGCACGCGCTGAAACGCGCCGGCTATACGGTCGGCGAGCTGCCGGCCTCGCCCGAAGCCCTGCTCGACCGGATCATGGCGCACGGCGTCAACCTGCCGGAAGACCGCGCGGCACTGAAGGAATTGAGTGCTGCGGTCGACGGGGTCAAAACCGCCGATTACGCTCGCTGGTTTGCCTCGCTACCGGCCCGGGTGCAGGGTGAAATGACCGCCGGCCCGCTCGGCCGCCTGCAGGCCGAAGTACTCGAAGCCGAGCAGGCCAACGAAAAAGCAGTCGGCCGCAAACGGGTCGATGCGGTGCTGAAGGAACTGCACCATCTGGTCGAAGGTGCCGACCATCCGAAACGCAACGTTGCAATCCGCGACCTGAAAGCCCTGGAAGCCGGCTATCTCGCCTGCCTGGCCGATAAATCCACCCGCCGTTGTGCGACGCTGGCGCCACTCAGCCGGCGCCTGAGCGGCTACGGCATCGAAGGCCTCAAGGGCTGGGGCACCGTGCCGGGCAAGGTGATGGTCGAAGGCGGCCGCCTGCTGGTGCCGGGCATGACCTTCGGCAACGTCTTCATCGGGCCGCAGCCGCCGCGCGGCTGGGAAGTCGATGAGGAACTGCTGCACGCCAACACCAGCGTTACGCCGCCGCACCAGTACCTCGCTTTCTACCACTGGCTGCGCGACCGCTTCCAGGCCGATGCCGTGGTCCACGTCGGGCGCCATTCGACTTACGAATTCCTGCCCGGCAAAGCAGTCGGCCTGGCCGCCGACGACTACCCGAGCCTGATCGCCGCCGATCTGCCCGGCATCTATCCCTACATCGTCGATGGCGTCGGCGAAGGCACCCAGGCCAAGCGCCGCGGCCTGGCCGTGATGGTCGACCACCTGACCCCGCCGCTCGCCGCAACACCGCTCTACGACCAGTTGCTGGCCCTGCGCCAGATTGTCGAAAGCTACGAAGCCGCCTCCTCCGAGTCGCTCAAGGCACAAGCCGCCCGCACCATGCGCCAGCAGGTCGTCGCACTCAACCTCAAGGCCGAGCTGGAAGCCTCGATGGCCGATGTGCTGGCGGTGCGCGGCATCGGCTTCGAGGCGGCCGACGATGACCTGCTGGCGCACGAAGTCGGCCACTACCTGACCAAGCTGCAGGAAAAGTTCATGCCCTACGGCCTGCACATTTTCGGGCGCAACTGGAGCCAGCAAGCACTCGATCTGATGCTCGGTTCAATGAAGCAGGGCGGCATCGATGATCCGGAAATCAGCCGCAAGCTGGCCGATTCGCCCCGCCTCGAAATGCTCGGCCTGCTAGCCGGGCTGGACGGTCGCTACATCCCGCCGGGCAAGGGCAACGACCCGCTGCGCTCGCCCGATTCGTTGCCAACCGGGCGCAATTTCCACGCCGTCGATGGCGATATCCTGCCGACCAAAATCGGTTACCAGCTCGGCGAAAAACTGGCCCAGAAGTCGGTCGACCGCGCCGGAAAGAACGATCAGGGCTCCGAGGGCATCATCCTCTGGGCCTCCGATGCCGTACGCGACGAAGGCGTCATGGTGGCCTTCGCGCTGGCCATGATGGGCGCCGAGCCAGTGTGGAACGCCCGCGGCATCGTCACCGACGTTCGCCTCAAGCCGGGCGTCGTGCGGCGCGACGTTATCGTCACCACCTCCGGCCTGTTCCGCGACCTCTACCCCAACCTCAACAACCTGATCGACCGCGCCGGCCGGCTGGCACTCGCAGCCTCGGCCAGCCGGCTACTCGAACAACGACCGGAATTAAAGGACGCGCTCACCGTCGCACTCGCTCCGCTCCCCGCCGTCCACTGGGGTAGCGAGTCGGTCAGCAACAACCGGGTTGCCCGCGAATGGCTGAACCGCGTTGCGGCACTGGAACAAGCCGGACTGCCGACCAAGGAAGCCGGCCATGCCGCTGCCCAGCGCATTTTCGGCGATGCCCCGGGCGCCTACGGCACCGGCGTCAATCGACTGACCGAACGCTCCGGCGCCTGGCGCGAACGCGACGAAATCGGCCGCGCCTACCGCAACCGCATGGGCCACGCCTACGGCCTCGACGACAGCGGCGAAGCCGCCCACGCCGCCTTCGACAGCGCGCTCGACGGCATCAAGCGGACCTACCACGGCCGAGCCAGCAACCTCTACGGCCTGCTCGACAACAACGATGCCTTCGACTATCTCGGCGGCCTGTCGCTGGCCATCGAGGGCCGTACCGGCCAGCCGCCGGAAGCGCTGATCCTGCAACACGCCGAACCCGGCCGGGCCGATGTCGAGCCGCTGACCACGGCGCTGCTCGGCGAACTGCGCGGCCGCTTCCTCAACCCGGCCTGGCTGAAGCCGCTGATGGAGCACGGCTACGCCGGGGCGCGGACAATGGGTACCGAATTTCTCGAAAACCTGTGGGGCTGGCAGGTGACGCGCCCCGACCTGGTCAAGAACTGGGCTTGGGACGAAGTGAAAGCCGTCTATTTCGATGACGCGCAGAAGCTCGGCCTGCCCAAATTCCTCGGCCAGGGCCACAACGCCCACGTCAAGGCACAGATGCTGGCAATTTTCATGGTCGCCGCC
Organism: Dechloromonas denitrificans; assembly: GCF_020510665.1. Lineage (NCBI taxonomy): Bacteria > Pseudomonadati > Pseudomonadota > Betaproteobacteria > Rhodocyclales > Azonexaceae > Dechloromonas > Dechloromonas denitrificans. Next base: position 3,311,928 of record NZ_CP075187.1, read on the forward strand.
GAAAAGGGTTTCTGGAAAACGGATGCCGCCACCATCAAGCAGATGGGCGGCGAACTGGCCAGATTGGTCGCCAGGAACGGCCTGCCCGGCAGCGGCCACACCGCGCCCAACCACCCGATGTGGCAATGGCTGGCACCGCAGCTCGAGGCGGCCGAGGCACAGGCGCTCGGCGTGACGCTGGCCAAGGCGCGCGGCGAAGTGGTGGCGACGGCTGTCCCTGCCGGCGCCGTTAACGAGGTGGCAAACGGCAATCCGGCGGTCGACGCCGGAAAAACGGCAAAAACCGAACCGGCAGCCAAAGCCGCCGCCCCCGAAGCCCCCCCGCGCTACTACGAACTGAACGAATCCGAACCGCCGGCCAGCGATCTGGTTGGCCGCACCCTCAACCTGCTCGGCCTGCTTGCCGCCAGTCTTGCGCTGTTCACGACCGGCCTCTGGCTGGGCCGCCGCAGCGCTTAATTCCAGGAGTTTTCGATGACCGATCCGCTTTCCTTCGCCTGGCTGCACGATGCCGTCACCTGGCTGCTTACACCGGCTCTCGCCGCCCTGATGCTGGCTTGCGCCATCGCCCTGATCGAAGCCGGCATTGCCGTCGGCGAGCGTTTCTCCGGCCTTGCCAAACTGCAGGCCAGCGGCAATATCGATCGTGTTCAGGCAATCGCCCGCCACCGGCTGGAACGCGCCGACCTGCTCGCCCGCATTCCGCCCATGCTCGGCCTGATGGCCACCATCATTCCGCTCGGACCCGGCCTTGCTGCGCTCGGCAAAGGTGATCCGGCCCAGCTGGCCAGCGCCGTTACCGTCGCCTTCGACGCCACCGTGCTCGGCCTGGTCGCCGGTATCGGCGGCCTGGTCATCGGCAAGCTGCGTCGGCGCTGGTACGAGGAAGTGCTGGAGCGCATGGAATGAGCGAAATTCAACCGCGCAAACGGCTGCGCCTCTATTCCAAGCTCGATGCCCGCTTCGACGATCACGACGAAGATCCGCGCGCCAGCCTGGTCAACCTGGTCGACGTCATGCTGGTCTTCGCCTGCGGCCTGCTCGCCGCGCTGGCGGCTGGTACGCAAAGTGCGCTGAAGGCGCCAAAACCGGTCGAAAAAGGCCAGCAGATCGAACGCCCGGTCAGTGGCATCACGCAGAACGGCAGCGGTTACGACCGCGTCGGTGAAGTGTTCCGCGACCCGAAAACCGGCAAACTGGTACTGATCGAACCTGCCACCAAGGAAGAAAAATGACCGCCTGCCCCGCCCTGCTGATCGCCGCCCCGTCCTCCGGCCAGGGCAAGACCACCGTCACCGCCGCGCTGGCCCGGCTGCATGCCCGGCAAGGCCGGCGCGTCACCGTCTTCAAGTGCGGCCCGGATTTTCTCGACCCGCAGATTCATGCCGTGGCCAGCGGTCGACCGTGCCAGAACCTCGATCTCGGCATGTGCGGCGAAGAAGATGCGCGCTGGCGCTTGAGCCGGGCGGCGCAGGATTCCGACCTGATCCTGGTCGAAGGCGTCATGGGGCTGTTCGACGGAACGCCGTCGGCGGCCGACATTGCCTGCCGCTTCAACATTCCGGTGATGGCGATGATCGATGCCGGGGCGATGGCCCAGACCTTCGGCGCCGTCGCCCACGGCCTCGCCACCTACCGCCCCGGCCTGCCCTTTGCCGGCGTGCTGGCCAACCGGGTGGGCAGCGAACGCCACGCCGCGATGGCCCGCGACAGCCTGCCGGCCGGCATGGGCTGGTTTGGCGCCCTGCCACGCAACCCGGACGCGGTGCTGCCGGAACGCCACCTCGGCCTGCTGCAGGCGGCCGAAATCGACGATATCGAGGAACGCCTCGACCGCCTGGCCGATGCCTTGGCGGCGAGTGCCACGGTCGACCTGCCCAAAGCAGTAAATTTCGAGGACGCTCCGCCCCCGGCTATCGAACCATTGCTCGCCGGCAAGCGCCTAGCCATCGCCCGCGATGCCGCCTACGGCTTCATCTATCCAGCCAATCTGGAAACCCTGGCCGACCTCGGCGCCGAACTGCGCTTCTTCTCGCCGGTTGCCGGCGAGCCGCTGCCGGCCTGCGATGCCGTCTGGCTGCCCGGCGGTTATCCGGAACTGCATGCCCCGGCGCTGTCGGCCAACCAGCCTTTGTGGACCGCGCTTCGCGCCCACGTCGCCGCCGGCAAGCCCTTGCTCGCCGAGTGCGGCGGCATGATGAGCCTGTTCGAGCAAGTCACCGACAAGACCGGTGAAACCCATGCCTTCGCCGGCCTGCTGCCCGGCATCTCGGTGATGCAGAAGCGCCTGGCCGCGCTCGGCATGCAATTCGCCGACCTGCCGGAAGGCCGCTTGCAGGGCCACACCTTCCACTACTCGAAGAGTGAAACGCCGCTGACACCCATCGTCCGTGCCCAGACGCAGGATGGCCGGGATGGCGAGGCGATCTACCGCCAGCAACGGCTGACAGCCTCCTACGTTCATTTCTATTTCGCCTCCAACCCCAAGGCAACGGCTGCGCTGTTCTCCTGAAACACTTCGGTTTTTTCGATTAGACATCACAAATAAATCATATTTTTTCGGGGCTGGTTTGCGGTTATCCTGCACCTCGCAATACTTACCTCGATGGAGACAAACATGAAATCTTTTGCTTTGATGGTCGCAGCCGTTGTACTCGGCTTCACGCTGAATATCGGCGATGCCGAAGCCAAGCGTCTGGGCGGTGGCAGTTCGTCCGGCATGCAACGCCAGTCGGTCGCCCCGAACAAGGCAACCAATGCCGCTCCCGCCCAGCAGCAACACGCTGCACCGGCTGCTGCACCGCAAGCCCAGCCCAAACGGTCCTGGATGGGACCGCTGGCCGGTCTGGCCGCCGGTCTTGGTCTGGCCGCATTGGCTTCGCACTTCGGCTTTGGTGAAGGCCTGGCCAACATGATGATGATCGGCCTGCTGGTCATGGTTGCCGTGATGGCGATCGGCTACTTCATGCGCAAGAAGGCCGCGGCCCAACAAGGTGCGTCAAACGGCATGCAATACGCCGGTGGCAATCCCGACTTCAGCCGCAATGCATCGATCCAGCCTGAATTCCCGGCCGGCGGTAGCGCTGCACCGGTTGCTGCAGCGGCAGCCGCGACCACGGGCTCGATCCCGGCTGACTTCGATGTCGACGGTTTTGTGCGCAACGCCAAGGTCAACTTCATCCGCCTGCAAGCCGCTAACGATGCCGGCAATCTCGACGATATCCGCGAATTCACTTCGCCGGAAATGTTCGGCGAAATCAAGCTGGCCATGGCCGAGCGCGGTACCGCCAAGCAGGAAACCGATGTCGTCCAGCTCAATGCCGAAGTCCTCGACGTGGCTGAAGAAGCCGGTCGTTACGTCGTCAGCGTCCGCTTCCACGGCCTGATCCGCGAGGAAAAGAATGGCCCGACCGAAGCCTTCGACGAAATGTGGCACCTGACCAAGCCGCACGATGGCAGCCGTGGCTGGACGCTGGCCGGTATCCAGCAGATCCAGTAAGAGCCTCGGGCGTTGAAACAAGGCCGGCCGGTGCAAACCGGGCCGGCCTTTTTCATGCCTGCCCGCTCAAACGCTGGCCACCCGTTCACGTGCGGATCCTGAAGGCCGTAGAATCGCTGCCATGCGCCGCTACCCTTACTCCTTCATTGCCCTCGGCAGCCTTGGTCTGCTCTGTACCCTGGTCGGGCTGTTCAGCCTGTTTGGCCTCGGCGCCTGGCTCCATCCGGTGCTCGACGACCCGATGGCCGGCCTGGCCTTCATCGTCTCGGCAGTTGCGCTGTTCGGCTCGGCAGCCTTCCCGCTGGTCATCGAAAAGCTGAAGGAAAACGAGGGCGGCTGAAACGCCCCCGACGGATCAGAAAGCCGCGATGCCGGTCTGGGCCCGGCCAAGGATCAGCGCATGCACGTCATGCGTTCCCTCGTAGGTATTGACCACTTCCAGATTGACCAGATGGCGGGCGATGCCGAACTCGTCGCTGATGCCGTTGCCGCCCAGCATGTCGCGCGCAACGCGGGCAATATCGAGCGATTTGCCGCAGGAGTTGCGCTTCATGATCGACGTAATTTCGACCGATGCCGTGCCTTCGTCCTTCATCCGGCCAAGGCGCAGACAGCCTTGCAGGCCGAGCGTGATTTCAGTCTGCATGTCGGCCAGCTTTTTCTGAACCAGTTGATTGGCCGCCAGCGGCCGACCGAACTGCTGCCGATCAAGCGTGTATTGCCTAGCCATATGCCAGCAAAACTCGGCGGCCCCCAAAGCGCCCCAGGCGATACCGTAACGGGCCGAATCGAGACAGGTGAACGGACCTTTCAGACCGCGCACTTCCGGGAACTCGTTTTCATCCGGGACAAACACGTCGTTCATGACGATTTCACCAGTGACAGAGGCACGCAAACCCACCTTGCCATGAATCACCGGCGCGCTCAGGCCGGGCATGCCTTTTTCGAGCACGAAGCCGCGGATCATGCCGGCATCGTTCTTGGCCCAGACGACGAACACATCCGCGATGGGCGCGTTGGTGATCCACATCTTGCTGCCATTGAGCAAGTAACCGCCATCCACCTTGCGCGCCCGGGTTTCCATGCTGCCGGGGTCGGAGCCGTGGTTCGGTTCGGTCAGGCCAAAGCAGCCGATTAGCTCGCCACAGGCCAGGCCGGGCAGATATTTGCGTTTCTGGGCTTCCGTCCCGAACTCATGGATCGGCACCATGACCAGCGAGGATTGCACGCTCATCATCGAGCGATAGCCCGAATCGACACGCTCGACTTCACGCGCGACCAGGCCGTAGCTGACGTAATTCAGGCCGGCGCCGCCGTACTCGGCCGGGATGGTCGGGCCGAGCAGGCCAAGGGCGCCCATTTCACGGAAAATCTCCGGATCGGTCTGCTCGTGGCGAAAGGCTTCCGTAACGCGCGGCATCAGCCGCTCCTGGCAATAATCGCGCGCCGCATCGCGGATCATGCGCTCTTCGGACGTCAGCTGCGTATCGAGCAGTAACGGGTCTTGCCAGCAAAATTGGGCCTTGGCCATGGGTTCTCCTCCATTTATCGGTTATTCCGGCATTCTAAACCGGCCCGAGGCAGGAAAACAGGCGCTCAATCCTCGCGCATCAAGCGCCAATACTGGAACTTCAGCATCCCGGCCGCAGCCAGCACAATGGACAGGAAGGTGACGATGGAACCCAGCGCCAGCGTTGAAAACCCGCTGATTCCCTGGCCAACCGTGCACCCCATGGCAACCACGCCGCCAAAGCCCATCAACGCAGCGCCGACCAGATGGTTCGCCGTGTCTTCAACACTGACAAAGCCTTCCCAACGGAAATTGCGCGTCAGCAGCGTCCAGGCGAATGAACCGCCAATGACGCCGAGCGCCGAGGCAATGGCAAAACTCATCTTGCGACTGGTGTCCGACCAGAGCATCAGCAAATCGAGCGAAAAAGCAGCCGGCGCGACAAAACTGAGCGACTCCATGCGCCCGCTGTTGGTCGCGATGAAAGCCTCTTCCAGCGTTTCCGGGTGTTCTGCCAGATAACCGAGGTGACCACTGACGTACCAGGCGGCGACCACGGCCAGGCCGGTGCCCAGACCACCGATCAGATTGTCGAAGGTCCAGAAATCACGCTTGAGCAGCGCTGCCGCGGTCAACCCGCCGCCGATGCCAAAAACGGCCAGCATGAACGCCGTTTTCGGCTCGATGCCGGCGGCCACCAACAGTGCCGGCACATCCTGGCCACCGGGCAAGGTAATGACCGCTTTTTCCAGCACATTGACGCGAAACACGCCGAGCACACCGCGCATCGTCATGTAAGCCACCAGACCGAGCACGATGAAGACAACTACCGATTTGAGATTGCCGCTACCGATCCGGATCAGCGTCTTCGAACCGCAACCTGAAGCGAGCACCATGCCGACGCCAAAACAGCCGCCACCGACGATGTACGACAGCCAGGTAAATACGGGCGTCCGGTAGATCGACTTGCCGAGATCGATCTGGCCGCTGGCATGCAAGGCGCCGGCCCCCAGAATCGCCACGCCAATGGCCAGCAACCACATCCTCATCCGGTTCCAGTCGCCCATATTGACGATGTCGGATACCGCACCCATGGTGCAGAAATGCGTCTTCTGACCAATCGCACCAAAAACGAAGGCAACGGCAAATGCAAGCCAGAGAATGGTCGCCGCTGCGCTACTGACCTCCATGCTCAAGCCGCTGCGTAGGGCGTTGGATCCGGCACACCGGCTGCGGCAAAGCCTTCGGCCCGCAGCCGGCAGGAATCGCACTGACCGCAGGCATGACCTTGCGTATCGGCCTGGTAGCAGGAAACGGTGAGACTGTAATCGACCCCCAACTGCATGCCGGTGCGAATGATTTCGGCCTTGGACAGCGCAATCAGCGGCGCATGAATGCTTAACTTGGCACCTTCGACACCGGCCCGCGTCGCCAGGTTGGCCATGGTTTCAAATGCCGCGATGTACTCCGGTCGGCAATCCGGATAACCGGAATAGTCGACCGCATTGACCCCGACAAAAATGTCGCGGCTGCCCAGCACCTCAGCCCAGGCGAGCGCCAGCGAAAGCATGATCGTGTTGCGGGCCGGTACATAAGTGACCGGAATGCCCGGCATGACGCCGCCGGTTGGCACAGCGATGTTGGTATCGGTCAGCGCTGAACCACCGAACTGGGCCAGGCCGAAATTGATCACCCGATGCTCAGCCGCACCGAGCGCCTTGACGACGCGGTCAGCCGCAGCCAGTTCGGCATTGTGGCGCTGACCGTAGTCAAAAGACAGGCAATAACAATCAAAACCCTGGCTACGGGCGAGGGCGAGGCAGGTGGCGGAATCGAGACCACCGGAAAGGAGAACGACAGCAGGCTTCATCATGGGGCGCGAATATACCTGAAACAGCGCCTGCTTTGAACCCGTATCTGCTTGTTCCTGCGCAATATTTTGCCAATTTCACGGTCGACCGCAGCAATCGCCGGGGCGCTTCAAAGACTGGCTTCAAAGTCCTCGAAAGGCATCGGGCGGCCGAAGAGATAGCCCTGAAAAGCCTGGCAACCGTGCTCAACCAGATAGGCGTGCTGCTCATCGGCCTCAACCCCCTCTGCCACCACATTCAGCCGCAAGGTACTGCCCATGGCAATAATCGCCCGGACAATCGCGGCATCATCGGGGTCGACCGTAATGTCACGGACGAAAGAACGATCAACCTTGAGCTGTTCGAAAGGAAAACGCTTGAGGTAAGACAGCGAGGCGTAACCGGTTCCAAAGTCATCCAGAGAAAAACGCACGCCGATGGCACGCAATGCCTGCATTTTGACAACCACCCCATCGACGTTGTCGAGCAGCAGGCTTTCCGTCAGCTCCAGTTTCAGACGCTGTGGATCGGCCTCGTTTCTTGCCAATGCCGCTTTGACCTGTTCGACAAAATCAGCCTGGCGGAACTGACGGGCGCTGACATTGACGGCCAGGTAAAGCCCCGCTGTTTTCGGGTTATCGGCCCAGCGCCGCAAACGGGCGCAAGCCATATCGAGCACCCACAGCCCGATCGGGACAATCAGGCCGGTTTCTTCGGCCAGCGGAATGAAGTCGCCCGGCGCGACCATCGGCTTGCCGGGCGGTTGCCAACGCAACAGTGTCTCGGCACCGATCGCTTGCCGAGCGCCATCGACCTGGGGCTGGACGAAAAGACGGAATTCATTGCGCGACAAGGCTTGACGCAAACCAGCCTCAAGTCCGGCCCGGATATCGAGCGCCGTCTGCATCTCGTTATCGAAGAAGCGAATGGTATTTCGTCCGGCATCTTTCGATTTGTAGAGCGCAATATCGGCCTGCTTGAGAATGGCCTCGGTGGTTTTATCGTGACCACAGAACAGGCTGATGCCAAAGCTGGCACTGTGAAAATATTCGCCATCACCAAGCATGACGTAGGGTCTGGCCAGTTCCAGGCGAATTTTCTCGGCAATGATTTCGGCCTGAACCCCGGCCGCCTCGGCATCTTCGCCCAGATCCTCAAGCATCACGACAAACTCGTCACCACCGAGTCTGGCGGCCGTATCGCCTTCACGAATCCGGAAAGTCAGACGACTGGCGACTTCGACCAGCAACCGGTCCCCCATGTCGTGACCGAGGGTATCGTTCAGCGTCTTGAAATTATCCAGATCGATCATCAGCAAGGCGCCATATTGCGCACTGCGATTGCTCGCCGCCTGCGCCTTGGCCAGCCGATTAAGCAAGAGACGCCGATTGGGCAGCGCGGTCAACGGGTCGTAGAAGGCGAGATTGTGGATTTCCGACTCGGCGACCTTGAGATTGCTGATATCCGAAAAGGTACTGACGTAATGGGTCAGTGCCCCGTGATCATCCCTCACCGCACTGATCGTCAGCCATTCCGGATAAATCTCGCCGGACTTGCGCCGATTCCAGATTTCACCTTCCCAATGCCCGTGCGACAGGAGGCATTGCCACATCGCCTGGTAAAACGCCTTGTCCTGCCGGCCGGACTGCAACAGGCTCGGTTTTCGGCCAATCGCCTCGTCGGCCGAATAGCCGGTCAGCCGGACAAAAGCCTGGTTGACCCGCAGTATCCGCTGGGCCGGGTCGGTCACCATGATCGCCGCCTGGGACTCGAAGGCGACGGCAGCAATGCGCAACTCCTGTTCCATCCGGCGTCGTTCGCTGATATCCGAAGCAATCCCGAGATAGCCGTTGATTGTCCCGTGCGGGTTGCGCAAGGCCGTAACCGACAAGCGGACGGGCAGTGTCGAGCCATCCTTGCGACGATATGTCCAATCCTGCTCATCGGTATTGACAATGGCCAGACGTGCGACAAAAACCTCGAAGCCAGTCGCTACCGGGCGTTGCAATTCAAGTGACAGGGCATGCGCGCGGCAGGCAACCTCATCCAGCTCATGAAACAGCCCCGGCGTAGCGCGACCAACCACTTCCGCCCAACTGTAACCGAGCATTTTCTGGGCAGCCCGGTTGAAGTAGAGAATGGTCCCTTCGGCATCCGTCGCAATGATCGAATGCCCGGCATTTTCGAGAATGGCGTGCTGGATTTCGAATAATTCCGGCAGGCACTGATCGGTATCGATCAGATTGTCGCCCGCACAACAAGGGAAAAACGGCGGGGACTCAGCAACCATGCCCGTTCATCCACCGGAGAGAACGGGGCTTCAAGCACAACACAGTCCTGCAGGTAAAAACCAAGCCCCTCATCATTCCCCCGCAAACCCTTCTGCGACAGTCACCCCGACATTAATTCCATTATGCTCACAGGGTCTATTGTCTGACAATAGGGGACTGCAAATTTTGCAACACTTGGGCGGGTGGCCCACAAAGCCGTGGTCAGGGTTTGATCAGCAGCGCCAGTTCACGCTCGAGCAACATTTCGTCGCCCATATTGAGCGCCACCAGCCGACGCAGATGGGTCACGCTGTCGAGGTCGATTTCACGACAGGCAAGGCCGTAGACCTGGCCTTGATGGTGCACGATGGCTACTTCCATGCTGATCATCGTTCCCATCTCGTCGAGCCGTACCTTGAGCGAACCTTTCGTCCCGACCTTGGCGTAGAAGTCGGCTTCCGGCTGGATCAGCGCACCATTCAGCGACAGATCAAGGACTTCGACCGAGGCCTCGCCCGCCGGCAGATAAAGCCTTGCTTCGGTCTGGAAATGAATCCGGGAAAACTGGCGGCGATTGCTGGTCATGGAAGTCTCCGTCCGTTATTTGCCCTTCATGTTACCCCAAAGCACTTTGTGCAACTGCATCTGAAAGCGCACATCGAGACCGTCTTCGAGTATCCATTCAGCCAGCATCCGTGGCTCGACACGCCCCTGGGCCGGAGAGAGCAGAACCTGGCAACATTGCGCCAGGTTGCGCAGGCGCAATGCATCGCGCGCCCACTCGTAATCGCCGCGCGAAGCAATGACGATCTTGATTTCATCACGGACCGTCAGCACATCGAGGTTTTCCCAACGATTGCGCGCCGATTCGCCGGAATCCGGCGCCTTCAAATCCATAATCCGCGCCACACGCGGGTCGACCGCAGCAACATCAAGCGCACCGGAGGTTTCCAGGGAAACGTCATAGCCGGCATCGCACAAGGCCGTCAGCAAAGGCAGGCATTCTTTCTGCGACAGCGGCTCGCCGCCGGTCACGCAAACCTGGCGGGTGGGGTATTTGGCGACCTCGGCCAGCACCGAGGCGATCGTTGCCGGCTCGCCGCCGGTAAAGCTGTATTCGGTGTCGCACCAGACACAGCGCAACGGGCAGCCGGTCAGGCGGACAAAGACGGTCGGCAGGCCGGCGCGTGCAGCTTCTCCCTGCAGGGAGAAGAAAATTTCAGTCAGACGTAAAGCCAATTATTTCTTCTTCAAACGTTGCTGGGCCGACTCGGCTGCCGGTGTGTTGGGATACTTGCCGAGCACTGTTTCCAGCGAGCGCTTGGCGCCGGCCGGATTACCCAGCTCCTGCTGGCAGGTGGCAATCGCCAGCCAGGCATCGGGGGCCTTCGGGGAGTCCGCATACTTGGTCGTGACCAGCGTTTGTGCTTCGATCGCACGCTTGCAGTCGCGCTGGGCGTACCAGGCATTGCCGAGCCAGTATTGGGCATTCGGCGCCAACGAACTGTCCGGGTATTTCTGGACAAATCCGGCGAAGGCCACAGCGGCCTCCTTGTACTTGGCCGCTTTGAACTGGTTCAACGCAGCTTCGTATTCCTGCCCCTCGCGTGCCGGATCGGCTTTCACCGGATTTCCGCCGGCAGCGGGGTCGACCGCGGCATTGGCGCTACCCGGAGCCTCGAACTTGCGCAAACGAGTATCGAGATCGAGATAAAAATCCTGCTGCCGCTTCTTGGCGGTTTCCAACTCGTAATTCAGTGTTTCCAATTGACCGCGCAAGCGGGCAATTTCTTCGGCCTGGCGCTGGATCTGACCTGCCAGATCCAGCTGACCCTTGGCTTGCTGGTCGAAGCGCGCCTCCGTCTTGATTTTCAGATCGGTAATCTGACGACGTGCTTCATCGTCGTCAAATACACCGGCCTGCGCTTGGGCCGTGCCGAGTGCGGCAATCAGGAGGGCGATTCGAACCGGGTGCATGATCAGAACTCGCCGCGACCGTCAGCTGCACGGTAGAGGATATCGGCGCGACGGTTTTCCGCCCAGGCCGACTCATCGTGACCGTCGTTCTTCGGCTTTTCTTCACCGAGGCTGACCGACTCCACCTGATCTTCGCGAGCGCCGAGCAGGGTCAGCGAACGCTTGACTGCATCGGCCCGCTTCTGGCCAAGCGACAGGTTGTATTCGCGGCTGCCGCGTTCGTCGGTATTGCCTTGCAGCAGCACCTTGAAACCACGATTGGCAACGAGGTACTTGGCATGTGCGGCAACCAGATCCTTGTATTCGCCCTTGACTTCGTAGCTGTCGAGATCGAAATAGATGCTGCGCTGGGCAAGCGTGCTCTTCGGATCGGTCAGTTCGCGCGGCAGACCACGGGAATCGAGGCCACCGGCAACCACCGGAGCAACACCGGTATTGCTGCCACCGGTACGGGACTCGACCGGCGCACCGCCATTGTCGTCAGGAATCGGGGTAGAGCTGCAACCGACGATCAAGGCGGACAGCAGGGCGGGAATAAGCAGTTTTTTCATGGTGTTCTCCGGGGAATATGGTGAGGATTATTGAAAGAAAGGGCCCCAGGCCGGCTCGCGTACATCACCTGCAGCCACCGAGAGGCGTTGTTTGATCCTGCCATCGCTGGAGACAGCCGATAGAACGCCGCGCCCGCCAACTTCTGTGGCGATCAGGATCATGCGGCTATTAGGGGCAAAACTGGGGGATTCGTCCTTGTGCGAGTCGGTCAGCACCTGCACCTGACGGCTGGCCAGATCCATCACGGCGAGCTGGAAGCGACCTTCGCGACGGGTAATGAAAGCCAGGCTCTTGCCATCCGGCGACGGACGCGGCGAGACGTTGTAATTGCCTTCGAAACTGACCCGGCGGGCATCACCGCCATTGGCGCCGATCTGGTAAATCTGCGGGCTGCCGCCCCGATCGGACGTGAAATAGATTGTGCCGCCATCCGGCGAGTAGCGCGGTTCGGTATCGATGCCACCCGACTGGCTCAGACGCTGGACGCCACTGCCATCAGCATTGACGGCGTAAATCTGCGAATTGCCGTCCTTGGAAAGCACGACTGCCAGCCGGCGACCATCCGGCGACCAGGCCGGTGCCGAATTGGAGCCCTTGAAATTGGCAACGATCTGGCGCTGCCCGGAAGCCAGCGAATGAACGTAAATGACCGGCTTCTTCTTTTCGAAGGAGACATAAGCCAGACGCCCACCATCCGGCGACCAGGCCGGCGAAATAATCGGCTCGGTCGAGGTCAGCGCAGTCGCGGCCCCCTGGCCGTCGGCATCGGCGATCTGCAGCAGGAATTGACCGCGCGCTTTGACGACATAGGCGATCCGGGTCGAGAAAACGCCCTTCTCGCCAGTCAGTTTTTCATAGATGTAATCGGCGATGCGGTGACCGGCGGCACGCAATTGCTGGTTGCTGGTGACGTAGACCGCGCCACCCAGGGTCACGCCTTTTTGTGTGTCATAAACCCGGAAACGGGCTTCCATGCGGCCATCCGGGCTTTGTGCCAGACGCCCGGCAGCCAGTGAGTCGGCACCACGGCCTTTCCATTCGCCGTAATTGATCGGGGAATTTTCATCGAGCACGGCATTGGCCGGATCGATCAGCTTGAACAGGCCGCTGCGCTCCAGATCAGAACGAACCGTCGCGGTGATGATGCGAGACGCCGTGGCATCACCGCTAAAATCGGCAATCGCAATCGGCAGACGATTGGCACCGGCACCGCTGATCTCGATCGATAACTGGGCCTGAGCCAATCCGGCCACGGAGAGCGCGAGAGCCAGGAAGAAACGGCGTGAAATTTTGTACATTGCGTTCATTTTCAATAGGTTTTACGCGATTTTACTCTTCAAACGGCTTGTATTTTATTTCCAGCGTACGCTGGAAAAGCGCCGCATCATCGGGCTTTGGCAAGGGTGACGACTTGAGGATGGCTCGCTCGATCGCTGCATCCAGACCCGGATTGCCGCTCGAACGCTTGAGCTTGATGGCCAGCACCTCACCGGACGGCAATTGATCGACGGCGAAAATGGCTTCGGGATTGCCCTGCAAGCCGGGTGGCAGAACGATGTTCCCGCGCACCTTGACACGAATCTTGGTCGCGTAATCAGCCAGCCCGCGCTTGTTCGACGAGGCGCGCTGCTCGGCTTCCGCCGCGGCGGCATTCGACATCCGCTGACTGTCCGTTGCACTGCGGGTCGCAGATTTGAGCTGCGAGGTCTCCTTGGCCAGCTCCTTGTCGAAGTCAAACTTCGGTGCCTCGGGCTTCTTCGGCTCCGGCTTCTTGGGCGGCTCGGGTTTCGGCTCAGGCTTTTTCGGCGGTTCCGGCTTCGGTGGCTCGGGCTTGGGTTCCGGTTTCTTCGGCTCAGGCTTCTTCTTTTCTTCCTTGACCGCGATATCCGGTTTTTTCGGCGGCGGTGGCTCAGGCTTGGGCTCGACCTTGGGCAACGGCTTCGGTTCCGGTTTCACCTCGGGTTCCGGTGGAGGCGGCGGCGGGACAAAAGTCGCCGGTGCCGGTTTGGCCGACCACAGTTCAACCTCCATCACCTCAGGCGGGCTGCGCTTCCACTGCACACCAAGAAAGAGCGCCAGCACCAGACCGACGTGCACCGCGATGGTGAACGCCAGTGCGTACTTTTTACCGGGCTCTTCGGGACGATCGAGAATCATTTGCCAGTTGTCTGTACAACCAGGCCAACGCGCTTGACCTGAGCACGCTGCAATTCATCCATCACCGAAAGGACGGCCTCGTACTTGACGTTCTTGTCACCGGCGATCAACACCGGCTGCTCCGGATTCTTGTCCTGCGCAGCGCGGATCATGCCCGGCAGTTCCTTGCGGTCGACGCGGATTTCCTTGCCGTTTCCAGACCGGTCGGTCAGCGTCAGGGTCTGGTCGGCCTTGATCGCGACTTCGAGCGGCGCCGTCGGTGCGGTATTGGCCTTGCCGACAGTCGGCACATCGATACTCGACGTCGTCATCATCGGCGCAGCCACCATGAAGATGACGAGCAGCACCAGCATGACGTCGATGTAGGGAACGACGTTGATTTCAGCTTTCAGGCGACGCTGGCGCATGGCTTAACGCATCTGCCGCTGAAGGATGTTGGAGAACTCTTCCATGAACGATTCGTAACGCACGGCCAGGCGGTCGATATCGTGCGAGAAACGGTTGTAGGCGAGAACGGCCGGGATGGCGGCGAACAGGCCGATGGCGGTGGCGACCAGCGCTTCGGCAATACCCGGTGCAACCGAGGCCAGCGTGGCCTGGCCGACATTTGAAAGGCCGCGGAAAGCGTGCATGATGCCCCACACCGTACCGAACAGACCGACATACGGCGAAACCGAACCGACCGAAGCGAGGAAGGCGAGGTGCGATTCAAGTGCATCCATTTCGCGCTGGTAGGTCGCGCGCATGGCGCGGCGCGAACCATCGACGATGTCCTTCGGGTCGAGGTTCTTCTGGCCCTTGAGCTTGGTGAATTCGCGGAAACCGGCTTCGAAGATGCGCTCCATCGAACCGGCATGGTGGCGGTCGTTGACCGCGCTGTTGTAGAGGTTGTTCAGATCGCCACCGGACCAGAAATCGCGCTCGAAAGTCTCGGTCTTGGTGCGCGCCAGGCGCACGGTGAACCACTTCATCGAGATGTAGTACCAGGACATGAAGGAAACGCCGGCGAGCAAGGCCATGACGGCCTGGACGACCGCACTGGCCTGGAGAATCAGGTGGAGGATGGACATATCCTGGGTGACGTTCATTTCAGCGCTTCCAGTTTTTGATGCAGAAAATCGGGGATGGCAGCCGGCGTCATGGTGGCCATGTTGACGCAGGCAATTTCGACGGTGCCGGTGACCAACTCGACATCGCCACGACGGACATGCTGGCGGAAGACAACGCGGACGCGGGTCAGTTTTTCAACTTCCAGGCCAACGGTCAGTTCGTCATCGAGCCGCGCCGGCTTGAGGTATTCGCAACTCGCCTTGCGCGCCACGAAGCCGATACCGGCTTCGGCAGCCAGCGCCGACTGGTCATGGCCGGCAAAACGCATCCATTCCGTGCGGCAGCGCTCGAAGAAGCGGAGGTAATTGGCGTAGTAAACCACGCCGCCGGCATCGGTATCCTCGTAATAAACGCGAACGGGGATCGAGAAGGCGTTGGGCTTGGGCTCGTATTTCATCCCGCGATTTTACCTTGCGCTGCAACAAGTTTTTGTAACGATCTGTTTCTATCGCCTGTCGCGGTCGACCGCGACAGGGCTCAACGATCGGTCGAGAGATCCGGCGCCCCCTCGGTACGCGGCACCGGCAAGCCGAGATGACGATAGATGGCCGGCGTGGCGATCCGGCCGCGCAGAGTGCGTTGCAGATAGCCTTGCTGGATCAGGTACGGCTCCAGCACATCTTCGATCGTGTCGCGTGCTTCGCCAATCGCAGCCGCCAGATTGTCGACACCGACCGGCCCGCCGCCGAATTTGTCGATCACCGCCGAGAGCAGCTTGCGGTCCATCAGGTCGAGCCCGGCGGGGTCAACATCGAGCATGTGCAGCGCGGCGTCGGCGACCTGGCGGGTGATGTTGCCATCGGCCTTGACCTCGGCGTAATCGCGCACCCGGCGCAACAGGCGGTTGGCAATACGCGGCGTGCCGCGCGAACGTTTGGCGATTTCGAGCGAGCCTTCCGGGTCGATCGGTGCATTGAGCAGGGAAGCGGAACGACTGACGATGCTTTTCAGCTCATCGGCGTTGTAGAACTCAAGCCGGGCGACGATGCCGAAACGGTCGCGCAGCGGATTGGTCAGCATGCCGGCCCGGGTCGTCGCACCGACCAGCGTGAACGGTGGCAGATCGAGCTTGACCGAGCGTGCCGCCGGGCCTTCGCCGATCATGATGTCGATCTGGAAATCCTCCAGCGCCGGGTAGAGAATTTCTTCAACGACCGGTGAAAGACGGTGAATTTCGTCGATAAACAGCACATCGTGCGGTTCAAGATTGGTCAGGATGGCGGCCAGATCGCCGGCTCGTTCGAGTACCGGGCCAGAAGTCTGACGCAGGTTAACGCCCATTTCGGCCGCGACAATGTGCGCCAAAGTCGTCTTGCCCAGACCCGGCGGTCCGAAAAGCAACACATGGTCGAGCGATTCGCTGCGATTCTTGGCCGCCTGGATGAAGATTTCCAGTTGTTCGCGAATCTTGACCTGGCCGGTGTAATCAGCCAGCCGCTTGGGACGGAGTGCCCGTTCCAGCGCCTCTTCCTGAGCCGATTTCGAATTCGGGGCAATGATGCGGTCGACCGCGGCACGGGGAGAATCAGCCTGCGGGGCAAAAAGTTGGTCGGTTTCGATCATGCGGAAATGTCCTCACGCGTCCAGCGGCCAAACAGCATATGGCCGAGCGCCAGCAGTACCGGTCCGAGAAAAATGCCGATGAAGCCGAAGACCAGCACGCCGCCAAGCACGCCGAGCGCGATCAGCAAAATCGAAATGCCGGCGCCGCGCGCCATCAGGACGGGTTTTACAAAGTTGTCGATACTGCTGATGATGAACAGGCCGTAAAGGACCACGAAAATCGCCCAGCCGGTCAGCCCCTGACTGTAAAGCCAGGCAGCAGCGCCCCCCCAGATCAGCGGCGGCCCGATTGGAATCATCGACAGGAAAAAGGTGGCAAAACCCAGCAAGACTGCAGCCGGAACGCCGGCAATCAGGAAACCGATCATCGCCACCGTGCCTTGTGCCGCAGCGGTGCCGACAATGCCCAGCATCACCCCAACCACCGTGCCGCGCGCCTTGTCGAGCATTTCTTCACCCAGCTCGCCCCCCAGTTTGTGGGCGGCGACATACAGCGAATGCACCACCTTGGCGCCGTCGCGATAGAGGAAAAAGACGACAAAAATCACCAGCGCCACCTGCAACAAACCGTTGGCGGCAATACCGCCGAGTGCCAGCCCGAACTGGCGCAAGGGCACGACCAGTTGCTTGAGAAGGGCATTCAATTCGGCCCGGTTGCTGGCAATCTGGTGCCAGAAGGTATCGATCTCGACACCAAAAAATGGCAGCCCGCTGAGCCAGGCGGGCGGATCGAGCGGCAACCCCTGCTCAACATAAGGCCGGGCGAAATCGATCAGCTTGTCGGCACTGCTCGCCAGACTGCCGGCCAGGAAGATCATCGGCAGCAGCATGACCAGCACGAGCAGGGTCGTCATCAAGGTGGCGGCCAGCGTGTTGCGCCCTCCCAGGCGCGGCAGCAACTGTTCGGAGTAAAGCGGCCAGGTACAGATCCAGACGACGAAAGCGAACAGCACGGCACCGATCATCGGCCAGAGCACGGCAATGCAGCCGACAATCAGCAGGATCACCAGCGCGATCTGCGCCAGGCGCTTGGGATTTTCCTCGCTGTTGAACATCAGACCTTGGACAACAGTTTGAGTGCCGCCCGGATGCCGTCCGAGGTGCCGATATCGGCCGGCAGTTGTTTCATCGCAGCCGCGGCTTCCTTCTCGTTGTAGCCAAGGGCGAGCAGGGCGTTGGAAATATCCTGTTTCGCATCGTCGACCGCAGCAAGCAGCGAAACACCGGTAGTTTCAGCCAGTTTGCCCTTGAGTTCGAGCAACAGGCGCTCGGCTGTCTTCTTGCCGATGCCCGGCACCTTGATCAGGCGACCCAGTTCCTGCTGCGCCACGGCAGCGGCCAGATCGCCGACCGACAGGCCGGAGAGGACAGACAGCGCAGTACGCGCGCCGATCCCGGACACCTTGAGCAACTGACGGAAGGCGAAACGTTCGGCCTCGGTCAGGAAGCCGTAAAGATAGTGACCATCCTCACGCACGGCAAAATGGGTCAGCAAGCGCGTTTTCTCGCCATTCGCCGGCAGGTTGTAGAAGGTGCTCATCGGCACGTCGAGCTCGTAGCCGACGCCATTCACCTCCAGCACGATCTGCGGGGGATTTTTTTCGGCGAGGATGCCGGTCAGTCTTCCAATCATGTCGGCTCGATTTCTTTCAGGGCAAGGTACTGTAATTTCACACAGGTGCTCATCCTATCAGGCGGCCGCCCCGAATGCGATACCCGGCGGTCGCCATGGCGCCCAAACCTTGCCCGCCATGCGCATGGCAAATGGCGCAAGCCAGCGCATCGGCCGCATCGGAAGTCGGCGAGCCGGAGAGATTGAGCAGCCGGACCACCATGTCCTGAACCTGCTCCTTGGCCGCCTTGCCATGGCCGACGACGGCCTGCTTGACTTGCAATGCCGTGTATTCGGAAACTGGCAGACCGGCGTGGACCAGGGCGCTGATTGCCGCACCGCGCGCCTGGCCGAGCAGCAGGGTCGATTGCGGATTGACGTTGACGAAGACCTTCTCGACCGCAGCCTGATCCGGCTGATACGTTGCAACCACCTCGCTGATCCCGGCAAACAGCGTTTTGATCCGCTCCGGCAGCGATTGCTTGTCGTTCGACTTGATGCAGCCGCTCGCGATATAGACCAGCTTATTGCCGTGCAACTCGACGACGCCGAACCCCGTGACCCGCAAACCAGGATCGATCCCGAGAATACGCGGTGTCGCCAGACTCACTTGGGTCGTGCGACGAGATAGACGCCGCTGACCGCGATCAGCATGCCGATCGCTGCGGTCAACGTCAGTTTTTCATCGAAAATCACGAAGGCGATCAGCGCCGTGCTCAGCGGAGTCAAATAGAACAGGCTGGCAACATTCACCGCACTGCCGCTGCGAATCAGCAGATTGAGCAGGCTGATCGCGCCAATCGAGAGCACCAGCACCAGCCAGCCAAGCGCGAAGATGAAATCACCGTTCCATTCGATCCGGTAATTCTCGAACGACAGCACTGCCAGCGCGGTGACCAGCGCCGTCGGCACGAACTGGATGACCGAACCGGTACGCAGATCGAAGCTGGCGCAAAAGCGTTTCTGGTACAAGGTGCCGATGGTGATGCCGAGCAAGGCAATCAAAGCGGGAACCAGCATCGGCCCAAGCGCGGCGGCCTCGCCGAATTTGCCCGAGACAACCAGCGCGACGCCGACAAAACCGAGGCCCAGACCGGCCCACTGCCGGCGATTGACCTGTTCGCCGAGCAACCAGCCGGCACCCAGCGCCGTCAATAGGGGTTGCATGCCAACGACCAGCGCCGTGACGCCGGCCGGCAGGCCGTGCCGGATGGCGACGAAAACCCCGCCGAGATAAACGGCATGGACCAGCAAGCCAGAAACAGCAATATGCACCCACTGCATCGGCGCTTTCGGCCAAGGCGCTCGAGTCAGCAGGGCAATCGCCGTCATCAGGGCAATGACGAAGGCGTAGCGGGTGAGCAGAAAGGAAAGCGGCTCGGCGTAAGGCAGGCCGTACTTCGCCCCGATGAAGCCGGTGCTCCACAGGAAGACAAAAAGAAAGGGGTAGAGGCGCTGCATCAGCCGCGCCCCGTGGCACTCAATCGCAACTTGCCTGCACGCCATCCACCCGGCAAGCACCCTTGGTCCGGTAGGTAAACGTCACCCCGCCCGGATAGCTGCAGACCAGCTTGGTCAGCTTGCCCTGTTTTTCGACTTTCATGCCGGTCGACCGCAGCATTTTGACTTCGGCGGCCGGCTTGTCGCAGGAAACGTAAGCGTCGAAAACACCGTCCTTCGATTCCCACAAGGCGACATTTTTCATCGCCCGGTAGTCTTCATAACGCAAGCAGGAGTCGGTCTGGTTGGCATACGCCTTGGCGGCATCGCTGCAAAAGCCGTTGTAGGTGTACTTCAGCTCTTCTTCCATCGGACAGGCGTTGATCTGGGCCGCCCCGGACAAATCGGGGCAGACCAGCGTCGCGGCCGACGCAGTCAGGCTCGATGAAACAAGCAGTACAGCAAGCAAGGTACGGAACTGATTCACGATAATTCCTGACTGCGCGGCAAGCGCTTATTCATCCATCACAGCCGTGCTGTAGATTTCCTGCACGTCGTCCAGACCTTCCAGCGCGTCGAGCAGTTTCTGCATGCGCACGGCGTCGTCGCCGGCCAGCTCGGTTTCGCCTTCCGGCTTCATCGTCACTTCGCCGAATTCCGGCTTGAAGCCGGCCGCTTCAAGCGCATCCTTGACGGTCATGTAGTCGTTCGGTGCGGTGATCACTTCGATCGAACCGTCATCGTTCGTCGCCACATCCTCGGCACCGGCTTCGATCGCCGCGTCCATCAAGGCCGCTTCGTCGGTCCCCGGGGCGAAAATCATCTGGCCGCAATGCTTGAACTGGAACACGACGCAACCTTCGGTGCCCATGTTGCCACCATACTTGTTGAAAGCATGGCGCACTTCAGCGACGGTGCGGGTCTTGTTGTCGGTCAGGCAATCAACCATGATCGCCGCGCCGCCGATGCCGTAGCCTTCGTAGCGGATCTCGACATAATCGACGCCTTCCAGCTCGCCAGTCCCCTTCTTGATCGCCGTATCGATCTTGTCCTTGGGCATATTGACGCCCTTGGCCTTGTCGACCGCGACACGCAGGCGCGGATTGAAACCGACATCGCCGCCGCCCATCTTGGCAGCCACGGTAATTTCCTTGGCGATCTTGGAGAAAGCGGCGCCGCGCTTTTCGTCCTGACGACCCTTACGGTGCTGAATATTGGCCCACTTGGAATGACCTGCCATGGTCTTCTCTCACTGCAAAAACAAAGAAGCCGCAATTTTAACCGCAGCCGGCAGTCTCGTCAGTCGATGTTCGAATTTCCAGCCGACGCTGATTACGCTCTTTCACATTTCACCTCGCCAAGCGTTGCTAGAATGCCGAATACCTATCTTGTGGAAGATCGCACCATGTCCGAACCGCTTTACCTCGCCAAATCCGAAGACGGCTACCCGGCATTGCTGCCGCAGATGGCCAACCGCCACGGCCTGATCACCGGCGCCACCGGCACCGGCAAGACCGTCACGCTGCAATCGATCGCCGAACGCCTGTCCTTTGCCGGTGTTCCCGTCTTCATGGCCGACGTCAAGGGCGACCTTTCCGGCATGGGCGCGCCCGGCGTGGTTACGCCGAAGCTGGAAGCCCGGCTCAAGGATCTCGGCCTCGAAGGTTTCCAGCCCTACGCCAACCCGGTCGCTTTCTGGGATGTGTTCGGCCAGGGCGGCGTGCCGGTCCGCGCGACCATTTCCGACATGGGCCCGCTGCTCCTCGCCCGCCTGCTCAACCTGAACGACACGCAAACCGGCGTGCTGCAACTTGTTTTCAAGATCGCCGACGATCAAGGCCTGTTGCTGCTCGATCTCAAGGACTTGCGGGCCATGGTCCAGCACGTGGGCGACAACGCCAAGGAATTCACTACCGAATACGGCAATGTTTCCTCGGCGTCGATTGGGGCCATCCAGCGCGGCCTGCTGACGCTCGAAGAGCAGGGCGGCGACCAGTTCTTCGGCGAGCCAATGCTCGACATCAACGACCTGATGAAGCTCGATGAAAACGGGCGCGGCGTGATCAACGTGCTATCGGCCGAAAAACTCGTCCAGGCCCCGGCGCTCTACTCGACCTTCCTGCTCTGGCTGCTCGCCGAACTGTTCGAGCAACTGCCCGAAGCCGGCGACCTCGACAAACCCAAACTCGTTTTCTTCTTCGACGAAGCCCACCTGCTGTTCACCGATGCGCCCCAGGCGCTGACCGACAAGGTCGAACAGGTCGTCCGCCTGATTCGCTCCAAGGGCGTCGGCGTCTATTTCGTGACGCAGAACCCGCTCGACGTTCCGGAAAAAATCCTCGGCCAGCTCGGCAACCGCGTCCAGCACGCCTTGCGTGCCTTCACGCCGCGCGACCAGAAAGCCGTCCAGGCCGCCGCACAAACCATGCGCGCCAATCCCAAATTCGACGCCGCCACCGTCATCACCGAACTCGGCGTCGGCGAGGCGCTGGTTTCCTTCCTCGACGAAAAAGGCCGCCCGACAGTGGTCGACCGCAGCATCATCTTTCCGCCCGCTTCCCGCCTCGGCCCGCTCAGCGCCGACGAACGCAAGGCGATGATCCAGGCATCACCGATGCTCGCCACTTACGGCACCACGGTCGACCGCGAATCAGCCTACGAAATCCTGCGCGGCAAACCGGCGGCAAAGCAGGCTGCTCCCGGCGCCATTCCAGCCCCGCCCCCCGGCCAGCCGGGCGGCCTTAACGCCAATGACTGGGGCAATCACGGTGGCCAGCAAGCCGAGCAACGCCCGACGCCCCAAGCTCGCCAACCCGAAATCGCCGCACAGGAATCCGGCGGCGGCATTCTCGACAGCATCGGCGAAATGCTCGGCGGCAGCACCGGACCGCGCGGCGGCAAGCGCGAAGGCATGATCGAAGCCGCCGCCAAGAGCGCCGCCCGCGGCATGGCCGGCACCGTTGGCCGTGAAATCGGCAAGCAGATCCTGCGCGGCGTACTCGGCTCGATTCTCGGCGGTCGGCGCTGAGTCGCGGCACGGACAAATCGAGCACCATGCAGCAGGAAGAGGGAATAAAATAAGCGTTTACTTATTTCATTCTGGAGCCCCTGATGAAAACCTTCATGCCTCTCGCCCTGCTGCTCGCAGCCATGCCGGTGCTGGCCCAGGACATCGCCACGCTGACCGCCGATACCAAAAAAACTGTGCTGCCCGTTGTCCCCAAGGTGGTCAGTGCGATGCAGGAGGCAGTCGCTGAAAAAGGCGTCGCCGGGGCGATTCCGGTCTGCAAGGAGCAGGCACCGGCGCTGATCAAGGAAAAACGTCAGGAAACCGGCTGGGATATTCGTCGGGTCAGCCTGAAGACGCGCAATGCCGAGCGCGGCACACCGGATTTGTGGGAAGTCCGGCAACTGGCCGACTTCAACATCCGTGCCGCCAACGGCGAAAAACCGGAAACGCTGGAGAAGAGCGAAGTCGTCAACATCGACGGCAAACCGGTCTTCCGCTACATCAAGGCCCTGCCGGTCGGCGACGTTTGCCTCAAGTGTCACGGCCCGGTTGAACAATTCGAGGCCGGCCTGAAGACCAAACTCGGCGAGAGCTATCCGCACGACCAGGCGACCGGCTACGCCAAGGGCGAAGTACGCGGTGCGCTGACCGTCAAACGCCCGTTGTAAGCGCCTGCCTGCCCTTGTCGGCCAGATGGTCGAACAGGGCCGCTGCCGCCGGGCTGAGTGCGGCGCGCGAACGCACGCACAATTGCAGATCGCGCGGCGCCCAATCGTCGGCGATTTTCACCGTTTTCAGGCCGTCGACCGCGACAATCGAGGAGTGCGGCAACAAACCGATGCCAACACCCGCCGCCACCATGCGGCAAATGGCATTGAAGCTGCGCACCTGGATGCGCACGTCGAGGCTACCGCCCAGTTGGGCCGCGGCATTCATCATGAAAGTATGAATGGCGCTGCCGGCATGCAGGCAGACAAAAGGCTGGTCGAGCACTTCGGCAAAATTGACGACCTGGCGAGCCGCCAGCGGATGCCCGGCCGGCACCACCAAGGCCAGACGATCACGCCGGTAAGGCTGTGAATCAAGGCTGCCCGGCCCACGCTCGGCGGCCACCACCCCGATTTCAACCTGCCCGGCAGCCACCGCCTGAATGATCGCCGGACTGGGCTGCTCTTCGAGGCTGACCCGGATACGCGGATGTTCACGCAGGAAATCGCCGAGATCTTCGGGTAAAAAACAGTTGATGGCATTGGTATTGGCAAACACCGTGACCTGGCTGTTCAAGCCGCTGGCGTAGGGCGCCAGATCGGCATGCATTTGTTCCAGCTGGGCGAATACCTGACGGGCATGCCGCAACAGCGACTCACCCGCCAACGTCGGGGTCAGACCGCGATGGTGACGGGCAAAAAGCGGCACGCCGAGCGCCGCTTCAAGCTGGGTCAGGCGATGACTGGCCGAGGAGGGCGCCAGATGAACCCTGGCGGCTGCCCGGGTCAGGCTGCCACTGTCGGCAATCGCGGCAACCAGCCGCAAATCCGGAAGGTCGTAATACATGGTTTCGTCCAGAACGAATGCTTGCTTTGAATATTACCAATTGCCAAGCCGCCTGGTGACGTATTCAATGGGCAATCCACTCCAACTCGACGAACATGACTTTGAAAAAATCGAACGCCTGGCGAAATAGTCCTGCCACCGGTGCCGCCCTGGCCCTGCTTGCCGCACTCGGTTTTTCGATGAAGGCCATCTTCGTCAAACTGGCCTACCCGTATGGCGTCGATGCCGTCACCCTGCTGGCGCTGCGCATGGGTTTTGCGCTGCCGGTTTTTCTCTGGGTCGGCCTGGCCGAGCAACGCAGCGGCGCCCAGTTGTCGCGCCAGGACTGGGGCCGACTTTTCCTGCTCGGCTGTTGCGGCTATTACGGCGCAAGCATCCTCGATTTCTGGGGACTGCAGTACATTTCGGCCGGGCTGGAGCGCCTGATCCTGTTCACCTACCCAACCCTGACCATTCTGATCGGCGTTTTCTTCCAGGGCAAACCCTTCACCCGCCGCGAGGCAATTGCCATCGTCTTCTGCTATTGCGGCATCGGTTTTGCCTTCATGCACGATCTCGATTTCGGCGATGCCCGCAATGTCTGGCTCGGCGGCGCCCTTGTCTTCGGCTCCAGCGTTTCCTACGCCATCTATCTCTCGGGCAGCGCTCCGATGATCACGCGGATCGGCGCCATGCGCTTTGCCGCCATCGCCACGCTGATGTCGTCAGCCGTCACCTTGGTACACTTCGCCCTGTCACACCCGCTCAGCGCTTTCATTCAGCCGCTGCCGGTGTATGGCTGGGGACTGGCGATGGCCTTGTTCGCCACGATCATCCCGGTATTCGCCCAAACGGCGGCAATCAAGCGACTCGGCGCCGGTCATGCCTCGCTGATCACGATGATCGGACCATTGCTCACCATCGGCTTTGGCTGGTGGCTGCTCGACGAGCAAATTTCCTTCGCCCAGGTGGCCGGAGCCGGCCTGGTTGTCGGCGGTATCCTGATCGCCAGCCGACGCTGAAAGGGCGGTAGAATCCGACGCATGATCGGAATTCTACTCATCACCCATGGCAGCTATGGCGAGGCCCTCGTCCAGAACGCCTGCCACGTGCTCAACAAGCGGCCAATCCAGCTCAACCAGTTGGGCGTGGCCGCTCAGGATGACCCGCTCGACCTCCTGCCGCTGGCCCGGCAAATGCTCGCCCTGGTTGATACCGGCGAAGGTGCGGTCGTCCTGACCGACATTTTTGGCGCCAGTCCGGCCAATCTCGCCCTGAAGCTGCTGGAACCGGGACGCATCGAAGGCATTGCCGGCGTTAATCTGCCGATGCTGCTGCGCGCCTTGACCTACCGCGAGAAGGGCATGGAAACCTTGCTCACCCGAGCCATCGGCGGCGGCCGCGATGGCGTTTTCAATATGCAGGATCACTAGACATGCAGACCAGAGAAACAGAGATCATCAACAAGCTGGGCCTGCACGCCCGCGCCTCGGCCAAGCTGACCCAACTGGCCGGCAAATACAAATGCGAAGTCTGGATGGCCAAAGGCACACGCCGGATCAACGCCAAAAGCATCATGGGGGTGATGATGCTGGCGGCTGGCAAGGGCTCGAAAGTGACTGTCGAAACCGACGGTCCGGATGAGGCGGAGGCGATGGATGCGCTGCTTGCGCTGATCGCCGATTATTTCGGCGAAGGGGAGTAAGCGACCATGAGCTTCACCCTGCACGGTCTCGGTGTCTCCAGCGGCATCGCCATCGGGCGGGCCATGCTGATGTCGCATGCGACGCTGGAAGTGTCGCACCTGACCATAGCTCCGCGCATGGTCGACAAGGAAATCACCCGCTTCGAGGCGGCCATCAAGTCCGTCAAGGGCGAGCTCGAACTGATGAAGGAAACGACCGAGCACGCCCCGGCCGAGCTTGCCGCCTTCATCGACATCCACACCATGTTCCTCGAAGACCCTGAACTGGTCGACAAGCCGCGCGAGATCATCCGCGAGCGGCGCTGCAATGCCGAATGGGCGCTGGTCCAGCAGATGGAGCATCTGGTCGGGCAATTCGAGCAATTCGACGACCCCTACCTGCGCGAACGCAAGTTCGACGTCGTCCAGGTCGTTGAGCGCGTCATCAAGGAACTGCTTGGCCACCCCGGCCGGGCGGTGATGAAAACGGCCAAGGGCGTCAAGGAAGAGATGCTGATTGTCGTCGCCCACGACCTGTCACCGGCCGACGTCATCGCCTTCAAGGACCATCGCTTCGCCTCCTTCATCACCGATGTCGGCGGCTCGACTTCGCACACAGCCATTCTCGCCCGCAGCATGGCGATTCCGTCGATTGTCGGCCTTGAAACAGCGCGTTCGCTGATCCGCGATGGCGAGCAGATCATCGTCGATGGCACGCGCGGCGTCGTCATCGTCAATCCGGACCCGCGCGTGCTGGAGGAATACCAGCTCCGCAAGAACCAGATCGAACTGGAACGCTCCAAGCTCAAGCGCCTGAAGACGGCCAGATCGCAGACGATTGACGCGGTCGACGTGCAACTTTTTGCCAATATCGAATTGCCCGGCGACGTGCCGATTGCGCTGGAGGCTGGTGCCGAAGGGGTCGGCCTGTTCCGTACCGAATTCCTCTTCCTCGACCGCGGCGACATGCCCGACGAGCGCGAGCAATACGAAGCCTACAAAAAGGTGGTCAAGGGCATGGCCGGTCGGCCGGTCACCATCCGCACCTTCGACCTCGGCAACGACAAGGATCTGCGCCCCGGCAACAACACCAACGATCGTGTTCATACCAACCCGGCCCTCGGTCGGCGCGCCATCCGCCTGTCGCTGGCCGAGCCGCGCATGTTCCAGATCCAGCTGCGTGCCATCCTGCGCGCCTCGAAATACGGCCCGATCAAGTTGCTCATCCCGATGCTGGCGCACGCCCATGAAATCGACCAGACGCTGGCCGCACTGGAGCAGGCCAAATCCAGCCTGCGTGGCGAAAAGGTCGCTTTCGACGAAAACATCCAGGTTGGCGGGATGATCGAGATTCCAGCCGCCGCGCTGGCCGTCGGCCTGTTCCTGCGTCGTCTCGACTTCCTGTCGATCGGCACCAATGACCTGATCCAGTACACACTGGCCATCGACCGTTCCGACGAACAGGTCGCCAATCTTTACGACCCGCTGCATCCTGCCGTGCTGATGCTCCTGGCCCACACGCTGTCGATGGCGGAAAAGGTCAACATTCCGGTCTCCGTTTGCGGTGAAGTCGCCGGTGATCCGCAATTCACCCGCCTGCTGCTCGGCATGGGCCTGCGCATTTTCTCGATGCACCCATCGCAGATTCTTGAAGTGAAGAATCGCGTACTCAAGGCCGATGTCAGCGAACTCGCCCCCACGGTCCGCCGGATGCTGCGCCTCGATGAACCGGGAAAACTGCGCGAGGCACTCGATAAGCTGAACGCCTGAGAAAGCGATGCTGAAAACCGCAATCATCCGCTTGTTCGCCATTGGGGCCTTGTTCTTTGCATGGGGCGCAACGGCCGAGTCGCCGGTTTTCAGGCTGGGGGTTGCGCCCCACACCAGCGCCCGGGTCATTCTGGAAATGTATCAGCCATTGCGCCAGCAGCTTGAGCGCGACCTTGGCATGCCCGTCGAAGTCCAGACTGCGCCGGACTTTACCGAGTTCGGCCGGCGCGCCCTGAATCAGGATTACGACCTGGCAATCACGACAGGCCACCAGGCCCGTCTTTACCAGACCGACGCCGGCTACCTGCCCCTGGCAACCTACAAGGCCGATTTCAAGGCCGTTGCGCTGGTTGCACGCGACAGCCCTTTTCGCAGCCCGGCAGATCTGAAGGGCGCAACGGTCCTCGGACTCTCACCGTCCTCTCTGGTGACCTTGTGGGGACAGCACTGGATGAAAATCAACGGCGTCCAGGAAACCAACATGCGCTATGTCTCAGCGGCCGACAGCATCAGCCAGCAAGTGCTGGCCGGCGATGCCAGCCTGGCCTTCACCTCGCTGGCCAATTTTCAGAAACTGCCGGCCGAGCAACAGGCCGATTTGCGCATCCTGGCCGAAAGCGATTCGCTGCTTGGCCGGGTGTACATGCTCAACAAACGCTGGAGCCATCAGCTTGGCAAATTCGATCTGGCCCTGAGCAATTTCGCCAACTCGCCGGCCGGAAAAAGATACCTCAGCCAGAATAAGCTTGAGGCTTACCGCAAGCTCCGCCCCAAGGAGCTTGAAGCGATGGAACCCTACGCCGTCGAGACCCGTCAGTTGATCAAGGCCCGATGAGACGTTCATTCCTGCCGCGCTCGGTGCGTGGTCGTCTTCTGGTCGTGGCCATTCTGGTCGAAGCGCTGATGTTGACCGTGCTCGTCGCCAACAGCCTGCGGCTGCTGGCCGACAATATGGGGATGCAGGCACAACGCCATGCCGAGCAAATTGCTCCGGTGCTGATTGCCGCCATCGTCGCACCACTCGCCCAGCACGACTACGCCACCGTCCAGGCCGTACTGGAGGAAAGCAAGGCGGCCAGCGGTATCAGCTATCTGGCCGTGACCGACAAAACCGGGCGCCGCATCGCCAGCAGCGGCTGGGCGAAAAATACGGAATTACCTGCACCGGACCCCAGCTTCCAGCTTTTTGCCGCCAAGGATGGCAATCCACGTTACGACATTCAGGTGCCGGTCACGGCCTATGGCCAGAAAATGGGAACGCTGCATGTCGGACTCGATCTTTCGCAGATCCTTCAGGCACATGCGCAACTGTTCCAGCAAGGCGTCGGCATCGCGCTGCTCGAAATCTTATTTTCGGCCGGGCTGATCGGCCTGATCGGCTACCTGATGACGCGCCACCTGAGTACGCTGACCGAGGCCAGCGAAGCAGTTGCTGCCGGCAATCTGACGCCGCCACCGGTCCCTGAAGGCGATGACGACATCGGGCATCTTGGCCGGGCATTCAATGCCATGTCGCGCGCCATCGCCGAGCGGATCAGGGAACTGACCGAAGCCCGCGACAAGGAAACCGAACTGGCCAAGGCGGCCGAAGCTGGCGCCCAGGCCAAGACCCGTTTCCTGGCCACCATGAGCCATGAAATCCGGACACCGATGAATGGCATTCTCGGCATGACCGATTTGGCCCTGGCCACTGAGTTGACCGCGGAACAACGCGAATATCTCACCTGGGTCAAGGTATCGGGTGAAAGCCTGCTGCGCGTTCTCAATGACGTACTCGATTTTTCCAAGATCGATGCCGGCCAGCTCAGCTTGGAACATATCCCGATCTCCTTGCCGGATTTGCTCGACAGCGTCCTCGGCATTTACTCGTTACAAGCCAGCGACAAGAAGCTGAAGCTCAGCTGGCACGCCGCGGAGAGCGTTCCCCGCGAAGTCATCGGCGATCCGGTCCGTCTGCGCCAGATTCTGACCAATCTGATCTCGAATGCCCTGAAATTCACCGAGCAGGGTGGCGTACACATCGAGTTATCAGCCGCACCCGGCCCGGTGGCCGAGAAAGTTCGGCTCAATTTCATCGTCAGCGATACCGGCATCGGCATTCCCAGCGACAAGCAGGAAATGATCTTCTCGCCCTTTTCGCAAGCCGAAAGCTCGACGACCCGGAAGTACGGCGGCACCGGCCTCGGCCTGTCGATCGTCATGCGCCTGATTGAAATGATGGATGGCACGCTCTCGGTAGACAGCCAGCCGGGGCAAGGCAGCCATTTCAGGTTCAGCATCGACTATCTGCGCGCAGCTATGCCGGCCACGACAACGGCCACAGCCGCCAGCCCTTCGCGAGAGGCCGGCCCCAGCCTGAACGGGCGACGCATCCTGCTGGTCGAAGATACGCCGGTCAACCAAAAACTCGCCACCATGCTGCTCGGCAAACAGGGCTGTCTCGTCACACTGGCCGAAGATGGGCTGCAGGCGGTTGCCGCCGTAAACAGCCAAACCTTCGATCTCGTCTTGATGGATCTGCAAATGCCGAATATGGATGGCATTGAGGCCACGCAACTGATCCGTGCCAGGGAAGCCAACGAGTCGCTGCCACGCCTGCCGATCATTGCCCTGACCGCCAACGTGCTGGCTGCCGACCGCGAACAATGCATGCGGGCCGGCATGGATGATTTCATCAGCAAGCCCTTCAAGGCGGATGAAATGCTTCGTGTACTCAAGGCCCACAGCCCCGCCGGCTGAATCTTTGACCTGCTGCGGTCGACCGCAGCAAACCCGCCAAAACCGTTTTTTGGCATGCACTGCACTGGTGCGCGACAATTTGTCGCATTCCGCATGCCATCACGAAAGCGGAGAATCTCCCCCCGTTCAAAGATCAAGATAAACAGGGAGAGCACAATGGTTTCACGTTTACGTCCGCTGGTTGCCGCCATGGCAGTCATTTTTTCCGTACCACTGGTCTATGCACAAAGCACCTTGAATGAAGTGGTCGTCAATGCTGGGCGAATGCCTGAAGCAACCACCCCACGCCAGATTGGCGCTGCAGACATTGCCGCTAAAAATGCCGTGACACGCGACACTGCCGCATTATTACAGGATGTACCCGGCATCAGCCTATACGGTGCAGGCGGTGTTTCCAGCCTTCCATCGATTCACGGCTTGGCCGATGACCGCTTGCGCATCAGCGTTGATGGCATGGACTTAATCGCCACCTGCCCCAATCACATGAATCCCCCACTTTCCTATCTTGACCCAAGTGCTGTCAGCAAGATCAAGGTTTATGCGGGAATCACGCCCGTCAGCGTTGGTGGTGACAGTATTGGTGGCAGCATCGTCGCCGAAACCGCCGCCCCACAATTTGCCGCTCCTGGGCAGGGCCTGCTCACCAAGGGTGAAATTGGCGCTTTCTACCGCAGCAACAACAGTGCACTTGGTGGCAATATCGGTGCCACGCTGGCTAACGAAAATTTCAGCGTCAGCTATACCGGCGCTTACTCACAGGCAGACAATTACAAAGCCGGTGCCAATTTCAAGACTCCTGCCACCAACGCGACCGGCCGGCCGGGTCATTCACTCGGACTGGATGAAGTAGGTTCATCGGCCTACGAGAGTTGGACGCACCTGCTCGGCCTAGCCTACCGGACCGGCAACCACTTGCTGGAAACCAAGATCGGTTACCAGGATGTTCCAAAACAGCTCTATCCCAACCAACGCATGGACATGCTGGGCAATGAGCAAAAGCGCATTAGTCTCCGCTACCTCGGCCAATACGACTGGGGTCTGTTCGAAGCACGAGCCTACTACGAAGACGTCGACCACTACATGAACTTCGGTGCAGACAAGCAACTAGCCTACGGCACTGCAGTCAATGGCATGCCCATGTACTCGACCGGCAAAACTACCGGCATCAATCTCAAAGCCGACATCGACCTAACGGCCAACGACCTGCTGCGCATCGGTGCTCTCTATCAGCATTACACACTAAACGATTGGTGGCCGGCCTCTGGTACTGGCGGCATGGCGCCCTATGCCTTCCAGAATATCAACAACGGCCAGCGCGACCGTACAGGCATCTTCGGCGAATGGGAATCCCGCCTGAACACCCAATGGACGACCCAGCTAGGCGCCCGTTACGAACGTGTCAGCACCAGCACTGACACCGTCCACGGCTACAATCTGGCTACCGCCCCCCTTTCCGGCACAGGCGGGATGATGAACCAGACCACTGACGCCGTAAATTTCAATAACGGCAGCCGCAGCAAAGGCGACGACAATCTCGATTTGACCGCACTCGCCCGCTACACGCCAAGCAAGCTCACCGATATCGAATTCGGCCTGGCCCGCAAGGTTCGCTCGCCCAATCTGTACGAGCGCTACACATGGTCGACAGCCAGCATGATGGCGATCATGAACAACTTCGTCGGCGACGGTAACGGTTATGTCGGCAATCCCGATCTGAAGCCGGAAACCGCCTACACTGCCTCCGCCACCTTCGACCTGCATGCCGCCGACCGCAGCTGGGAGTTCAAGGCAACACCATATTTCACCTACGTTGATAACTACATCGACGCCGTACGCTGCAGCAGTGCCGGCATGGGTGGCTGCCCGACAGCAACGCCTAATCCATCAACCAGCAACTTTGTTCGCCTGCAATACGCCAACCAATCGGCCCGTCTCTACGGTCTCGATCTATCCGGTCGCATGCCACTGGCCAAAACAGCAGTTGGCGAATTCGGGCTGAAAGGACTGCTCAACTACAGCAAGGGTGAAAACCGGGATACCGGCAACAATCTGTACAACATCATGCCGCTCAACCTGAAGCTGGCACTGACCCAACAAGCCGGTGGCTGGAACAATGCCGTCGAATTCGTTTCGGTCCAAGGCAAGCATGATGTTTCCACCGTGCGCAATGAAATACAAACCTCCGGCTACAGCCTGACTCACCTGCGAGCCAGCTACACCGAGAAGAATGTTCGGATCGACTTTGGTGTCGAAAACTTGTTTGACAAGTTTTACTACCTGCCAACCGGTGGTGCTTACACCGGTCAGGGAACAACCATGGGTATCAACAGCATTCCTCTGGGCATTGCCGTCCCCGGCATGGGCCGCTCGTTCTATACCGGCCTGAACATCAAGTTCTGACTTCGTGACGGAACCGGCGCGATAGCGTAAAATCCGGAACTTGTTGAGCGGCAACAGTGTCTCATGGTTGCCGTAAAAAATGGGGGCGACCTGGCTTCGACGTGGGTTGCGAATCAGAACAGTGCATACCGAGGGCCAGTCACCTCGTAAATCCATCTGGAAACTTTACAAACGCCAACGACGAACAATTCGCACTGGCCGCTTAACGCGGCTGGCGCTGCACCGGCTCTCCGATGGGCCGGACCAGGCAACTGGACGCAGTGTCACTTACATCGGATAAGGGTTGGCGATGCCGCGTAGCCATCCTCGAAAATCAAGTGGATCGCCTGAAGTGAGCCTGTTCGGCCGGCGCACCAGGGTTAAAACCAATTGACCGGAATAAGTATGTAGATCTGCCTGTGTAGGACTTGCGGACGGGGGTTCGATCCCCCCCGCCTCCACCAAATTCCAGGGCCCGGTTATCCGGGCCCTTTTCTTTTGGCATTAACACCTTTTCAACGTGCCTCACACGCCCAAAGACACACTAAAATCACAAATTCGGCTACTGAGCAGCGATCTCCAGAAACTTTTCCTCCGCCGTCGGCTCCGATGCTCACCGCTTCGAACCATCCACGCCAGGTCACTTTCAATTGAATTCGAGCCAAGACATGCAACTCGTACGCCAGATCGGTCGCCTGAGCAATGCGCTGGCGCTGGCGATTGCCTTGTTGCCGGCACTGACCTGCGGATTGGCCAGCTACCCATGGTTTGCACCCCAAGAGCCCGGACCGGAAAGTACCTTCATATTCCGACTCTTATCCAGCCTGCTGCTCGGTGGGCTGCTTGGCGCCGTACTCCGCATCCCTCTGCAAAAAGCGCTGCTCAAACCGAGTCTTCAGGCGCAGGAGAGTTTGCGCCTGCGCGAAGCCCACTGGATCAAAATACTTAAATACCAGCCCGCTGGGATCATGCTTTTCGGAGTGGATGGCCAGAACCGGTTCATCAATCGCAGCGCGATTGCGATGTTTGGTTTGCTCGACAGCGACACCCGACAAATCAACGATTGGTGGGCTGTAGTTTTACCCGACCAGTTTCAGCGCCAGCGCGCACAGGCACTCTGGCTGGCCCTGATCGATATGCCCCCCGAGCAGAGCGAGCCGCTCGGGCCCTCCGAGTTTTGTATCCAATGCCGGGATGGCCGGGCTTTGACGCTCGATGTCCTGGCGACCAGGATGGGCGACGAAATCCTTTTCCTGATCACCGACGTCACCGAACGTCAGCAAGCGCTGCGCAACCAGCAGGAATCTCTCTCCCGCTTCGAGGCAACCATGGAGGGATCGGCCGACGGTATTCTGGTTGCCGACCTGAATGGCCGCATCACCAGCACCAACCGCCGATTGGTCGATCTCTGGCGCATGCCCTTCGAGTTGATTAGTGAAAAGCAGAGTGCGACGCTCTTTACCTTCATCGGCGAACAAACGACGGCACCGGCCGATTTTGGGCTGGAAGTAACACGCCTGGCCGGTGAGCCAATGGCTTTCTCCCACAGCGTCATTCATCTCAAGGATGGCCGGGTCATCGAACGCAGTTCCAATCCGCAGATTCTTGATGGACGACCGATCGGCCGGGTCTGGACTTTCCGCGAGCAGACCGAGCGCTGGTATGCCGAACAGGCTTTGCGGCAAGCCCACGAATTCAATCGCTCGATCGTCTCGGTACTGGCCGAGGGCGTTCTTGTGGTGGGACTAGACTACCGGATCATCAGTTGCAATCAGGCAGCGCAAACTATCCTCGGCGCCAGCAAGGAGCATCTCGTCGGCAACCTGATTCATCCCTGGGCCGGGGGCAATGTTCTCCGCCCCGATGGCACGCTGATGCCGCCGGACAATTTCCCGGTCATGCGCGCCTTGCAGAGCGGCGAATCGCAACATGACCAGATCGTCGGCCTGCAGCCCCACGGCCGCGACAGCATTCAGTGGCTGACGATCAACGCATCAGCCATCGTCGATGCCGACAACGGCCAGATCACGGCCGCCGTCACCTCTTTGCGAGACATCACCAGCCTGCGCGAAAACCAGCGTCAGCTAGAGGAATTGGCCTATTACGACCCGTTGACCGCGCTACCCAACCGGACCTTGCTGACCGACCGCCTGACCCTGGCGCTGGCACAGGCGCGCCGGCGCAACCAGTTGCTCGCCGTTTGCTACCTTGATCTTGACGACTTCAAACCGGTCAACGATACCTACGGCCACAAGGCTGGCGATGCCGTCCTGATTGAAATTGCGCAACGTATCAAGGCCACGCTGCGGGATGTCGACACGGTTTGCCGACTGGGTGGCGACGAGTTCGTGATTTTGCTGGCCGAGGTCCACACCAGCACCATGGCCCGTGAAATCCTGGCCCGGACACTGGACAGCATCGGCATGCCCTGCCAACTGGCGGATGATGTCCAAGTCACCGTATCCGGCAGTATCGGTGTCGCGCTTTACCCGCCAGATGCGGCGGATGCCGATCAACTGATCCGCCTGGCCGACCAGGCGATGTATCGCGCCAAGCAGGCCGGACGGAATCGTGTCGAATTCTTTTGAAAAACTAGAAACTCAACCCTGTCGCCTTTTCCAGCAT
Source organism: Dechloromonas denitrificans (assembly GCF_020510665.1). Classification (NCBI taxonomy): domain Bacteria; kingdom Pseudomonadati; phylum Pseudomonadota; class Betaproteobacteria; order Rhodocyclales; family Azonexaceae; genus Dechloromonas; species Dechloromonas denitrificans. The sequence goes on from NZ_CP075187.1 coordinate 3,347,208, forward strand.
CAGTTGTGAAACGACGCCCGACTTTTTCTCCTTGCCTCCTTTGCCATCGAACATAAACGTGCGCGGCAATTCGCCGGCCCAGTTCGGATCAATGGCATAAGCAATGGCCTCAGGACTATCGCTGCCGTAGGCGTAGCGGGGGCCGGGCAAGGCATAACGATCAAGCAACGGCGCATGCTCTGCCGTGGCCGGCTCGGCGGCGATGGTAATGACACGCAAACGTTTGTTGTTCTTGACCAGCGTCGACAGCAGTTGCAGGTTCTTTTTGCAGTGACTGCAGTCGGACGACCACAGCGTCACCACGGCAGGTTGCCGGTAACGCCCCGGGTCAAGCAACTGGCGCGCCGTATCACGATCAAGCAGCACGAACTCGGCGGCCTGTAGCGTACCGGCCGCCAGGGCCAGCATCAGTAACGAAATCAGGCGACGGATCATGGCAGCGGGAACAGGCGGAAGCCTTCCTTCTCGGTACGCCAGAAAACATAGAGTTTCTCCTGCTGGCGAATGACACGAACCTGATCGGAAGCTCCATCAGTCGAGGCCAGAGCCAGTTCGCTGAATTTTTCTCCGCCATCGGTCGACACCAGGCCGCGCAACTGCGTCCGTTCGCCATCGAATTCCTTCCAGGCAATCAGCAACTTGCCGCCAGCCGCCGCGAGATCGGCGTGCGCCGCCCGCAGCCCGCCGATGACACGCTGACCTTCAACGCGAATTTCATCCCCCGGCAGCAGTCGACCGTAGAAAACCCGCCCGGCACCGTCTTTCTGGTTGAACCAGACAGCATGACGCAGACCGGCAGCATCAACCGTCAGTGAAGGCCCGTGATGCGGACAACCATCGACTTTCCAGCGATCGAAAGTGGCGCGTTGCACACGCTGGCTCGCACCTTCCGCCGTAAACCGGAGCAATGCGTGGTCGCGCTCATTCGGGGCAAAGACATGGCGCCACATGAAGAGTGGCGTACCGTCACGATCCAGGGCCGAAGCAATCCGGCAACACTCACAGGAATGGTCGGCCAGCTTGCGCTCAGGTTGAAAACTGCGGCCACCATCGTTCGATACGGCGCTATAGATGGCCGCACCACGATAAGCTGCCTTGCTGGTCTTGGCCGCTTCCAGATCGCGCTTGTCGATCCAGGCCAGGATGACCTTGTTATCCGGTGTCGTCAGCAAGGATTCGAAGCGATGGGTAATTTCAGCCGGATCTTTATGCACCGTCAGCGGCGGCGAGAAATTCCTGCCATCATCGGCACGAGCCAAGCGAATCGCTCCGCTGTACGGCTTGCCGAGCGGGCGCGTCCATGAGACGAGCAAACCGCCATCGGCACTGAATGCCAACTTGGGCCGGTTCTCGCCATCAGCCGAAATCGCCTCCGGCAGGGCGTTGACCGCAGCAGGCGCCGACCAGCTCTGGCCTTGGTCCTGACTGCGATAAAGCATGATGTGCTCGCCCTGCTTGGCGGCAACCAGCAGCGTGCCATCCGGGGCAAAGATGGCCGAGCTGCCAAGCTCGAGCCGGGGAGCCTTGGCCATGCCAGGCATGGTATCGGCCGCAACCGCAGTCGAGGCAATCAGCCACAGGCCGAGTGCCAGTAAGGTCAGACGCTTAGTAATCAATGCGAATCTCGCCATGGAAGGTACGCTGTGGATAAGGATGGAAGGCGTAATACTTCTCGTTGGTCAGGTTGTCGATACCAAAGCCGGCCGTCATGCCCTTGGCGAAACGGTAGGAAATCTTGGTGTCGAAGGTCGAGAAGGTACTGTTGCCGCCATAGGTGTTCGCCCATTCATCGGAATTATCCGGGTTGTTGTATTGCTTGCCGCTATATTTATAGCCGAGCATGCCTGTCCACTGGTCGTTGAACCGATAGACGGCGAGCAGCGAGGCGCGCCAGTCGGGTACCCGGATCACCCACTTGCCGACGCTGGCCGGATAAAGATGGTTTTCCAACACCCGTGAGCGCGCATAAGTCATGCTGGCCGTCAGATCGAGGCCACGCAACACTTCCGGCGCAACGTAGGCAACTTCGGCGCCGCGCACGCGCAACTTGTCGATATTTTGATTGCGCGTCGTCAACGCGTAGTCGGTGAAGCTGTACAGCGCGTCATGCACGATTTCTTCGAATAGCGAGAAACGCAACGTACCGCGCCCAAGCGCTCCCTCAGCCGTCAGATCCTTGGCAAAAACCTGCTCAGGCTTCAGGTTGGGGTCGCTGATCCGGGTTGTCGTACTGGTTTTTTCCGTCTGGTACAACTCGGTCACCGTCGGGAAACGGAAAGCCTTGCCAAACGAGCCACGCAGCATCCAGTCAGGCGTTGCCTGCCAAGCCAGCGAAAGCTTGGGCGAAGTACCGCTCTCTTCACGTTCGCGGAAATTGTTCTGACCCAGTGCACTGGTGTAAATCTCACCCTTGCTGGCCTGCCATTGTTCCTGGCGGACGCCTGCGGTCAATGTGAAGCGTGGGGCAAATTTCCATTCATCCTGGAGATAAATCGCCTGGGTTTGCGTCCGCCCGTAGTTGCGATCGGTCAGAGCCGTCTTGCTGTCTTCGGACAGCCAGTTACCGGCATTGTATTTTTTGTAGTCGTACGTATAGGCATCGTGATGCAGACCAGCCGTCACGGTATGGCCTACCTTGCCGCCATCCGGCTTCCAGATCAGACGCAGGTCGGCGTTATTCCAACCAGTACCATCCGACAAGGCCACCGTCCCGTTGCTCAGGGTCGGCGATGCGGCTGTCCGCAAGCTGTCGGTCGGGGTCTGGTAGAGCGAGAAAGCGCTCTCCAGGCGCCAGTCGTTACTTAGCCGACTATCGAAAGTCAGGCCGAACAGGCGGTTGACCGTTTCGCTACGATTCGGAGCAAAAGTCGAGGCAGCCACGGTGTAGCGCTGCCCATTGACCAGGATGGCACTGGTTCCCGTTGCAGAATACGCGGTTTGGCCATTGGCATCTTTTAAATAGCTTTCAGCCCTATTCGTCGAATTGTTATGCCACTCTCCGAAAGTAAAAGCCAAGCGAGTTTCCGGTGCAAAATCGTAAGCAAGCCGGATTTTGCCGACATCCTGGATGGTGTGGTCGATATTGGTCGCCCCGACGATCACCCGTTGCCCCCCTGAAGGGTCCTGGTCTACGGTGTGGCCAGAATAGGCGACGCTACCGGCACCACTGGTTGCCTTGGTTGCCGCTGCAAAACTCATTGGCTGGCCACGGCTATCAAGATGGTTGGCCATCAGCGAAACACTCAAGCCACCAACCCGGAAACCACCACTAGCCTGCTCCTGATGGCCGTAAGCGGTCATGTCGGTGCCGTACAACTTGTAGGGCTGTGAGAAGAACTGGACGCGGGCATGCGCTTCGACATCCTCAGGCCGCCGCGTCGTCATCAGGATCGTCGCCCCCGCCGAATTGCCCGGCAGCAGGGCGGAAAATGGCCCGTACAACACGTTGACCGTGTCAATCTCCTCGCTGCCAACCAGGTTCCAGCGTGCCGGGTAGGCGTAGCTGTTGCCGAGCAGGTTGGAGAGCAACAGACCATCGGCATAGACCAGCGAGCGGGCGCTCTGCACGGTGCCGGTAGTACGCGCTGCGATGATTGCGTTGCGGTCGCCGATGTAACGTTTGCGAATCTGCAGGCTGGGCATGTATTTGACGACGTCTTCAGTATTGACGACGTTCATGTTGCGCGCCTGCTCCCCGGTCACCTCGGCCTGCGGAGAGGGATTGTGCACAACAGCGCTCGGCCGGCTCTGGCGTACCGTCATTTCCGACAGCTCCTTGGCACTCTCCTCTTCAGCGGCGATTAGCTGGCCAGATGCGGCGAGGGCGGCAATCGCCCACGCCAGGGGCTTGATACGCATTTTTTTCATCTTTTTCTCGTCAATCAATCAGGGATTCGGCTGTGTCAGGAAGGCGATCTTCACGATATTGGCGCGTTGCGCCGCCGCCATCACGTCGGCGACATTTTCGTAAGCCACCTTGCGGTCAGCGCGCAGGTGCAATTCCGGCTGACGGACGCTGACGTCGGCAAAACGGCCAGCCAGGGCATCACGGTGAATAGCTTCGCCATTCCAGAAAATATTGCCGTCGACATCGATTGCCAACTGGATAACCTCCGGCTTTTCATCCAGTTTGGTGGCTGAAACCTGCGGCAGGTCGATCGGCACCGCCTGGTGAAAAAGCGGCGCGGTGATGATGAAAATCACCAGCAGCACCAGCATCACATCGACCAGTGGTGTCGTGTTGATTTCGGCCATTGGCTGGCCGCTGCCACCTTCATCAAAGCTACCAAAGGCCATGATCAACCCTGCCGATTGGCACGCACGGCGCCGATGTCGACCAGATTGACGTTGCCACCGACCCGTACGCCGGTCGTCAGGTAGGCATGCAGATCATGGGCGAAACCATCCAGTTGCACCGCAATCAGCCGATTGGCGCGCGTAAAGGCGTTGTAGGCGAGCACGGCCGGGATGGCTACGAAGAGGCCAGCGGCAGTCATGATCAGCGCCTCGCCAACCGGGCCAGCGACCTTGTCGAGCACCACCTGGGTTGCCCCGGACAAACCGACCAGTGCGTGATAAATCCCCCAGACTGTACCGAACAGACCAATGAATGGCGCGGTCGACCCGACCGAAGCGAGAAAAGTCAGGCCGCGTTCGATTCGTGCCTGCGTATTGACGATGTGCGAACGCATCGACCGGGTCACAAACTCACTGGCATTGACGCCGGCTCCGATGCCGCGCGCCGCATTCTGCTGGTGCGCCTGTGCCGAATGCGCACCGGTCAGGGCCAGGCCGGCAAAAATTCCCGAAGGATCATCGCGCCGCAAGGCCTCGAGCGCCTCGGGCAGCGAATTGGCACTCCAGAAACTGCTCAGTGCCCGTTCCTGGGAGCGCGACGCACGCCAGGCCGACATCAGCTTGCTGAGGATAACCGACCATGAGGCCAGCGAAAGCAGGGCTAGGATGACAGCCGTAACATGCGTCACCAGATCGCCCTGGCTCCAAAAGTGGGCAATGCCCATTTGCGATTCCATGCTTTACCTTTCTTCGACTTTCTTCAATCAAGCGCAAAGGTGATCGGGACGATCACCGAAGATTCAACAGCCTCATCGCCGCGCCGCGCCGGCACGAAACGCCAGCGCACCACGGCATCAGTTGCCGCACCATCGAGGCGGGCAAAGCCGCTCGACCTGGAAACCATCACATCGAGCGCATTTCCCTGGGCGCTGACCCGAACTTTCAACAAGACCTTGCCCTCCTCGCCATTGCGTCGGGAAATGCTGGGGTAAACCGGCTTCGGGTTGTGCAGGTAATCGGCATCGAAGCGAGCGGCAATCAACGCAGCAACCGGTGCCGGAGGAGCGATGACCGGCTGTGCCGGTGGAGCCGGGGGCTGTACCGGCACGACGAAACTGCTCGCGCTAGCCTGCGGGTTATCGACCGCCAGCACCGGCTGCGGTTTGATCTCCGGCGGGCGGCGCAACTGAGGTATCGGCTTGGGCGGGGGCGGCAAGGGTTTCGCCGGCTCAATCTTCTTTTCTTCAAGTTGCGGTAACAACCGGGCGCTGATCGTCGCCGGCAACTGGATCAACTCATTTTTTACCGACAGATAAAGAGCTGCGTAAACCAGCAGTAAATGCAGGGTAATAACGAGGCCGGCAGTTGCCAGGCGCTCGCCCAGCGAGGGCTGTGCCTCGAAGCGATCCAGCGGCGGTAGCGCAACAGAAATCACAGTTCTCCCTGATATTGACCCAGATCAAAATGTTATAAAAAACAACATCTTGGCGAGCCGGGATTCTAAATGACAGGAAGCTTCCTGCCGATGCGACAAATTGCCGCAGAGCCGTGCGCTCTTTTATTGTGCAGGGTATGGGACGAAATGGGTCGAAGAAATACAGATGACCGCTTCTACCAATATCGGTATTGGTTTATCCGTCGGACACGACCGATAAACCAATACCGATCAGGCAAACCATCCAGCCAAACCGACTGGATGGCGTAGTCTGACTTTTAAGCAGCGCCGCTCAGCATGCGCTCGACGTAACGGGCGATCAGATCGATTTCCAGATTGACCCGGCTGCCCGGCACCAGATGCTTCAGTGTCGTGCTTTCCAGCGTGTGGGGAATCAGGTTGATGGTGAAAACGTCACCCGCTACTTCATTGGTTGTCAGGCTCGTCCCGTTGATCGTAATCGACCCTTTGCGCGCAATATATTTTGCCAGTTCATGCGGCGCACGAATTTCGAGCAGGCGATTGTCGCCGACCGGGTCGAAGCGCAGAACTTCACCCACACCATCGACGTGACCTGAAACCAGATGGCCGCCCAGACGGTCAGCCAGGCGCAGCGCCTTCTCCATGTTGATTTCACCAGGCGCATCGAGACCGACCGTACAGGAAAAAGTCTCCGGCGAGACGTCGACCGCGAAAGTATTGCCTTCGTTGGCAACCACGGTCAGGCAAACGCCGTTGCAGGCAATCGAATCGCCCAGCGCGACGTCATCCAGCCCCAGGCTGCCGGCGTCGATGTGCAGGCGAAAACCCGCTTCGCGCGGTGTCAGGGAAGTAATGCGGCCAACCGCCGCGATGATTCCAGAAAACATTGGCAGAACCCGTTTTTGCTCAAAACGCTGACTTTATCACGCCAGGTTGACCTGATGGCTTGCAGAAACGACGGCTTGGGCATAGCTTTTCACTATTTGGCAATCGATTCACCCAGGGGAAACAACAATGAAAAAGACCATGCTTGCCGCCCTGCTCGGGGCTCTTTCCTTTGCATCCTGTGCCGAGGTCAATGTCGGTGTCACGCTCTCGGCCACCGGCCCGGCGGCCTCGCTGGGCATCCCGGAGAAAAACACGATCGATCTGTTGCCCCGGACCATTGCCGGCCAGAAAATCAACTACATCGTGCTCGATGACGCATCGGATACGACCACTGCGGTCAAAAACGCCCGCAAACTGATCAGCGAAAGCAAGATTGATCTGCTGATCGGCTCAACCACAACGCCCAATTCATTGGCCATGATTGACATCGTTGCCGAAAACGAAACACCGATGATCGCCCTGGCCGCCTCGGCACGCATTGTTGAACCCATGGACGACAAGCGAAAATGGGTCTTCAAGACACCGCAAAACGACGCCCAGATGTCGACTGCGATTGTCGAGCACATGACCAATCGCAACGTCAAAACCGTTGCCTACATCGGATTTTCCGATGCCTATGGCGAAGGCTGGTGGAATGAGTTCTCGAAACTTGCCGACGTCCGCAAACTCAAGCTCGTCGCCAATGAACGTTTCAACCGGACCGATACCACGGTAACCGGGCAGGTATTGAAAATGCTGGCTGCCAAACCGGATGCCATCCTGATCGGCGGCGCCGGCACGCCTGCAGCCCTGCCGCAAAAATCGCTCAAGGAAAAAGGCTACAAGGGATTGATCTACCAGACCCACGGTGTCGCCAATAATGATTTCCTCCGGATTTGCGGCAAGGATTGTGAGGGAACCGCACTGCCCACCGGGCCGGTCCTGGTTGCAGCCCAACTGCCGGCCGACAATCCCGTCAAAAAATCGGCCGCAGAGTATGTCGGCAAATACGAAGCCGTTCACGGCAAAGGCAGCGTCAACGCTTTCGGCGGCTATGCCTGGGATGCCGGGCAGTTGCTGGCCGAGGCACTCCCTGCCGCATTGAAGAAAGCCCAGCCCGGCAACCGGGAGTTTCGTCTGGCCCTGCGCGATGCCATCGAAGCGACAAAGAATCTGGCGGCTTCGCATGGCGTTTACAACATGACGCCGAACGACCATCTGGGTCTGGACCAGCGAGCCCGCGTGATGGTCACCATTCAGGATGGCAACTGGAAGCTGGCGCGCTGATCGCCCCGAAACTGGCCGGCTTCTCCACCTGACGCAAGAAGCAACCGTTCCGCTGTACGCAGCATTGCCTGATCGGGTGGCGCTGCGTGGTAGACTCCGTTTTTTCCGCCTTTTTCCTGGGAGACATAGATGTACAAGAAACTGACGCTGGCTGTTCTGACCGCACTGTCCACCATGGCTCTGGCCGACATCAATGTCGGTGTTTCACTCTCGGCGACAGGCCCGGCCGCCTCGCTCGGCATTCCGGAAAAGAACACCATCGCGCTGCTGCCGACGACCATCGGTGGCCAGAAGGTCAATTACATCGTGCTCGACGATGCGACCGACCCAACTGCCGCGACCAAGAACATCAAGAAACTGATCGGTGAGAACAAGGTCGATGTCGTGATCGGCTCGACCACCACGCCAAATTCGCTGGCCATGATGGATGTCGCGGTCGACAACGAAACGCCGCTGATTTCGATGGCTGGCTCGGCGATCGTCGTCGAACCGATGGATGCCAAGCGCCAGTGGGTGTTCAAGACGGCCCAGAACGATGCCCACATGGCCACCGCGCTGGTTCAGCACATGACCGACAAAAATGTCCAGACCGTCGCCTTCATCGGTTTTGCCGATGCCTACGGCGAAGGCTGGTTCAAGGAATTCGCCAAGATTGCCGAAGCCCGCAAGCTCAAGGTCGTTGCCAGCGAGCGCTTCCAGCGCAACGACACCTCGGTGACCGGCCAGATCCTCAAGATCATGGCGGCCAAGCCGGATGCCGTGCTGGTCGGCGGCGCCGGCACACCGGCTGCGTTGCCCCAGAAGGCGCTCAAGGAAAAAGGCTACAAGGGCCTGATCTACCAGACCCACGGCGTCGCCAACAACGACTTCCTGCGCGTCGGTGGCAAGGATGTCGAAGGCGCCTTCCTGCCGGTCGGCCCGATGGTTGTGGCCGCCCAGTTGCCGAATGACAATCCGGTCAAAAAATCGGCCATGGAATACGTTGCCAAGTACGAAGCCGTGCATGGCAAAGGCAGCGTCAGTTCCTTCGGCGGCCACGCCTGGGATGCCGGCGTGCTGCTGCAAAGCGCCATTCCGCTTGCATTGAAGAAAGCACAGCCGGGCACCAAGGAATTCCGCAAGGCACTGCGCGATGCACTGGAAAACAGCAAGAACCTGGCCGGCGCCCACGGCATCTTCAACACGTCCGCAAACGATCACCAGGGTTTTGACCAGCGCGCCCGCGTCATGGTCACGATTGAAAACAACGCCTGGAAACTCATCAAGTAAGTAACAATCTGCCGCCACCAGGGCTCACCCGCCAGCCGGGTACGAGCCACTGGTCGGCGCTGCGGTCTCACACTCTCCGGTAGCATGGACCTTCAAATCCTCCTTCTTCTCGGCCAGGATGGCATCACCAATGGTGCCATCTATGCGCTGCTGGCTCTGGCCCTGGTGCTGGTCTTCACGGTCACCCGCATCATCTTCATTCCACAGGGCGAGTTCGTTGCCTACGGCGCACTGACGCTGGCCAGCCTGCAGGCTGGCAAGGTGCCGGGCACCGTCTGGCTGCTGCTCGTTCTTGGCTGCCTTGTCGCCTTGCTGGATGGCATCGCACTGGTTCGTGAAGGCCGCTACCGCAAACTGCCACCGCTGCTGATTGCCAACATCGGCGTGCCCTTGTTGTGCGCGGCGGGATTGTTCGCCATACCACCGACCGAACTGCCGCTCTGGATTCAGGTGGTCGTTTCGATGCTGCTGGTCGTGCCGCTCGGCCCGATGATCTACCGCGTCGCCTATCAGCCGCTGGCGGGTGCCTCGGTGCTGGTCCTGCTGATTGTGTCGGTTGCCGTGCACGTCGCCATGATCGGCCTGGGCCTGCTCTTCTTCGGCGCAGAAGGTTCGCGCACGCCGGCCTTCACCGACCTCAGCTTCGAGCTGGCCGGCGCGCCGCTGCAAGGCCAGACCATCCTTGTTGTCGTCGCCTCCGCCGTATTGATCATCGGCCTCTATTTCTTCTTCGAACGGACGATTTACGGCAAGGCGCTGCGCGCCACGGCGATGAACCGGACCGGCGCCCGCCTGATGGGTATTCCGCCCATCCTCGCCGGCAAGCTATGTTTCACGTTGGCCGCTGCAATCGGTGTCTTCTCCGGCATCCTGATCGCGCCGATCACGACCATTTATTACGACTCCGGCTTCCTGATCGGCCTCAAGGGCTTTGTCGGGGCGATCATCGGCGGCCTGGCTTCGTACCCGATTGCCGCGCTCGGTGCCATTCTGGTCGGCCTGCTTGAATCGTATTCCTCCTTCTACGCCAGCGCCTTCAAGGAAGTCATCGTATTTACGCTGATCATCCCGGTGCTGCTCTGGCGCTCGCTGACCTCAACCCACGTCGAGGAGGAGGAAGAATGATGCGCCATCTGCCGATCGCCCTTTTCGTCGCGCTGCTCGGCATCAGTCCGCTGCTGCTGCCCGAGTTTCATGTCACGCTGCTCAATTACATCGGGCTGTACGCCATCGTTGCCGTCGGTCTGGTCCTGCTGACCGGCGTCGGCGGCCTGACCTCGTTCGGCCAGGCGGCCTTTGTCGGCCTCGGTGCTTACACAACCGCCTGGTTGACCACGGCCTACGGTCTGTCGCCCTGGCTGACCCTGCTGATCGGCCTGGCCATCACCGCGTCGGTGGCGTTGTTCCTCGGTTTCATCACTTTGCGCATGGGCGGCCACTACCTGCCGCTTGGCACCATTGCCTGGGGCATGAGCCTATATTTCCTGTTCGGTAATGTTGAATTCCTTGGCGGCCATACCGGTATCACCGGCATTCCGACCGTCGAACTGTTTGGCTGGGAACTGAAATCAGGGCGTGAATTTTTCTACCTGATCTGGCTGGTCGTCCTGCTCGCCATCCTGACCATCCGCAATCTGCTCGATTCACGTCAGGGCCGCGCCATCCGCGCACTCAAGGGCGGCACGGTGATGGCCGAGGCGATGGGCGTCAATACGCCGCAGGCCAAGATCGTCATTTTCCTGATCGCCGCCTTGCTGGCCAGCATTTCCGGCTGGCTCTATGCCCACCTGCAACGCTTTGTGAATCCGACGCCATTTTCACTGACCCAGGGTATCGAATACCTGTTCATGGCCGTCGTCGGCGGTATCGGTCACGTCTGGGGTGCCGTACTCGGCGCCGGGCTGATCACCATCCTCAAGCAATGGCTGCAGGACCTGCTGCCGCAATTGCTCGGCCAGAGCGGCAATTTCGAGATCATCGTCTTCGGCATCGCCATGGTGCTCATTTTGCAGCGGGCGCGTGACGGTATCTGGCCGCTGATTCTCAAGCTCGTGCCGGAACGCCGGGTCAAGCGCGCCGTGCCGCAAGCCGACGCCATGCCGCGCCGCCAACTGGCCGAGGGCGGCACGCTGCTGCTGGAAGCCACGGAGGTAACCAAGCGCTTCGGCGGACTGGTCGCCAACAACCAGTTGTCGCTCACCGTCAAGGCCGGTGAAGTCATGGCGCTGATCGGGCCGAACGGCGCCGGCAAGAGCACGATGTTCAACTGCATTTCCGCGGTCAACCCGGCCAGCGAGGGCAAAATCGAGTTTCTCGGCGAGTCGACCGCGAAGATGGTTTCGCGCGACATTGCCCGGCGCGGCATGAGCCGGACGTTCCAGCATGTCCGCCTGCTTGGCCAGATGTCGGTGCTCGAAAACGTGGCCATCGGCGCCCATCTACGCGGCAGCAAGGGGGTTCTGGCCGCCGCCTTGCGCCTCGACCGTACCGAAGAAAACCGCCTGCTGGCCGAAGCTGCCCGTCAGATCGAACGCGTCGGCCTGGCCGAGCACATGTTCGAACCGGCCGGCAGTCTCGCCCTTGGCCAGCAGCGCATTGTCGAAATTGCCCGTGCACTATGTTCCGACCCCTGCCTGCTGTTGCTCGACGAGCCGGCGGCCGGCCTGCGCTATCGTGAAAAACAGGCATTGGCCGAACTGCTCGGCAAGCTGCGCAGCGAAGGCATGGGCATCCTGCTGGTCGAACACGACATGGATTTCGTCATGGGCCTGGCCGATCGCATCGTCGTCATGGAATTCGGCGAGAAAATCGCCGAGGGCCTGCCGGAAGAAATTCAGCGCAACCCGAAGGTGCTCGAAGCCTACCTCGGCGGCGTGGAGTAAATCATGACCAAGCACCCGCATTTGCACGACCACGAAATCATCCTCGAAGTGAAGGATCTGCGCGTCGCCTACGGCAAGGTCGAAGCCTTGCACCAGGTCAGCCTGACCATCCGGCGCGGCGAAATCGTCACCGTCATCGGTCCGAATGGCGCCGGCAAGACGACCTTGCTTTCCGCCCTGATGGGCTTGTTGCCGGCCGATGGCGACATCGTCTACATGGGCCATGCCCAGGGCCGCGAGCGTCAGGTCGAAACCCTGGTTCGCCAGGGGATGACGCTGGTACCGGAAAAGCGCGAGCTGTTCTCCGAAATGAGTGTCGAGGACAACCTGGTCCTCGGCGCCTTCGACCGCTACCGCACCGGCCACCGCGACCACATGGAAACGATGGACGAGGTTTTCGAACTTTTCCCGCGCCTCGAAGAACGCCGCAACCAGCTGGCCGGCACTTTATCCGGCGGCGAACGCCAGATGCTGGCGATGGGCCGCGCACTGATGGCCAAGCCCAAACTCTTGATGCTCGATGAACCCAGCCTGGGGCTTGCCCCGCTGATCATCAAGGAAATTTTCCGCATCATTTCCGAACTGAAAAAGACCGGCGTCGCCATCCTGCTGGTCGAGCAGAATGCCCGCGCCGCGCTGCAAATCGCCGATTACGGCTATGTGCTGGAAACCGGTGAAGTCTCGCTGGCCGGCCCGAGCAATGAGCTGGCGGCCGATCCGCGGGTGATCGAAGCCTATCTCGGACTCGGGCAAAAGCAGCACTGAACCCGGGGCGACCGCGGCAAGCTAGGCTTCCGGCACGACCCCGTTCTTGCGCGCGACAGAAACGTAGAGCTCGCGGGCCGAAGCCACTTTCTGGCTCTTGCGGTCCTTGCGCTGGGCGCGTTGCAGATAAACGACGCCCTTCGCGGCCAGATCGGCATCCCAGCCCTTCTGGTCAAGCAGCGTGAAAATGGCCTTGGCCGCATTGATCAGGAATTGCAGGTTGGGAACCTGCTCGGCAGCCTGGATCAGCAACTGCACGGCACCGTCCAGATCGCCGCTACGCGCCGCCAGCACGCCCTTGTTGTTGAGTTCGATGATTTCCTTGCCAACCTGATCGAGCAAGGCCTTGCCGGCATCCGGTTGACCGGTTTTTTCAAAGACGCTGGTGATCTGTTCGGTCAGATGCGGATCTTCGTGATTCTCTGCCGCAACCTGACGCATCAATTTCTGGGCCGCCTCCTGCTTGCCCGTGGCAAAGCAGGCATGCGCCAGATCGACCGCCAGCCGCTGGGAAACATGCCGGCCCTTTTCTGCAGCCTCGGCGCTGACCTGCTGTTGCAGCTCAAGCGCCCTGTCGACCAGTTCCTTGGCTTTTTCAGCCGATCCTTCGGCTTCAAGACAAAGGCTTTCAGTCACCAGCACTGCCAACTCGCCCTGCTTGTCGCCCCGCCACTCACGCTTCATCTCGGCCGCCAGCTTGCGCGAGCCATCGATTTCACCGCGCTCGACCAGCACGCGCGACAGGTTGGCGAAATCATCGACAGTGCGCAGCGTCGATCCCTTGCTGCGCTGAATCACCTTGCCATACGCCTTTTCAGCCGAGAGAAAATCCTTGTTGCGCACCGCTACATCGCCAACCAGACGCTGACGCACGGTGTTGTGCGGTGAGGCATCGGCTGCCCGCTGCAAAGCTTGCTGCGCCGAATCCAGACGCCCCTGGGCCTCGTGCACCGAAGCCAGGAAATCGTAGGCCGAAAGATATTCCGGCGTGTCCTGAGTCACCTGTTCGGCCAGTTGCTCGGCTTCATCCAGCGATCCGCGGTCGCGCAGGGCAGTCGCCAGGCCCATCTTGGCCCACGGCACCACCCGCCCTTCAAGCACATGACGAAAAACTTCCTCGGCCTCACGCGTCTTGCCCAGCGAATGCAGTAACTCGCCCTTGAAACGCAAGGCGTCGTACATGAAAGCGGGTTGCTGCTGGATAACGCGGTCACAGGCTGCGATGGCTTCCTGCAAGGCCCCCCGTTCGATCTGCTCGTAAATCTTGCGCAGGATATGTTTCTTGTAGATAGCCTTAACCAGCCGGGCCTGCAACTGCTCGGCGGTAAATGGCTTGATCAGGTAGTCATCCGGTGCCAACTCAGCCAGCGCAACGACATTGGTGTAACCGCGTTCGCTGGTAATGATCAGATAAACCGTCGACAGCGGAATCAGGTGCGCATGGCGCAGTTCCTCCAGCAGTTGCTGGCCGTCACGGCCGTCATCGAGGACGAAATCGGAAAGAATGATATCGAAACGGTTGGCCTTGACCTGGCGAATCACCTCGGCGGAATTGCCGGCACCGTGCACCGCAGTAACGCCCAGTGCCGAAAGCATCAGGCGCATGGAATCGCGTGCCGGAGAATGGCGATCAACGATCAGAACCCGTTTTTTTGTCAGTGACTGCTGTAAAACCAGCAGCATCTCGTCGTTATCAAGGGTGGCCATGCGCTTTGCTTAACGTGTGCGTATCCAGCCAAGGTACTGCACTTCCGAGCGAACAGCAAGAAGGGCAAGGCTTTCGGGCCACATCACCGGGATCACCCAAGGCTCCATCCAGGCTGGCAAAAACCTGTGTTTTTTCAGCGACCTGACGTAAAATCCGCCTCCCGATACTGCGCTGCAACATTGCCCAACCATGCTCTATCCCACCCGTTTTGACGTGATCGTTGTCGGCGGCGGCCATGCCGGCACCGAAGCTGCGCTGGCTGCGGCAAGAGCGGGCGCGAACACGCTGTTGCTGACGCACAATCTCGATACGCTGGGAGCAATGAGTTGCAACCCGTCGATCGGCGGCATCGGCAAGGGCCATCTGGTCCGTGAGGTCGACGCGCTCGGTGGGGCGATGGCTGCAGCGACCGATGAGTCCGGTATCCAGTTCCGCATTCTGAATGCCTCGAAAGGCCCGGCTGTACGCGCCACACGCGCCCAGGCCGATCGCGTGCTGTACAAGCAGGCGATTCGCGGTCGACTCGAAAACCAGCCCAATTTGACCATCTTTGCCGAAGCCTGCGATGACCTGATCGTCGAAGGCGACAAAGTCTGCGGCGCTGTGACCCAGCTCGGCATCCGCTTTTTGGCCGATGCCGTGGTGTTGACCGCGGGAACCTTCCTCAACGGCAAGATTCACGTCGGACTGGAAAACTACACCGGCGGCCGCATGGGCGATCCGCCCTCCGTATCGCTGGCCGGCCGTCTGAAGGAACTGAAGCTGCCGCAAGGCCGCCTGAAGACCGGCACGCCGCCACGCCTGGACGGCAAGACCATCGATTTTTCAGTGATGGAAGAACAGCATTCGGACAACCCGATGCCGGTCTTTTCCTTCCTCGGCAACGCGGCCCAGCACCCGCGCCAGTTGCCATGCTGGATCACCGAAACCAACGAGCGCACGCACGACATCATCCGCAGCGGCCTGGACCGTTCGCCGATGTACACCGGCGTCATCGAAGGCGTCGGCCCGCGTTACTGCCCGTCGATCGAGGACAAGATCCACCGCTTTGCCGACAAGAACCAGCACAACGTCTTCCTCGAACCCGAAGGCCTGACGACGCACGAGATCTACCCGAACGGCGTGTCAACCAGCCTGCCCTTCGACATCCAGCTGGCGCTGGTCCGTTCGATCCGCGGCATGGAAAACGTGCACATCCTGCGCCCCGGCTACGCCATCGAATACGACTTTTACGACCCGCGCGGCCTCAAGGACACGCTGGAAACCAAGGCGATCAACGGCTTGTTCTTCGCCGGACAGATCAACGGTACAACTGGTTACGAAGAAGCCGCCGCGCAAGGCCTGCTGGCCGGCGTCAACGCAGTACGCTATGTGCGCGGCGAGTCCGGCTGGTGCCCGAAGCGCAATGAAGCCTACCTCGGCGTGTTGGTCGACGACCTGATCACGCGCGGTGTTTCCGATCCCTACCGGATGTTCACCAGCCGTGCCGAATACCGCCTCAGCCTGCGCGAAGACAACGCCGACCTGCGCCTGACCGAACAGGGCAGGGCGCTTGGCCTGGTCGACGATGCACGCTGGGACGCCTTCTGCCGCAAGCGCGACGCCGTCGCCGCCGAGCAGGAACGCCTGAAGGCAACCTGGGTCAATCCAAAAATCACGCCGTCCGAAGATTGCGTCCGCGTCCTCGGTAAAGCCATCGAACACGAGTACAACCTGTTCGAGTTGCTGCGTCGGCCGGAAGTCTCCTACGCATCGCTGCTCACCTTGCCGGGCGCCGGCGAAGCACAGACCGACCCGCTGGTTGTCGAGCAACTGGAAATTTCGGCCAAGTATCAGGGCTACATTGATCGGCAAGCCGACGAAGTGGCGCGGTCGACCAGCTATGAGAGCATGATTTTGCCGGCCGATCTGGATTACGGCACCGTCGCCGGGCTGTCCAACGAGGTCAAGCAGAAGCTGACCCAGCATCGGCCGCAAACCATCGGCCAAGCCTCGCGTATCCAGGGCATCACCCCGGCCGCCATCTCGCTGCTGCTGATCCATCTCAAGCGCCACAATCTTTCGCAGGTGGCCGTATGAGCCGCAACGCACTGGCCGCAGGCCTCGCCGAATTGCACCTTGAGCTCCCCCAAGCAACGCAGGACAAACTGCTCGCCTTCCGCGACCTGCTGCTCAAGTGGAACAAGACCTACAACCTGACCGCGCTGCGCGATCCGGCCCAGGCTGTCTCGCACCATTTGCTCGACTCGCTGGCCATCCTGCCGCATATCGGTTCAGGCGCGCTGCTCGATGTCGGCAGCGGTGGTGGGCTGCCCGGCATTCCGCTGGCTATCACCCGCTCCGAACTTTCGGTCAGCATGGTCGATACCGTCCAGAAGAAAGCCACCTTCCTGCAGCAGGCAAGCATCGAGCTGGGACTGAAGAATGTCGCGGTGCACCACGCCAGAGTCGAAGAAATGACCGGACAGTACGCCCAGATCAGCTCGCGGGCTTTTTCCGAACTGGCACTGTTCGTCAGCCTGACCCGCCACTTACTCGCCCCGGGCGGCCGCTGGCTGGCCATGAAGGGCGTCCGTCCTGACGAAGAAATCGCCGCACTGCCGGCCGATGTATCGGTTGAAACGATCATTCCGCTCAGCGTACCGGGGCTGGATGCCGAAAGACATTTGATCATTTTGAAAGCCGGGTCATGAAAGTACTCGCCATCACCAACCAGAAAGGCGGCGTCGGCAAGACCACGACAGCCGTCAATCTTGCCGCCTCGCTTGGCGCCGAAGGTCAGCGCGTCCTGCTGATCGACCTCGATCCGCAAGGCAATGCAACCACCGGTGCCGGAATCACCAAAAAGGAAGCCCTGCCGACGGTGTATCAACTGCTGATCGGTGCCGCGACCTTGAGCGAGGTTTGCATCCACACCGAATTCGGTTTCGACATCCTGCCGGCCAACCGCGAACTGGCCGGCGCCGAAGTCGAACTGATCGAACTCAGCGAGCGCGAATACCGCCTGAAAAATGCGCTGCAAGCCGGTCATGCAACCTACGACTTCATCCTGATCGACTGCCCGCCAGCCCTCAACATGCTGACGGTCAACGGCCTGGTGGCATCGGATTCCGTGCTGATCCCGATGCAATGCGAGTATTACGCACTGGAAGGCCTGTCCGACCTGGTCGAGACGCTGCGCAAGGTGCGCGCCCACTTGAACTCCCGGCTCGAAATCGAAGGTCTATTGCGGACCATGTACAACGCCCAGAGCACGCTGACGCAACAGGTTTCAAACGAACTCGAAAGCCACTTCGGTAACAAGGTCTACAAGACCATCGTGCCACGCAATGTCCGCCTCGCCGAAGCCCCGTCCTACGGCAAGCCGGTCATCGCTTTTGACAAAAATTCCAAGGGCGCGCAAGCCTACAGCGCGCTCGCCAAAGAAATTCTCGAAAGGGTCGCCCCATGATCAAGATGAAAGGACTCGGCCGCGGCCTTGATGCCCTGCTTTCCGGCAACGACAAGCCGCACGGCGACGAGCAACGCAATTTGCCGGTCGAGCGCCTGCGCCCCGGCAAATACCAGCCGCGCACGCACATGGACGATGCCGCACTGGCTGAACTGGCCGCCTCGATCAAGGCGCAGGGCGTCATGCAACCGATTCTGGTGCGCGCCATCGACCCGACGCCGGGTGCCGAACGCTACGAAATCGTCGCCGGCGAACGCCGCTGGCGTGCCTCCCAACTGGCCGGCCTGAGCGAAGTGCCGGTGCTGATCCGCAGCATTCCGGATGAACAGGCGCTGGCCATGGCGCTGATCGAGAACATCCAGCGCGAGAATCTCAACCCACTCGAAGAAGCCCAGGGCCTGCAACGCCTGATCGACGAATTCGGCCTGACCCACCAGCAGGCAGCCGATGCCGTAGGCCGCTCACGCCCGGCAGCGACCAATTTGCTTCGTTTACTGCAGTTGACCGCAGCAGTCCAGGAACTCCTCATGGCCGGCAAAATCGACATGGGTCACGCCCGCGCCCTGCTGCCCATCCCCGGAGCGCAGCAGGTTGCACTGGCCCAGCGCATCATCCAGAAATCGTTGTCCGTGCGCGAAACCGAACGCCTCGTCCAGCAGATCATCAACCCGCCCAAACCATCCACAGTCCAGCCTGTCGACCGCGACATTCTCCGCCTCCAGGAAGAGCTTTCGGATGTCATCGGCGCCGCCGTGGCGATCCGCAGCAACAAAAAGGGCGCCGGTAAATTGACCATCGAATTCAACGATCTCGACCAGCTCGACGGAATTCTCGGACGCCTCCGGTAAACCAGTAATGGCCAGCCGGACATTGAGGAAAACCCGTAATTTCATTGACGTACGGCGTTTAACTCTTGTATCATTTAGGTCTGTGTGGCACAGCCGGTCAACGATTGCAGGGCACCATGTATAGAGCGATTTTCCTCCAGTTTGGTGCAGCGCTGATAACAGCGATCGGGGCCGGTGCAATAGTAGGAACACGGGGGCTTGTTTCGGTGGGATTGGCGGCTGTTGCCTGCATACTTCCCAACCTTTTCTTCGCCATCCGTCTGACGATGGTGAATGATCGCTCTGGCGCCTCTTACGCAGCGAACTTCTTCATCGGTGAGTTCCTCAAGATTGCAGCCACCATCGGATTACTGGCAATCGCCGTCAAGGGGTATCCCGAGATGCACTGGCCCAGCTTGCTGATCGGCTTTGCGATTGTCTTGCATGCAGGTTTTATAGCGTTTTGGAAGAAATCCTGATTATGTCTACAGCAGGCCACGAAACAGCAGCAAACGCGCCGACCGCCGGCGAATACATCGTCCACCACCTGACGCACTGGAACTCCACCGGTCACGCTCAGAAGGACGTCATTGATTTCAGCGTGATCAACCTCGACACCATGATTTTCTCGGTGTTGATGGGCATCATCGGTCTTTTCGTCATGTGGCGCGTCGCCAAGAGCGTCACCTCTGGCGTACCGGGCCGCATGCAGGCTGCCGTCGAAATCGTCCTCGAAATGGTCAACGACCAGGCCAAGGGCATCGTCCATAGCGCTGAATCGCGCAAGTTCGTCGGCCCTCTCGCGCTGACCGTTTTCATCTGGATTTTCCTGATGAACTCGATGGACTTCCTGCCACTCGATCTTCTGCCGACCATTTGGCAAACCATCACTGGCGATCATCACGCCTATCTGCGCGTTGTCCCATCCGCTGACCTGAACGGCACCCTCGGCATGTCCGTCGGCGTCCTGCTCGTCTGTGTTTATTACAACATCAAGATCAAGGGCATCGGTGGCTGGGTGCATGAACTCTTCACCGCACCGTTCGGTAGCCACCCGCTGCTTTATCCAATCAACTTCGCCATGCAGATGATCGAATTCCTCGCCAAGACCGTTTCCCACGGCATGCGACTGTTCGGCAACATGTACGCAGGCGAACTGGTCTTCATGCTGATCGCCCTGATGGGTGCAGCATGGTCGGCCAGCGCAACCGGAGTTTCCCTGTTTGCCGGCCACGTCATTGCCGGCTCGATCTGGGCAATCTTCCACATCCTGATCGTTGCACTGCAGGCTTTCATCTTCATGATGCTGACACTGGTCTACGTTGGCCAGGCACACGAAGCACACTGATTTGTAGTAACTTTGTAGTCTTTACTTTTTTAACTTAGCAAGGAGTTGTCATGGAACACGTTCTCGGTTTTGTTGCTCTGGCTGCCGGCCTGATCATTGGTCTGGGCGCTATCGGTGCCTGTATCGGTATTGGCCTGATGGGCGGCAAGTACATTGAAGCATCTGCACGTCAACCTGAGCTGATGAATGCTCTGCAAACCAAGATGTTCCTGCTGGCCGGTCTGATCGACGCTGCATTCCTGATTGGCGTTGGTATCGCCATGATGTTCGCCTTCGCCAACCCGTTCAAGCTGGTTTAATCGGTCCTCACCCGATCAACTTTTAGAGGACTAGAACCGTGAATCTGAACGCAACGTTGTTTGCACAGCTCGTTGTGTTCTTCATTCTGGCGTGGTTCACGATGCAATTCGTGTGGCCCCCCATTGTGAAGGCGCTCGACGAGCGTGCGAAGAAGATCGCGGATGGACTGGCTGCCGCCGAACGCGGCAAGCATGATCTCGAACTGGCCACCAAGCGCTCTACGGAAGCACTCCGTGAAGGCAAGGAAAAAGCCGCCGAACTCCTGGCTCAAGCTGAAAAGCGTGCTGCTCAGGTAGTCGAAGAAGCGAAAGTTACGGCCAAGGCCGAAGCTGACCGCATCGTCGCCGGCGCCAAGGCTGAAATCGACCAGGAAGCTGTCCGCGCCAAGGAACAATTGCGCGAACAAGTCTCTGCCCTGGTTGTATCCGGTGCAGAAAAAATTCTGCGCCGCGAGATTAATGCCCAGGCTCATGCCGATATTCTGGCCACGATCAAACAGGATCTGTAAAGCTTATGGCTGAATCTGTCACCATCGCCCGCCCCTATGCTGAAGCTGCCTACCGGATAGCTCAGGAAACCGGGGCGCAGGGCATCTGGGCTGCACGCCTTGCGCGTTTGGCCTTGATCGCCCAGGACGGGGACATGGCTTCGGTCATGGGCAATCCCCGGCTCTCCGCCGAGCAGGTTGCTGAACTGTTCATTTCGCTGTCGGAAGATAGCGACGCAACACTCGGCAGCTTTATTCGTACCCTCGCAGAAAACCGGCGTCTCGCGCTCCTGCCGGAGATTTCCCGGCTTTTCGACCTGGCCAAGAGCCAGGAAGAAGGGGTCAAAGAGGCGGTGGTGCATTCCGCATTTCCCATTGACGACGCCCAGGTGTCGACGCTGCTCAAGCAGCTCGAAGCCCGCTTTGGTACCCGTCTGACAGGCCGTGTCGTTATCGATCCGTCCCTGATTGGTGGGGTTAAGGTCGCCGTGGGTGACCAGGTGCTGGATGCTTCAGTCCGCGGCAAACTCGACTCGATGGCCGTGGCGCTGAACAACTAGGAGAATTTCATGCAGTTGAATCCTTCCGAAATTTCTGAACTGATCAAGAGCAAGATCCAGAACCTGCAAGGCGCATCGGAAGTGCGCACGCAGGGCACCGTGGTTTCCGTCACTGACGGTATCGTCCGCGTGCATGGTCTGCAAGACGTCATGCAAGGCGAAATGCTGGAATTCCCCGGCAACACCTTCGGCATGGCACTCAACCTCGAGCGCGACTCCGTCGGCGCTGTTATCCTTGGCGAATACGAGCACATTTCCGAAGGCGACGTTGTCAAGACAACGGGTCGCATTCTGGAAGTGCCGGTTGGTCCGGAACTCCTTGGTCGCGTGGTCAACACGCTGGGCCAGCCGATCGACGGCAAGGGTCCGATCAACGCCAAGGAAACCGACAAGCTGGAAAAGGTTGCGCCGGGCGTTATTTGGCGTAAGTCCGTTTCCCAGCCGGTGCAAACCGGCCTGAAGTGTGTGGACTCCATGGTTCCGGTTGGTCGTGGTCAGCGCGAGCTGATCATTGGCGACCGCCAAACCGGTAAGACCGCCGTTGCTGTCGATGCCATCATCAACCAGAAGGGCACCGGCGTTTTCTGCGTCTATGTCGCTATTGGTCAAAAGGCTTCGACCATCGCCAACGTCGTTCGCAAGCTGGAAGAACACGGCGCGATGGCCAACACCATCGTTGTTGCTGCTTCCGCTTCTGAATCCGCTGCACTGCAGTACCTGGCTCCTTACGCTGGCTGCACGATGGGTGAGTACTTCCGCGACCGCGGTCAAGACGCCCTGATCGTTTATGACGATCTGACCAAGCAGGCTTGGGGCTACCGTCAGGTTTCCCTGCTGCTGCGCCGCCCGCCAGGCCGTGAAGCCTACCCGGGTGACGTGTTCTATCTCCACTCACGCCTCCTCGAACGCGCTGCTCGCGTTTCCGAAGAATGGGTTGAGAAGTTCACCAATGGCGAGATCAAGGGCCAGACTGGTTCGCTGACCGCACTGCCGGTTATCGAAACCCAGGCTGGCGACGTTTCCGCATTCGTTCCGACCAACGTGATCTCAATCACCGACGGCCAGATCTTCCTGGAAACCGACCTGTTCAATGCCGGTATCCGTCCTGCTATCAATGCCGGTATCTCCGTGTCCCGCGTCGGTGGTGCTGCCCAGACCAAGCTGATCAAGAAGCTCGGCGGCGGTGTCCGTCTGGCCCTGGCCCAGTACCGCGAACTCGCTGCATTTGCCCAGTTTGCTTCCGATCTCGACGAAGCAACCCGCAAGCAGCTGGAGCGTGGCCGTCTGGTGACCGAGCTGATGAAGCAAGCCCAGTACTCGCCGATGAGCATCTCCGAAATGGCCGTCACGCTGTATGCAGCTGACAAGGGCTACTTCGACGACGTCGAAGTCAAGCGTGCTCTGGAATGCGAAAAGGCCATGCTCGGTTACCTCAAGGCTAACTGTGCCGACGTCATGAATACCATGGAGTCGTCTGCAGACCTCAGCGGTGATACCGAAAAGGCTCTGGCCGCCGGCATCACCGCCTTCAAGGGCAGCTGGGCCTGATCAGCTAGGAGAATTGCATGGCTAGCGGCAAGGAAATTCGCAACAAGATCAAGAGCGTAGAGAATACGCGAAAGATCACCAAGGCCATGGAAATGGTGGCCGCATCCAAAATGCGCAAAGCGCAGGAACGGATGCGTGCTGCCCGTCCTTATGGCGAGAAAATCCGGCGCGTTGCAGGCAATCTGGCTCATGCCCTGACCGAATACAAGCACCCGTTCCTGATGAACCGTGACCAGGCCAATGTCGGCCTGATCCTGATCACCTCGGACAAGGGCCTGTGCGGCGGTCTCAATTCCAACGTCTTGCGCCTCGTGGTCAGCAAGATGAAGGCTTTTGAGGCCGAGGGCAAAAAGCTTCAGGCTACCTGCATCGGTAACAAGGGTTTCGGCTTCATGCAGCGCGCGGGCGCCAAGATCGTTTCACATGTAACGGGTCTCGGTGACACTCCGCATCTGGAAAAGCTGATCGGACCGGTCAAGGTTCAACTCGACGCCTACATGAATGGCGAGATCGACGCGCTTTATATTGGCTACAACCGTTTCATCAACACGATGAAGCAGGAGCCGGTTTTCGAACAACTTCTCCCCCTGAGCGGCGATGCCGTCGGTTCGAACAAATCGAACTGGGATTATGTGTACGAACCCGAAGCCAAGGCAGTGATCGACGATCTGCTGATCCGTTATGTAGAAGCTTTGATTTATCAGGCAGTCGCTGAAAACATGGCTTCCGAGCAATCTGCCCGGATGGTTTCCATGAAGTCTGCTTCCGACAACGCCAAGAACGTTATCGGTGAATTGAAGCTGGTCTATAACAAGGCCCGTCAGGCCGCGATTACCAAGGAACTGTCGGAAATCGTAAGCGGTGCAGCCGCCGTCTGACGCAAGCGCGAAGCTTTTAATTTTTGGGGATTTGAATATGAGTCAAGGTTCAATCGTTCAGTGTATCGGCGCAGTTGTGGACATCCACTTCCCGCGCGAAGCGATGCCGAAGGTGTACGACGCACTCAAGCTGGATGCCGCTGAAGCCAATGGTATGGCCGAAGAAGGTCTGACCTTCGAAGTTCAGCAGCAACTGGGTGACGGCGTGGTACGTACCATCGCTATGGGTTCTTCCGACGGCCTGCGCCGCGGCATGAAAGTTAACAACACTGGCGCAGCCATCTCCGTGCCGGTCGGCATGGGTACGCTGGGTCGCATCATGGACGTCCTCGGCCGTCCGATCGACGAAGCCGGCCCGATCGACTCCAACGAGCTGCGTGAAATTCACGCTGCTGCGCCGAAGTTCGACGAGCTGTCTTCTTCCGTCGATCTGCTCGAAACCGGCATCAAGGTTATCGACCTGATCTGCCCGTTCGCCAAGGGCGGCAAGGTCGGTCTGTTCGGTGGCGCCGGCGTCGGCAAGACCGTCAACATGATGGAGTTGATCAACAACATCGCCAAGCAACACTCGGGTCTGTCCGTGTTTGCCGGTGTTGGTGAGCGTACCCGCGAAGGTAACGACTTCTACCACGAAATGAAGGACTCCAACGTTCTCGACAAGGTTGCAATGGTGTTCGGTCAGATGAACGAGCCGCCGGGCAACCGTCTGCGCGTCGCGCTGACCGGCCTAACCATGGCCGAGCGTTTCCGTGATGATGGCCGCGACATCCTGTTCTTCGTCGACAACATCTATCGCTACACCCTGGCTGGTACGGAAGTTTCCGCACTGCTCGGCCGTATGCCTTCCGCCGTGGGCTATCAGCCGACGCTGGCTGAAGAAATGGGCCGTCTGCAAGAGCGTATTACCTCCACCAAGGTTGGCTCGATCACCTCCATCCAGGCCGTTTACGTGCCTGCTGATGACTTGACCGACCCGTCTCCGGCTACCACCTTCCTGCACTTGGACTCCACCGTTGTGTTGTCACGTGACATCGCCTCCCTGGGTATCTACCCGGCTGTCGATCCGCTCGACTCCACTTCGCGCCAGCTCGACCCGCAAGTCGTTGGCGAAGAGCACTACGCTGTTGCCCGTGCCGTGCAGATGAACCTGCAGCGCTACAAGGAACTGCGCGACATCATCGCGATTCTGGGTATGGACGAACTGTCTCCTGAAGACAAGCTCGCCGTTTCCCGTGCTCGTAAGATTCAGCGTTTCCTGTCGCAGCCGTTCCACGTTGCTGAAGTCTTTACCGGTTCCCCGGGCAAGTTCGTCCCGCTCAAGGAAACCATCAAGGGCTTCAAGGGCATTTGTGCCGGTGAATACGATCACCTGCCGGAACAAGCGTTCTACATGGTTGGCGGTATCGAGGAAGTCATCGAAAAGGCCAAGACACTGCAGTAATGCAGTTTCTGGATAGGAGCCATTCATGGTTATGACTGTTCATTGTGATGTCGTCAGTGCCGAAGAGTCCATCTTCTCCGGCCTGGTCGAGGTTGCGGTGTTTCCCGGCGAAGCCGGGGAACTCGGCATTCTGCCGCGCCACACCCCGCTGCTCACTCGCATCAAGCCCGGCACTATTCGTCTGAAGGTGCTGGACCAGAGCGAATTCGAGCTGGTTTATGTGTCTGGCGGCATGCTGGAGGTACAGCCCGACATGATTACCGTGTTGGCTGACACCGCCATCCGTGCCCACGACCTGGACGAAGCCAAGGCGCTTGAAGCCAAGAAGCGGGCCGAAGAAGCACTGGCCAACCGGAAAGCAGAAATGGATTACGCTGCGGCCGAATCCGAACTGGCGCAAGCAATTGCACAGCTTCAGACGATTCAGCATCTGCGCAAACATACGCACTGATTCCGGAACAGCGGATAAAAAAAGGGCAGCCAAGGCTGCCCTCAGACTGCTGACAAAGCCTCCAAGCGATTGGGGGCTTTATTTTTTATAATGCAGGCATGCTCAAGCCTGTCTACCCCGCCCAAACGGAACTGGAGATGGTGACGTTGGAGCAATTGGTCCCGAAAGACCACTTGCTCCGGCTGCTCGACCAGCACATCCGGTTTGATTTCATTCGTGAAGCGACCCAGCACCTGTATTGCGAGAACAATGGCCGACCAGCGATTGATCCGGTGGTGTTGTTCAAGATGTTGTTCATTGGCTACCTGTTCGGGATTCGCTCCGAGCGACGGCTGGTGAAGGAAATCGAGGTCAATGTGGCTTACCGCTGGTTTCTCGGCTTTCGACTGACGGACAAAGTGCCGGATGCCTCGACGCTGTCGCAGAATCGGCGTCGCCGCTTTGTCGGGACGGACATTGAGCAACGCATCTTCGACGGGATTGTCGAGCAAGCCATTGAGCATAAGCTGATTGGCGGGCGGGTGCTTTACACGGACAGCACGCATCTGAAGGCGAATGCCAACAAACGGCATTTTGAGGTGCATCAGGTCGAGCAAACCCCTGCGGCCTACCTGGCCGAACTGGATGCAGCCATCGAAACGGACCGAGCCGCCGCGGGCAAGAAGCCGCTCAAGCGTGATGACGATGATTCGACACCGCCGATGAAGGAGGTCAAGGTCAGCACGGTCGATCCCGACGCAGGTTTCATGGCCCGCGACAACAAGCCGACCGGCTTCTTCTATCTGGATCACCGGACTGTCGATGGCGTGCATGCTTTGATCGTCGATACCCATGTCACGCCGGGCAATGTCCATGACAGCCAGCCCTACCTTGCCCGCCTGGATCGGGTCATGGAGCGCTTTGATCTGGCCGTGGGCGCCGTCGGGCTGGATGCCGGGTATTTCACCCCGCAAGTCTGCAAGGGCCTCCTCGAGCGGGCACTGTTCGGGGTGATGGGCTACAAGCGACCCACACACCGCGATGGCTATTTCTACAAACGGGACTATCTCTACGATGCGGTCCAGGACTGCTACCGCTGCCCGGCCGGGGAGGTTCTACCGTACCGGACGACCAACCGGCTGGGTTATCGCGAATACGCCTCGAACCCGGCGCGGTGTGCCGATTGCGGCGTGCGCGGGCAATGCACGCAGAGCCGGAACCATCAGAAGCTCGTGACCCGACATCTCTGGGAAGGTTTCAAGGAAGCGATCAACGCCAATCGCCTGAGCGACCTGGGCAAACGGCTGTACGCCCGGCGCAAGGAAACGGTGGAGCGCAGTTTTGCCGATGCCAAGGAGTTGCACGGCCACCGTTACGCCCGTTTCCGTGGCTTGGCCAAGGTGCAAGCGCAGTGCCTGCTCTCGGCGGCCTGTCAGAACATGAAGAAGATGGCCCTGTTGCTGGCCCGCAAGGCGGCAGCCTTATTGGCCAAAATCCTCGCACGAACCCGTTTTGCCGCCCCATTCGCCCGCCATCTTTGGCAGATCGGGGTTCCTAACCTGAATTTCAGAATCCGCCTCGCTTCGGCTTGAAGCCAGGAGTCTCCCTGATTTCCAACCAGAAAAACAAAACCCCCGAAAAATCGGGGGTTCGTCAGCAGTCTGAGGGCAGCCAAGGCTGCCCTTTTTATTTGCCCGGAGTCACGGTATCAGAGACTGGCCACTCGTTTTTCAAGACGGGCCAAATCATCGCGCAACCGATTGATTTCGCTGCCAAAATTAACGATTTCAACTTGATTCACCAGCAGGCCGGAATCTTCCCGGATGTACTCGCTGACATTGTCGACTACTCGCCGGGTACTCCCCAGGCAATGAGCAGAAAGATCGCGCAGGGTCATCAAGGTGCGGCGGGCCGGTATATCACCGACCAGACGAGCCAGATCGCCCTCTGCATCCCAGCGCAAATTGCGGAAGACGAAGGCCAGCGTTTCAGCCAGATCGGCTGAACCTGACAGCCGGACCGATGAAAAAAGATTGTCGCGGTCGACCATCAATTTGACTGGCAAATCGGCCGGCAGGGTAATGGTGACCAGGGCAGGGGAAGTGGTGTCACAAGGGCTGAATTGTCCCTGGGCGTTAATCACCAGAGCGAGAACCAGAGGCCCCGCTTCAATCTGAAGACGCGCACCGGAATGGCTGCGCAGCCGCTCTGCAGCCCACGGCTCGCCATCAAGCAGATGATTCAGCGCAGGGACAAGAATTGATTCAATGGATGCCATCGGACTGACTTGGGCCAGGCTTTAGAACTTGAACCCGCGATGCAGCGCAACAACGCCGAGCGCCAGGTTGAAATACTCAACCTTTTCGAAGCCGACACCTTCCATCATCGATTTGAGTTCTTCCTGCCCCGGATGAACCCGAATCGACTCGGAAAGATAGCGATAGCTATCCGAATCGTTGGTCACCAGCTTGCCGACGCGTGGAATCACCTGGAAGGAATAGAAATCGTACAGCGGCGCCAGCGGCTTCCAGACCTGTGAAAACTCAAGGACCAGCAAGCGCCCACCCGGCCGCAGCACACGGCGCATTTCAGCCAGTGCGGCATCCTTGTGCGTCATGTTGCGCAAGCCGAAGGCAACGGTCACACAATCAAACCAGTCGTCAGGGAAGGGCAGTTTTTCAGCATCGCACTGGGCAACCGGGAGCATGTAGCCTTTATCGAGCAGACGGTCCCGGCCGCGGGCCAACATGGCATTGTTGATGTCCGTCAGCCAGACCTGACCGCTCTTGCCAACGCGTTTGGCAAAAGCCAGCGACAGGTCTCCGGTGCCGCCAGCCACATCCAGTACGCGCGAACCTTCGCGCACACCGCTGCGCTGAATGGTGAATGCCTTCCAGAGCCGGTGCATGCCACCCGACATCAGATCGTTCATCAAATCGTAGCGGCTGGCTACAGAATCAAATACGTCTGCGACGCGGCGGGCCTTTTCCTGCTCGGCAACGGATTCGTAGCCGAAATGGGTAGTATCGTTTTTCATGATTTCAGTGATGTTGACCGCAGCCACCGGCTGCTGGACGAGTACGGGTATCGATATCGCGGGACAAACCCTGGGCTTCGAGTTGGGTCAGATATTCAGCCCACAGTTCGCTGTGATGTTTCCCCAGATTGTAGAGAAGATCCCAGGAGTAGAGACCGCTGTCATGACCATCCGAATAGACAAGACGCAAGGCATAAGTACCGACCGGTTCGATGCGTTCGATATCGACATTACGTTTACCCGCCTGCAGGGTTTCCTGACCCGGGCCATGACCGCGAGCCTCGGCTGAAGGCGTCATTACACGCAAATACTCGAAATCAAGCTGGAAAGATTCACCACTTTCGTAGTTCAGCTCCAGCAATCGAGATTTCTGGTGCAACTTGATTTCGTTTGGAATGGGCGTATCCCGATCCATACCCGCCATAGTGTTCTCCTGGATAAGACCGTTAGTTTAGCGTACTCGCAGGACCAAGACGGCAAGATAGGTCAAACCGGCAAGTAGCTGATCCGGTCAAAATCGGCACCGCGCTGCAGGATATGGTGCATTTTGACCAGCCATGTTTCGCTGCCCGAGCTGACTTCAAGAATCCGGCCCGGCTGGTAGACGCCAAAAGGCATCACGATGGAGCTTTCTTCCTTGATCGCCGGCAGGGCCGGCAACTGGAAAGCTCTGACATAGCGTTTGCTGTCAGCCGATTTATCTGCCGCGAGGCGCACGCCAATACCCGTTGGCAAGCCCGGCAAGGTTGCAACACCGACAATCACGCTGGCATCCGGTTTTTCCATCAGCCAGGCAATTTGAGCCAGCAAGAAATGTTCGCCATCATGCGGCGAAATCAGCACCAGCTGGCTGTGCATGATCTTGTGGCCGGCATTGCTGCGCATCAGCCGAAAACCGTTGGCGGACTGATCGATCGCAGCCCACTCGTCGATCGGAAAATTGGCCTTGGGCTGCGCTGAAACCACCTGGGAGGTTTCAATCCGGTCACGGAAGGTGAACAGCTGCTCCAGTTCCTTGCGCGAATAGGCCAGTGCCGCATCGGGCTGAACAAACTCTTTGCCCGTCACGAAAAAATGCATCGCATCAAAGCCGCTCGCAACGCGGGCAGTGCCTTTGGCGGCAAACCTTCTGAATTTCCTGGGCGATTCGGTTTGTGCCCACGGGCGAATCAGGCGGTTCAGCAGCTGGATGACCTGTCCCGTCGTTTCCTCACCCAAGCCGAGTTGCGACGGTGTAATCCGCTCACGCAACTGGTGCAGCATGTGCTGGATTTGCTGGCTCAATTGCAGCGTATCCAGCCTGCGCGCATCGCTACCGGGAACGGCAAGCTGTTTGCCCGAATGCAGCGCCAGATCCTTTTCCAGTTCGATCACGTAGGGGCAGGCAGCCTGTTCACGCCCCATCGGATGAATTGACACCAGACCGGCCCACATGCCGGCCCAATGACGGATCAGGTTCATTTCCCTGAAACTGCTGCGGTAAGGGCTGGCCAGGTCGACCAGCAGCAGGGTGACGTAAGCTGCCGCACAGTGCGTTTCCTGGGTTCCATGTTCAAGCGCATCCTCAACAGGCGTGGTTGTCACCCCCCATTGTTCTGCCGCGCTGTAATAGCGGTGCAAACGGCGCCATGCACCGGGAGGCAATTCCCGGCGTGCTCGGAAATGCTCAAGAATGACCATCCCGCTGTAGTAGAGGCAACGGTGCAGGATGGTGGCAACCAGTTCGGCATAATCCGGATTACCGGCATCGGGCTCGACCAGACGGGCGCAGAGGGCATAAGCCTGGCTCATCTTTTTCCAGACCCCGACAACCCGGCCAAACACGGCCGCTTCGTCATCCGCAAGGATCAGGGGCTTGTTCTGATAGCGGCGAGCCAACTCTTCCTCGACATAGCACATCGGCGGACGGGCCTGTTCGAGCAAAGCCAGCAGGCAATCGGGAGCAGGCGGCTGGGTCAGCAGGGCATCGAGAAACTCGACCAGCTGCTGCTCGGCCATGACCAGATTGCTCAATGGCAGGCGGGAAAGGTAATCCTGTCCGGCCTGCTGATCGCGAATGACGAGAGGGGTCGAGAACCGGCTGTCTA
Organism: Dechloromonas denitrificans; assembly: GCF_020510665.1. Classification (NCBI taxonomy): domain Bacteria; kingdom Pseudomonadati; phylum Pseudomonadota; class Betaproteobacteria; order Rhodocyclales; family Azonexaceae; genus Dechloromonas; species Dechloromonas denitrificans. The sequence goes on from NZ_CP075187.1 coordinate 3,378,093, forward strand.
TGATGCCTCCGGGATATACGGCAAATCAGCCAGCGCAGCATCCAGTGCGGCAGTGATGCGTTGATTGCTGATTTCTGGCCGGGCAGTTGTACTTTCCCGCTGGACCAGCCCCCAGATGGGTTCGGGGAAGTTCCGGTCATCCTGCCAGCGAGGAATGATGTGCCAATGCAAATGCGGCACGACATTGCCGAAACTGGCCAGATTGATCTTGTCCGGGGAGAACAGGTCACGCACGACTTTTTCGACCTGCAAGACAACCGCCATCAGATAGCGCTGATCGGCGCTGCCCAGATCGCTCATTTCCCGTACGTGCCGGCCCCAGATAACCCGGCAGAATCCCGGGAAGTTCGCATCGGCAACGCGCACAATCCGGCACGCAGGAGATTGCCAGAGAATTTCCCCGCCAGGGTTGTTGCACAGTTCACAGGTGCCGTTGCTGGTGTTCACGTCAAATCACTCCGGTCATTCCAACAGAATTACACCGTCTGGCCAATATCGCAAGTTGAACCGGAAAATGCCTGGATTGCACGGTCGACCGCGAAATCCAGGCCAGAATCACAGCAAAACGCGCTCAATCCCGCCGTTATTGGCGCGATCGACATATTGTGCAGCCCAGTTTTCACCCAGCAGATGCTTGGCCATCTCGACCACGATGTAATCCGCCTTGGTACTGGCATCGTCATCGTAACGCGACAGCCCCTGCAGGCAGGCCGGACAGGATGTCAGAATCTTGACCTCACCGCTAAAGCCATCAGCCCGCAGCTTCTCGGCACCGCTTTCAATTTCCTGCTGCTTGCGGAACTTCACCTGGGTCGCAATATCCGGCCGTGAATAGGCGAAGGAACCGGAATCACCACAGCATCGATCGGTCAGCGGCACTTCCTGGCCCATCAGCGACTTGGTCACGGCGAGCGGGTTGTAGGCCTTCATCGGGGTATGGCAGGGATCGTGGTACATGTAACGCGTACCATTCACCCCCTCCAGCTTGACGCCCTTTTCCATCAGGTATTCGTGGATGTCGAGCAGGCGGCAACCGGGGAAGATCTTTTCAAACTGGTACTTCTGCAACTGATCCATGCATGTTCCACATGAAACAATCACCGTCTTGATATCAAGGTAGTTCAGCGTATTGGCGACGCGATGGAACAACACGCGGTTGTCCGTCGTGATCTTCTGCCCCTTGTCTGCATCGCCGGAAGCGTTCTGCGGGTAGCCGCAGCACAGGTAGCCCGGCGGCAGCACCGTCGTGGCACCCGTTTCGTAAAGCATCGCCTGCGTGGCCAGACCGACCTGCGAGAACAGACGCTCCGAGCCGCAGCCCGGGAAGTAGAAGACTGCTTCCGAATCGCCGCTCGCCACCTTGGGATTGCGGATGACCGGAATAACCTTGTCATCCTCGATATCAAGCAAGGCGCGTGAAGTCCGCTTCGGCAGGTTGCCCGGCATCGGCCGGTTGAGGAAGTGGATGACCTGCGTCTTGACCGTCGGCGCGCCCACTGTGGCCGGCGGATGCGCCCGGGTATCCTGGACCAGGCCAATCGCCTTGGCCGCCTTGTGGGCCAGACGCTGGGCCTTGAAACCGAAGTCCATCATCACGCCGCGCATCAGCTTGATGGTCGCCGGGTCCTTCAGATTCAGATAAGTCATCGCCGCCGCGGTACCGGGGCTGAAGCGCTTCTTGTCCTGTTTGCGCAGGAAATTGCGCATCGCCACGGAAACATCGCCAAAATCGATGTCGACCGGGCAAGGCTTGACGCAACGATGACAGACCGTGCAATGGTCGGCAACATCGTTGAATTCGTCGAAATGCTTGAGCGAAATGCCGCGCCGTGTCTGTTCCTCGTACAGGAAGGCCTCGACCAGCAGCGAGGTACCGAGAATCTTGTTGCGCGGGCTGTAGAGCAGGTTGGCGCGCGGCACGTGGGTCGAGCAGACCGGCTTACATTTGCCGCAACGCAGGCAGTTCTTGACCATGTCCGAAATCTTGCCGATCTCGGACTGCTCCATGATCAGCGACTCGGTGCCAAGCAAGCTGAACGACGGCGTGTAGGCATTGCCCATGTCGCCACCGGGCATCAGCTTGCCCTTGTTGAAACGGCCTTCCGGGTCGACCTTCTGCTTGTAGGCGCGGAAGGGGCCGATTTCCTCGTCGGAGAGGAATTCAAGCTTGGTGATGCCGATGCCGTGCTCGCCGGAAATCACACCGTCCAGACCGCGCGCCAGGTGCATGATGCGTTCGACCGCCTTGTGCGCCGTCTGCAGCATCTCGTAGTTGTCGGAATTGACCGGGATGTTGGTATGCACGTTGCCGTCGCCGGCGTGCATGTGCAGGGCGACGAAAACGCGGCCGCGCAGCACTTCCTTGTGGATCGCTTCGATACGCTCAAGGATCGGACGATAAACGCTGCCATCAAAAATCTTGGACAGGCGAGCCTTCAGTTCCTGCTTCCACGAGGTGCGGACCGAAAAATCCTGCATGCGGTGGAAAAGCACCGGATTGGCCGCCTTGTTGGTCAATTCTCCAGCCACCACGCCATAGTCGGCAAACTGAGCCTCGGCGTCGGCCAGCGGCATGTCCAGATTGGCCAGCAGCCAGGCCCAGCGGCGACGGACCGAAGCTACATAATCCAATGCAGCCTGGCGGCGATCGCCGATCAGCACGGCCTTGTCGACATTGGCATCGCCTTCGTGCAGCGGCAATTCGCCTTCGAGGAGTTGGCTCAGGGCATCGCACAGCGCCAGCTTGTTCTGCGTGGACAGCTCGATGTTGATGCGCTCGATGCCGTCGCAGTACTCGCCCATGCGCGGCAGCGGAATAACCACGTCTTCATTGACCTTGAAGGCGTTGGTGTGGCGCGAAATGGCGGCGGTGCGCGAACGATCGAGCCAGAATTTCTTGCGTGTTTCAGCGTCGACCGCGATAAAGCCCTCGGCAGCACGCAGATTGCACATGCGTACAACTTCGGAAGCGGCCTTCATCACCTCGGCTTCGTCGTGACCGACGATGTCGCCGATCAGGACCATCTTCGGACGGCCGTGGCGTTTGGCCTTGGTCGCGTAGCCGACGGCCTTCACGTAGCGCTCGTCGAGGTGTTCGAGACCCGCCAGCTGGACACCGGCGGCATGGCCGGCACCGCCCGGCTTGAAGTAATCGGTGATTTCAACAATCGCCGGCACGGCCTCACGGACCTGGCCGAAGAATTCGAGGCAAACAGTGCGCGAGATCGGCGGCATCTTGTGCAGTACCCAGCGCGCCGCGACGATGATGCCGTCGGTCCCTTCCTTCTGCACGCCCGGCACGCCGCCGAGGAACTTGTCGGTCACGTCCTTGCCCAGGCCGACCTTGCGGCAAGCGGCACCGGGCATGCTGAGGACTTCTTCGCTCAGCAGCTTCTTGCCGCTCGGATCAAAGCGCTTGAGGCGGAATTCGACCAATTCCTGCTCGTGGATCTTGCCGTAGTTGTGGTTGAGGCGTTCGACCTCCAGCCAGTTGCCGTCCGGATCGACCATCTTCCACCAGGCCAGATTGTCGAGCGCGGTGCCCCACAGCACGGCCTTCTTGCCGCCGGCGTTCATCGCGATGTTGCCGCCGATACAGGAAGCCGAGGCCGAAGTCGGGTCGACCGCGAAAACGCGGCCGGCCAGCGAGGCAGCTTCGGAAACGCGGTCGGTCACGACACCGGCACCGGTGCGGATGGTGGCGTAGGCTTCCGTATGCCCCGGGAGAACGATGTTCTCGACCGGACTCATGTCGATCAGCTTTTCGGTATTGATCACCGCCGAATACGGCGTCAGCGGCACGGCGCCGCCGGTATAGCCGGTGCCGCCGCCACGCGGGATGATGGTCAGGCCGGCTTCGAAACAGCCGCGCACAAGGTGACCGATCTCTTCCTCGGTATCCGGGTAGAGGACGACGAAGGGGTATTCGACACGCCAGTCGGTCGCATCGGTGACGTGCGAAACGCGAGCCAGGCCATCAAAGGCGATATTGTCCTTGCGCGTGTGCTTGCCGAGAATCTTCTGGACCTTGCGGCGCAGATCATAGGTTTCGGAAAACCGTGCTGCGAAGCGGTCGACCGCAGCCTGTGCAGCGGCAACCAGACGCTTGACCTTGGCAGCCCGCTCGGGGTCCTCCGTCTCGCTTTCTGCCCGGCGCTTCTCGACCTCGGTCAGGCGATGGCGCAGGGCATTGACCAGCGCATTGCGGCGCTCCTGGTTATCAAGCAGGTCGTCTTCGAGATACGGGTTGCGCTGCACGACCCAGATGTCGCCCAGCACCTCGTAAAGCATGCGTGCCGAACGCCCGGTAACGCGCTCGACGCGAAGCTCGTCGAGAATTGCCCAGTTATCGGCGCCAAGCAGGCGGATGACGATCTCGCGATCGGAAAACGAGGTGTAGTTGTAGGGGATTTCGCGCAGGCGGGCAGTCATGGGAGCAGCCGGAGGTCCGTCAAAAGGTGGATTTTAGCGTATTGCAACGCAACATGCCGGCACAGGTGGACTGGTCCGGCCGGGCAAAGTTCAGCTTTCCCTGCAAACCGGCCAATTTGACCGGCAAATGGGGAATGCTCAACCTTCGTTCAGAGACCGATGGCGCCCTGGGCCACCAGCCAGTAACGGACAAATTTGCCCAGCGCCATGAACAGGCAGCAGGCCGCCCAGTGCAAGCGCAACCAGCCGGCCGCGATGCACAGGGCATCGCCAATCAGCGGCAACCACGAGAAGAGCAGCAGGGGGCTTCCCCAGCGCTCGACCCATGCCTTGGCCGGCAGCGACTCCAGGCGTTGCCAACGTGGCAGGTAGCGCCCGCAACCCCAGGAAAACATGCCGCCCAGCGTGTTGCCTGCGGTCGACACGGCTAAAGCGGCAAAAAACGATTCCGGCTGGAGACGCAGCAACGCAAACAACGCGACTTCCGAACCTCCGGGCAATAGCGTCGCAGCCAGAAAACTGTAGAGGCCAAGCCCCCACAGACCATACACCGGATCAAATTCAAGCAGGCTCAAGTCCGGAAGCTGGCCGCACTCTGTTCCAGACCCCGTGCCACACCTTCAAGCGCCCGGACTTCTCCGAGCAACTGCCTGGCCTGGTTCGAATTCAACTCGGCACCTTCGGCAATCCGTTCAACCGCCTGGGAAATGGTGTGGCTGGTTGCACCTTGCTGTTGTGCCGCACTGGCGATCTCGGTCGATGCCTCAACCGAGCGCCGACCTGCTTCGGCAATCGCCCCCAGTGCTGTTTCAGCATCGGCCGCCAGACGTCGGGCCTCCTGGGCCTGCTGAGCGATCTGCTTGGCGGCTTCGGCCGCACGGGCCGTGCCGGACGAAGTGGCAGAAACCGTCTGGGCAATACGATTGGTGAATTGCGTCGACTTCTCGGCCAATTTGCGCACCTCGTCGGCCACCACGGCAAAACCCCGCCCGGCCTCACCGGCCCGCGCAGCTTCAATGGCCGCATTGAGTGCCAGCAGATTGGTCTGATCGGCCAATTCCGAAATCGAACTGGCCATGCCGGCGATTTCGCTGGCATTGACCGCCAGCTGAGCCATCAAGGCCTCGGCACTAGCCGTTTCCTGGGCGATCTTGTGCATTTCGGCAGAGACCGAATTCGCCGCAGAAGTACCCTGCTGGGCCAGCGCAAGGGTTTCACCTGCCGCATTGGCCGATTGCCGGGTCTGATTCGCCGTATGCGAAATGCTTTCCGAAAGCTGTTCGATTGCCGTCGCCAGTTCAGCCGCCGAGGCGGATTGCTCATCGGCGGAAGAGGTGGCTGCCAACGCAGCCTGTTCGAGCGACTTGGCAGAAGAGAAGGCGGTGGCCGAGGCGCTTGAAATATTGCCAATCAAGCGACCGATGTTGTCGCGCGCAGTATTTGCCTCGTGTGCAATGATGCCGATTTCGCAACTGGCGCTCGGAATCGGCTGGGAAAAATCCCCCGCCCCCATGCGACGAACGCCCTCAACCACCGGCTGCACGCCGGCCAGGCCCCGTGTGGCCGCAAACCAGGCGGCAAGAGCACAAAGCACGGCCCCCAGCAAACAGGCAAACCCCAGTTGCAGGCGAATCGAGCTTGCATTCTTGTTGTATTCATCGATCCAGGTTCCCCCGGCGACCGTCCAACCCCAACTCGGCGAACGTTTGAAGACGACGATTTTTTCGCGCTCCCGGCCTGTTTCGTCGTTATAGGGATAAACGATGGTCCCTTCATCCTTGGCGGACATTCGCGCCGCCAGCATCGGCAAAGGTCCCTGAACTTCGCGCGCCGTCTTGCCCTCCAGCTTGGGATGCAAGGTCAGGAAGCTGTCATCCGTATTTTTTTCGATCTTGATCGCGTACGGGTAACCAGTATCGCCGAATTTCATTTTTTTCAGCGTTTCATTCAGGCGCCCCATGTCTTCGCTGACATCGCTGCGCACCGACCAGGCCCCCAACACCTTGCCCTGGGCGTTTTTGAGCGGCAAAAATGCGCTGACATAAAACTTTCCGCCACGCTGGACAACGCCCGACCATTCCTTGCCCTCCAAAACCGTCAGGGTTTCCGGCGCATTGGCTGCAATCGGCTTGCCAACCATGCTCTTGCCCTCCTTGTCCTTGAGCAAGGTGGCAACGCGCACCATCTCTCCCTGACTATTCAGGAGCAGCAGCGCAGGTTCGGCAATCAGAATCTCCTTCCAGCGAGCCATCAAACGCTCATTGGCATTGACCACTTCGCCGGCAACCCGGAAAACCGGCAGGCCGAAAGCGTCCTTTTCGGTCGAAACATCAGCGGCTTTCAGCGTGTCACCCAGCATGGTCTTGAGCACGCCCAAGCGTTTCATGCCCGCCGCCTCGTGACTTTTTGAGGTCAGCTCAAGCAGATCGACGACCGCCGATACCTGACCCCGGGCAGCCTCTTCCGCACTGGCTCGCTCCGCTTTCGAGAAGGTGAGCAATGAAAACAAGGCAACTGCTGCGAAAGCAATCGCACAAACGGCAGCAACCACCGCACTCACCCGCGTAGCAAGCTTTTCCGACAACATTACTTCTCCCTGAAAGACCTGTTTTTTCGCCAATTCTGCGCTGAAGACCCTTGCCCCGCAATGCCTGGAAAGACAAAGGCGCCCCTAAGCTGCTAGATTTCGTCTTTTGCCTTACCGGAAATCCACCATGCATGCCGTCCCCGACTACCTTGAAAAAGTTCTGAATGCTCAGGTTTACGACGTGGCAATCGAAACGCCGCTCGAACTGGCCAACAACCTTTCTGGCCGGGTCGGCAACAAGATCATTCTCAAGCGCGAGGACATGCAGCCGGTTTTCTCCTTCAAGCTGCGCGGTGCCTACAACAAGATTTCCAGCCTTTCTGCCGAAAAGCTGAAGCGCGGCGTGATCTGCGCCTCGGCCGGCAACCATGCCCAGGGTGTCGCACTGTCAGCCAGCAAATTGGGCTGCCGGGCCGTGATCGTCATGCCGACCTCGACACCGGGCATCAAGATCGACGCGGTCAAGTCACGCGGTGGCGAAGTCGTGCTGCACGGCGACTCTTTCGACGAAGCCTATGCCCACGCGGTCGAACTGGAAAAAAGCGAGAAACTGACCTTCGTTCACCCCTTTGACGACCCGGAAGTCATCGCCGGCCAAGGTACCGTGGCGATGGAAATCCTGCGCCAGCATTCGCGCCACAATGGGCCGATCACGGCCATTTTCTGCGCCATCGGCGGCGGCGGCCTGGCGGCGGGCGTTGCGGCCTATATCAAGCGCCTGCGTCCGGAAATCAAGGTGATCGGCGTTGAAACCTTCGATGCCGACGCCATGAAGCAATCGCTGGCTGCCGGCAAGCGCGTCCGGCTCGACCAGGTTGGCCTGTTTGCCGATGGCACCGCCGTCAAATTCGTCGGCGAGGAAACCTTCCGACTGTGCAAGGAATACCTCGATGAAGTGATCCTGGTCGATACCGATGCCATCTGCGCGGCGATCAAGGATGTTTTCGAAGACACCCGCTCGATTCTCGAACCGGCGGGTGCGCTCGCTGTCGCCGGGGCCAAGGAATACGCCCGCCAGCACAAGCTGAAAGACAAGAACCTGATCGCCGTGACCTCCGGTGCCAACATGAATTTCGACCGTCTGCGCTTCGTCGCCGAGCGGGCTGAAGTCGGCGAACGCCGCGAAGCCGTGCTCGCCGTGACGCTGCCGGAGAAGCCGGGCGCCTATAAAAAATTCCTCGGCCTGATCGGCAAGCGCAACGTCACCGAATTCAACTACCGCTATCACACGGCCAGCGAAGCCCACGTTTTTGTCGGTTTGCAGGTCGTTGACCGCAACGAATCGACCAAGCTGGTCGAGCAACTGAGCAAGCACGGCTACCCGACCATCGATCTGACCGACGACGAAATCGCCAAGAACCACATTCGCCACATGGTCGGCGGTCACGCCCCGCAGGTCTGCGAACAGGGCATGAGCGAGTTGGTCTACCGCTTCGAATTCCCCGAAAAGCCGGGCGCGCTGATGAATTTCCTGACCCAGATGAGTGCCGGCTGGAATATCAGCCTGTTCCACTATCGCAACCACGGCGCCGACTATGGCCGGGTATTGGTCGGCATGCAGGTGCCGCCGGGCGAAATGGGTCAATTCCGGGAGTTCCTGAAGAACCTCGGCTACGCCCATTGGGACGAGAGCAAAAACCCGGCTTACAAGCTTTTTCTTGGTTAATTCTATTTGGTTATAATTTTGTGAAAATCAATTCTTTCACAGAATAAAGCGCACTACCTAAACTCCAGTCATCGCCATTTCGGCCCCATGACTGGAGTTTTTCATGCGCAAAATCATTCTTTCTGCGGCGTTGACCGCAGTATTCGCCCTGAGCAGCGCCTTTGCCCAGACCTCGCTGCTCAATGTGTCCTACGACCCGACCCGCGAGCTGTACAAGGACTTCAACGCTGCCTTCGGCAAGCACTGGCAGGGCAAGACCGGCCAGCAGATCAATTTCCGCCAGTCGCACGGCGGCTCGGGCAAACAGGCAATGGCCGTGCGCGACGGGTTGGAAGCCGATGTCGTCACCTTGGCGCTGGCTTACGATATCGACGCACTGGTCGAACGCAAGCTGATTCCGCCCGACTGGCAGAAGCGCTTTCCGAACAACTCCTCGCCTTACACCTCGACCATCGTCTTCCTCGTCCGCAAAGGCAATCCGAAAGCGATCAAGGACTGGGGCGACCTGGCCAAGCCGGGCGTCGGCGTGATCACCCCGAACCCGAAAACTTCGGGCGGCGCCCGCTGGAATTATCTGGCAGCTTGGGCCTGGGCGCTGAAGCAGCCGGGCGGCAACGAACAGAAGGCGGCCGAATTGCTCAAGGCCATTTTCAAGAATGTACCGGTACTCGATTCCGGCGCTCGTGGCTCGACGACCACCTTCGTCGAACGCGGCCTGGGCGACGTACTGATTGCCTGGGAAAACGAGGCGCAGCTGGCGGTCAACGAGATCGGCAAGGACAAATTCGAAATCGTCGCGCCCAGTCTCTCCATCCTCGCCGAGCCGCCGGTAGCAGTCGTCGACAAAGTCGTTGAAAAGCGCGGCACGCGCCTGACGGCCCAGGCTTACCTCGACTATCTGTACTCCGAAGAAGGCCAGAACATCGCCGCCAAACATTACTACCGGCCGCGTGATGCCAAGGTGGCGGCGAAGTATGCGGCCCAGTTCCCGAAGATCAAGCTGGTGACCATCGACGACACCTTCGGCGGCTGGCAGAAGGCACAAAAGACCCACTTTGCCGATGGCGGCAGCTTCGATCAGATTTATCTGAAGAAATAGCGCAGGAGAGCAACATGCCGCTGATCGACTTGATCCACTATTTCAACCGCAACAATGCCGTTGGCGAAAGCACGCTTTATCTTGAGGAAGGACGGGCCGCCGCCTGGCATGATGGGCTGCGCCTGCGTTCGCTGTTCCAGCCTATCGTCAATCTGCAAACCGGGCGAGTCGTCGGCCACCAGGCCTTGCTCGCCGCCGAGAACGAAGTCGGAGAGGCTCTGGACAGCGACGCTGCGTACCAGCGTTGCACGTCGGATGAGGCGGTCGTGCATTTCGACCGCCTGTGCCGCACCGTACATGCCCTGAATTTCCTCGCCCAGCACCGCCACGCCGGCGGCTACTTGCAGCTGTCTGTCCATCCCCGCCATTTGCTGGCCGTTCCCAGCCAGCACGGGCTGGTTTTCGAAACCATCCTCAAATGCTGCGGGCTTGCCCCGGTCGACATCGTTCTGGAGCTGAAAACCGGCATTCATCCGGATGATGCCCGATTCGCCGCAGCGGTTGAAAATTACCGCGAGCGCGGCTATCGGATTGCGTTCTCAAGCCAGGGCGAGCATCCGGAATTGTTTGCGCCGGATATCGTCAAATATCTGGTTACAACGCTCGGCACCCCATCCTTTCCCGCAGGGGCACTGATTCACGTCGATCAGCTGGACACGCGGGAAGATCTTGAAATCGCCCGGGCAAGCGGAGCGCGGCTAGGGCAGTGCATTCTTTTCGGGAATGCCGCCCGTGACTGCGTTTCTACCCACAAGCCCGATGGACTCGCCTACAATCTGCGCGACTGAACTCTGGAGCCACCATGAAAATCGCCAACAACATCACTGAACTGGTCGGCAATACCCCGCTGGTTCGCATCAATCACCTGAACGCCGGCAACGGTGCCACCATTGCTGCCAAGCTCGAATTTTTCAACCCCGGCCACAGCGTCAAGGACCGGATCGCCGTTGCCATGCTCGACGCAGCACAACTGGCCGGCAAAATCGGGCCGGACACCGTCGTCCTTGAGCCAACCTCGGGCAATACCGGCATCGGCCTGGCCATGGTCTGCGCCTCACGCGGCATCAAGTGCGCCTTTGTCATGCCGGAAACAATGAGCCGCGAGCGCAAGCTGCTGCTCAAGGCCTACGGCGCCGAGCTGATTCTGACGCCGGGCCCCGAAGGCATGGGCGGCGCAATCAAGAAAGCCGAAGAACTGGCCGCTGCCGATGCGCGCTACTTCATTCCGCAGCAATTTGAAAACCCGGCCAATCCGGCGGTTCACCGCAGCACGACGGCTGAAGAAATCTGGCGCGATACCGATGGCCAGGTGGATATCTTTGTTGCCGGCGTCGGCACGGGCGGCACAATAACCGGCGTCGGCGAAGTGCTCAAGGCACGGAAACCGGGCGTCAAGATCGTTGCCGTCGAGCCGGACGCTTCACCGGTACTGTCCGGCGGCGCCAAGGGACCACACCCGATTCAGGGGATTGGCGCCGGCTTCGTGCCGGGCGTGCTGAACACGGCCGCCTACGATGAAGTCATTCGCGTCAAGAATGAAGATGCCTTTGCCACGGCACGCCAAATGGCAACCGAAGAAGGCCTGCTGGTCGGCATTTCTTCCGGCGCAGCCACCTGGGCGGCACTCGAACTGGCCAAACGCCCAGAAAATGCCGGCAAGCTGATCGTCGTGATCATTCCGTCATTCGGCGAACGCTATCTGTCCACCGCTCTTTATCAGCACCTCGAAGTTTGAGTATTTTCGACCGCATCATCGACCGGCAAGCTTCCGGCTCCATTAAATGGAGCAAGTACGCCGGTCGCGACATCCTGCCCCTGTGGGTTGCCGATATGGATTTTGCAGCGCCGCCCGCGGTGCTTGAGGCGCTGCAAGAACGTCTGACGCATGCTGTCTTTGGCTATGGTCATGCGCCGACATCGCTCACAGAGTCAGTACTCACTCACCTTGTGAGCGAGTATCAATGGCAAGTGGAAGCTGACTGGATCGTTTGGCTGCCGGGTCTGGTCAGCGGGCTGAACATTGCCTGTCGTGCGATCGATGGCGAAGTGCTGACTGCCACGCCGATTTATCCGCCCTTCCTGTCGGCCCCGAAATTGTCCGGACGCGTACTCAACCGGGTCGATCTGGCCCAAACCGACGGGCGCTGGCATTGGGACAAAAATGCCCTGAGCGAGGCGTCGACCGCAGCAACCCGCCTTTTCCTGCTCTGCCATCCGCACAACCCGGTCGGCCGTTGCTGGAGCCGGGAGGAACTGCTCGATCTCGCGGCGTTTGCCGAGGCACGCGACCTGATCGTCTGTTCGGATGAAATCCACTGCGGCCTGATTCTCGACGCCGACAAGCACCACATCCCCTTCGCCAGTCTGTCGCCCGATGCGGCCAAGCGCAGTATCACGCTGATGGCCCCGTCGAAAACCTTCAATATTCCCGGCCTCGGCTGCGCTTTTGCCGTCATTCCGGATGCCGGCCTGCGCCGCCGTTTCCTGCGCGCCATGGATGGCATCGTGCCGCACGTCAATGTGCTCGGTCTGGCCGCCTGCGAAGCGGCCTATCGTGACTGCACCGAGTGGCATCACGAGCTGATCGCCTATCTGGCCGGCAATCGCGATTTACTGGAAGCTGCGGTCAACGCCATTCCGGGCATCAAAATGAGTCACGTCGAAGCCACTTACCTGGCCTGGATCGACGTGCGCTCACTCGGACTGGCTCAAGCGGCCGCCCACTTTGAAGCACACGGCCTCGGTTTGTCGGATGGCGCCGATTTTGGCGCTCCCGGCTGGCTCAGGTTGAATTTCGGCTGTCCGCGCAGCACGCTCGAAGAAGCCCTGCGGCGTTTCAAACAAGCCTGCACCGCACGATGAATCCCTACACGCTCGCTGTTTTTGCCCTGTTACTGGCCGCCGTTGCACAAACCAGTGCGGCCTGGATTGCGACCGAACTTTTCCTGCTCAAAGGGCAGGGCAGCACACGTCGTCGGGCCTGGTTGGCCATCTCACTGGCCGCAATGCTGCTCGCCCTGCAACACGGCAACGCCATCGAACTGGCCATGCGCACAGGGCTTTACGATCTGCGCCAGGCTTTGCTGGCGATGCTTGTTTCGCTGCTCTTCGCCCTCGGCCTGTTCAGCATCCGGCGGTCGACGGACTGAAAATGCCGTTTTCGGTGACGATCCAGTCGAGACGCTGATCGTGTATTTCCGGCCGGATGCTGTCCAGCCGGTTGATCTCGAAACCGACGCCGACCGCCAACGGGCGCGGCTCAAGCGCAGCCAGCGTCCGGTCAAAATAGCCACCGCCATAACCGAGCCGATAACCTGCAGCATCGAAGCCATTAAGTGGCAGCAAAATCAGGTCCGGATGGACAAATTCGCCATCCTGCGGCGTCGGAATCCCGTAACGGTCAGGACTGAGCTGCGTTGTCGCGGTCCACAAGCGAAATGCCAGCGGTTTGGCCTCGGCGACGACAACCGGTAAAGCCAGATGTACGCCTCGCTTTGCCCAGGGCTCGGCAATCGCCCGCACATCCGGTTCGTGTTTGATCGGCCAGCAAAATGCGGCAATCCGAGGCGCCGGCAGCCCGCTCAGCAAATGCCCGACAATCTCGGCCGACAAGGCCGCATGACGGGCTGGCGGCATGGCCGACCGGCGCGCCACCATCTCGCGCCGCAACGCCCGCCGCCAGCCCGTGTTATCCTCGATCAGCTCACTCATTCGTCAAATCTAGCATGAAGTTTCGCCTTCTCGTTTTAAGCCTGTCCCTTTCCTTCCCTCTTTTCGCGCAGGACAGCCGCGACCTCGCCTTCCTCACCGCCCGTGACGCCTTCCGGGCTGGCGACCGCAACAAGCTGGAGCGCGCAACCGCCCAACTCGGCAATCACGAACTGGCGCCTTACGTCGAAAGTTACCGTCTGCGCATGTGGATGGATCAGGGCGACGCCAGTGCGATGCGCACCTTCTTCGAGCGCAACGAGAAAAGCTATGTCGCCGAAAAGCTGCGCGTCGACTGGATTCGCTGGCTGGCCAAGCGTTCCACGTGGAACGAGGTGGAAACGGAATACGCCCGCCTGATCGCCCCGGAACCGGACGTCGTTTGCATCAACCAGCAAGCCCGTCTGGCGCGTGACGACAAAACCGTTCTCGATGAAGCCGCAAAACTCTGGCTGACCCAGCTTGAGCCGCCGGAACCATGTCGTCCGGTGATCGACGCACTGGTCAGCGGCCAACGCATGAGCAGCGACGATGTCTGGCAACGCGCCCGTCGCCAGATCGAGGCCAACCGCCCGGGCTGGGCCAAGACCACGCTGAATTACCTGCCGGACAGCCAGCTCCCGGAGAGTCGGGCGCTCGACAGTGCGATCAGCAATTCGATGGGCTATCTCGTCCGCCAGCCAGGCAACTGGGCGTCGAGCCGGGCAGGGCGCGAACTGGCAGCCATCGCCATTCAACGGATGGCAGCCAACGACCCACGTGCCGCAGCCGACGAGCTCGACAAGCTCAAGGGCAAGATGCAGGACTCTGAAAAGCAGTGGGCCTGGGGTCAGATCGGCCTGCAGGCCGCCAAGAAACACATGCCGGAAGCCGTGGCCTGGTTCAATGCCGCCGGCAAGACGACGCTTTCCGAAGATGCTTACCAATGGAAGGTACGTGCTGCACTGCGCGCCCAGGAATGGGGCACCGTCCTGAAAACCATTGAATCGATGCCGCCCGAACTGGCGGCCAGACCCGAATGGATCTACTGGCTGGGCCGCGCCCAGAAAGCCGGTGGCCGGACGACGGATGCCGATGCCTTGTTCGAAAAGATTGCCGGCCAGTCCAATTTCTACGGCAATCTGGCCGATGAGGAACTGGGTCGTAGCGTCATGCCACCGCCCAAGGCCAAACCGCCAACCAGCGAAGAACAAAAAACAGCGCGGGAAAATCCGGGCATTCGCCGGGCTCTCGCGTTTTTCCGGCTCGACATGCGAACAGAAGCCGTCAAGGAATGGAACTGGTCGCTGCGCGGCATGGATGATCGCGAACTGCTCGCCGCCGCCGACCTGGCCAAGCGTAACCAGATCTGGGACCGGGCGATCAACACCGCCGACCGGACCAAGAACGAACACGATTACAGCCTGCGCTTCCTCGCACCTTACGGCGAGCATGTCCGGCCGGCAGCCCAGAATCAATCGCTCGATGATGCCTGGGTGTACGGTCTGATGCGCCAGGAAAGCCGCTTTATTACCAGTGCAAAATCGAATGTCGGCGCCTCCGGGCTGATGCAGTTGATGCCGGCAACCGCCAAATGGGTGGCCAAGAAAATTGGCCTGCGCGAGTACAACCACAGCCAGGTGCACGACACGCAAACCAACGTCCTGCTCGGCACCAGCTACATGCGCCTGGTCATGGAAAACCTCGACAATCACCCGGTACTGGCTTCTGCCGCCTATAACGCCGGGCCGGGCCGGGCCAAGAAATGGCGCGCCGAGCGTCCGCTGGAAGGGGCAATCTATGCCGAAACCATCCCGTTCAGCGAAACACGCGACTACGTCAAGAAAGTCATGAGCAATGCGGTTTATTACTCGGCCCTGTTCAATGGCAAGCCGGATTCGCTGAAAGCCCGGCTGGGTGTCGTCGGCGCGCGCACATCGGATGCGCCAAAAGACGCAGATTTGCCTTAAAATTCAAGTTTTTCGAGTTTCGACTTCGGGGTTCCAGATGGCCATCAAAAAAGTCTTGTTGCTGGGGGGTAGCGGATTCATCGGTACCTATATCGCCAATCGCCTGTCGCAACGCGGTATCGAAGTCACGATTCCGACCCGTCGTCGCGAGCGCACCAAGGCGCTGATCATCCAGCCGAACATCGAGATGCCGGAAGCCAACATCCACTGCGAGCAAACGCTGGCCGCGTTGATGCAGGGTCAGGATGCCGTGATCAACCTGGTCGGCATCCTGCACAGCCGTGACGTCCAGCTGCCGTACAGCCGCGACTTCGCACAGGCGCACGTCGAACTGCCGAAGAAAATCATTGCGGCCTGCAAAACAGCCGGCGTCCGTCGTCTGGTGCACATGAGCGCCCTGCAGGCCGACTCGAAAGGCCCGTCCGAATACCTCTGCTCCAAGGGTGATGGTGAAGCCCTCGTGCTCGCCGCCAAGAACGAACTCGATGTCACGGTTTTCCGTCCGTCGGTCATTTTCGGCCTCGGCGACTCCTTCCTGAACACCTTTGCTTCCGCCCTGAAGAAGCTGCCGATCTTCCCGCTCGGTTTCGGCCATGCCCGCTTCCAGCCTGTCTGGGCGGCAGACGTAGCCGATGCTTTCGTCGACAGCCTGAGCGACGAAGCCACTTTCGGCCAGACCTACGAACTGGTCGGCCCCAAGGTTTACACGCTACGCGAACTGGTGGACTACACCGCTGAGCTGACTGGCAGCAATGCCACCATTCTGCCCCTGTCGGAAGGCTGGGCCTATCTGCAGGCCGGGTTGATGTGGCTGGCACCGAATCCGCTGCTTTCGCCGGACAACCTGCGCTCGATGCAGGTCGACAGCGTCGGCCAGCCGGGTGCCACGGTATTGGCCCACTGGCAGCCGACGGCCCTCGAAGCCATCGCCCCGTCCTACATCGCGCTCAACACGCCGAAGGGCAAGCTCGACAGCTTCCGCTTCCGCGCCGGGCGCTAAGCCCGCCGGCCCGACCGTGCAGATTTACATCGTCGGCGGCGCTGTCCGCGACGAATTGCTCGGACGGGCCAATGCCGACCGCGATTACGTCGTCGTCGGCGCCACCCCGGAAACCATGCAGGCCCATGGTTTCCGTCCGGTCGGCAAGGATTTCCCGGTGTTTCTCCATCCCAAAACGCAGGAGGAGTACGCACTGGCCCGCACCGAACGCAAGTCCGGTCACGGTTACCACGGTTTCACCTTCCACGCGGCGGCCGATGTCACGCTTGAAGAAGATCTCGCCCGGCGCGATCTGACGATCAATGCCATGGCCAAGGGCGATGATGGCCAGTTGGTCGACCCTTTTCACGGTCAACGCGACTTGGCGGCCAAAATCCTGCGCCATGTCGGTCCGGCTTTTGCCGAAGATCCGGTACGCATCCTGCGCATTGCCCGTTTTGCCGCTCGTTTCAGCGACTTTAGCGTTGCCCCGGAAACAATGGGGCTGATGCGCCAGATGGTCGATTGCGGCGAGGTCGATCACCTTGTTGCCGAACGTGTCTGGCAGGAAGTGGCCAAAGGCCTGATGGAAGACCAGCCATCGCGCATGTTCGAAGTGCTGCGCGAGTGTGGTGCGCTGCTGCGCCTGATGCCGGAACTCGACAAGCTGTTCGGTGTGCCTCAGCGCCCCGACTACCACCCTGAAGTCGATACCGGCATACACACGCTGATGGTCATCGACCAATCGGCCCGGCGCGGTTTCGGGCTGGCCGTGCGCTATGCGGCGCTGACCCACGATCTCGGCAAGGGTGAAACGCCGGCCGACATCCTGCCGCGCCACATTGGTCACGAAGAACGCAGCGTTCGCCTGGCCGAACAACTGGGCGCTCGCCTCAAGGTCCCGAACGACTGCCGTGACCTGGCTTTCCTGATGGCGCGCTACCACGGCAACGTGCATCGCTCTGCCGACCTGAAAGCCAGCACCATCGTCACGCTTTTCGAGAAAACCGACGCGCTGCGTCGCCCGGAGCGTTTCAAGCAATTGCTCGACACCTGCCTGTGTGACTACACCGGTCGGCTGGGTTGGGAAAACCGGCCTTACCACAGCCCGCAACGGCTGCTGGACGCCCTTGCTGCGGTCAACCGGGTCGAAGCCGGGAAAATCGCGGCCGCCTGCAGCGATAAGGGGAGCATTCCCGAACGCATTCATCAGGCACGGGTCAAGGCCGTCCAGGCGCTCTCAGATGATGCGGGAAACCAGCCAGAGCAGCAGTGAGAAAATCAGGGTCGAAGCAAACGGAAAAGCGTAAGTCCGGCCCCTAAAGCGAAAAGCCGTATCACCCGGCAGCTTGCCGAAGCGAATAAAGCGCGCCAGATGCGGGCTGATGATGCCCAGCAGAAAAATCGCGATAACCAGCGTCAAGATCCATTTCAACATTTTGCCTTGCACAGCAGGGTGAAAGTCGCATTTAATCACGCTTCACCCAACGGATTCCCATGCTCAAAAATCAAATCGTTGAAGGGCTAGAAGTTTTTTCCTGCCTGCCTGCCAAGAAAACAAAACGTCCGCCCGTCCTCTTCGTGCACGGCGCTTTTGCCGGCGGCTGGATGTGGACCGAAACCTTCATGCCGTTTCTCGCCAAGGCCGGCTATCCCTGTTACGCCGTGTCGCTGCGCGGTCACGGTGGCAGCCATGGCCGCGACCAGATCGACTGGCATTCGGTCACCGATTACGTCGACGACATCGGCACGGTGGTCGACTGGCTGGGCGAAACGCCGGTCCTGGTCGGACACTCGATGGGCGGCTTCATCGTCCAGAAATACCTTGAGCGTCATCAAGTACCGGGCGCCGCACTGGTCTGCTCGGTGCCGCCGCAGGGCCTGATTGCCGCACAATTCCACCTGATGTTCCAGAAACCGCAATTGTTCATGGACATCAACCGGATCATGAGCGGCAATTACCCGGATACCGAAATCCTGCGCGAAGCGCTGTTTGCCGGTGAAATCGACGAAACCATGCTGGCCGCCTGGCTCGACCGGATGCAGCCGGAATCGCACCGTGCGCTGTGGGACATGTCGATGTTCAATCTGCCCAATCTGCACGCCATGCATCGTCCGCCCATGCTGATCCTGGGAGCCGAACTTGATGTACTGGTTCCCGCCTTCCTGGTCCAGACCACTGGGCAGACCTATGGATTGCCGGCCCATATTTTCCGCGGCATGGGCCATGCCGTCACCCATGAAAAGGAATGGCCGCTCGTTGCCGCCGCCTTGCAGGACTGGCTGGCCGAAATCAGGCCTTGATATCGACGCTGTTACCCAGATTCGGTGGATTGTTCGGCACATCGGGTAGTGCAGCAATCAATTGCATGGCACTTTGCGCCTGAATATCCATCGCTTTCTTGAGCACCAGCGTCCCGACCGCATCTCCGGTCTGGGCTTGTGCGAGGGCAGAAGAAAGACTGCCGAGTGAGGAAATATCCATGTTGCTCTTGCTCCAATCCGGAGAAAATACTACTTTAGTACAGTTATAAAACCTGTCAAAGCAATGAGCCAGCACGACGCACCTGACACCTCTTCTGCCATTCTTCGGGCCATCCAGGCCAAACGGGATCGCAGCACGGAGCGCACCACCGATATCGCCGCATTTGAATCATCATTGCTCGCCGATATTGCGACATTTGATCTCGATGCTGCCGAGAAACGTGCCCAACAAGAGCATGTTGCTGCGTCAAGAGCTGGCATGAGCGATCCGCAACTGGTTTTCCCTGCGCTCGCCCCAAACCGCACCAGTGCCTCCCCAGCAACGGCCAAGCCGCAAGCAAAATCAGCCGATCAGGCTGCGTTGACCGTGGAAAAGCGCGGCGGTCTGCTCGACCAGCTACGTCAGCAGGCGGATGTTCGGCAGCGTGAACTGCATTCCGCCCTGGCCCAGCGCACGTCCTCGAACGTCGCCATCGACCAGGCATTGAACTATCTGTTTTTCTATCTGCACGACTTTGTCCAGCAACTCAATGTCGTCAAACCAGAAATCCCGCGCGAATACGTTCTGCTGGATACGATCAAGCTCAACCGGCTCAACTGGCAGGAAGGTTTTTCGGATTACCGCAAGCAATCGCAGGGTGACGGCGCCCTGATCGAACTGGTGACTTTTTCATACTCGCTGAGCAGCCCCGGAACGATCATCGTCGAACGCGAGGGACTGGCGATCGAGCGTTTCCGTACACAACTCTTCGATTTCGGCCTGCAGTTCACCTGCAAGGAATTCCGCAACCAGCGCCGCTTTGTCGAACGTGCAGAATTCGAAATTCAGCCTCAAATCAGTGTCAATGCACGCTGGAAGGCTGATTTCGACAAAGGCGTCCTAATCCTCGAAACACGCAATCTGGAACGCCTGGGCAGCGCCATTTTCACCATTTCGCCGCTGCAGCTCGATGATGCGCTGCTCGATGAATTCGGCCGACTGATTCTTGGTCAGCCGAATCAATTCCGCGAGCTGGCCAGACGCTGAAGATCAGAGACGGTGACTCTGGTCGCCACTCTTGAAGCCGCACAGGCTGTCTTCGATATTTCGCCCGATGGCGATCACTTTGAACAGCTCGCCCATCTCGTGCGGCATCAGCAGTTTGTTCACCGCTCCGCTCGCCCGGATGTATGTCGGCGTCGCCTGGGGCAGAGCCGCCAGGCACTCGAGAATGCCGCAATTGAGCAAAAACTGGCCCTGACTGGTATAGCCAAGAAGCTCCAGGCCGGCACCATGGGCAGCCGCGATAATCGCCGTGAAATCGACGTGGACCGTGACATCCTGCAAACCGGGCAGATAAAACGGATCCGGATGCGCATGATGACGGTAGTGGCACATCAAGGTCCCGCGCCCGCGTTGCTGGTGATAAAACTCACGCCTTGGGAACCCGTAGTCGATCAATAGCAACGCACCGCACTGCAAGCGATGTCCCCATTCTGCCGCCCAGGCGCCCGCCGCCAGACTGATTTCACTTTCGAAACCCGGCGGCAGGTGACATTGCTCGCCAATTTTTTCTGCCGCGGCCAAGAGCGCACCGGTTGCGGGTCGTTCGATCCACGTGAAACATCCCTCTGGGGAAATGCCGACACAGCGTTCGGCGATAGCCGGGTCGCGCCACGCGACAATATCGGCCGGCATGGCATCGAGTAGCTCGTTGGCCAGGACAACACCGGAAAACTGATCGGGCAGGGCATCCAGCCAGGTCACCCGTGAAAGCAGGTGAGGGGCGGCTTGAGCCAGCGTTTCCTGCTGCCGTTGCCGCAGGTCAGCCGATAAATCAAGAATCAGGTACTGGGTTGGCAGCGCATTGATTTGTTCAAGAGCCAGCAGCAAATCGGCCGCCAGGCGACCGGAGCCGGCCCCCACTTCGAGGATGACCGGCGCTGACAGTTGCATGATCTGTGCAACCTGATGCGCCACTGCCTGGCCGAAAAGAGGCGTCATTTCCGGAGAAGTGACAAAATCACCAGCCGCGCCAAACTTGCGTGCCCCCGCGGTGTAGTAGCCAAGACCCGGCGCATAGAGGACCAACTCCATGAAACGGCTGAACGAAATTTGGCCGGAATTCCTGGATATTTCGTCTGAAATCAATTGCTTCAAAGACTCGCTATGGGCGAGAGCGTCTGGATCCGGCACGGGAAGATTCATCATGATGTCACTGTTTTAGTCAGATTTAAGCCGCAAAATTACAAAAACCGGCCTTATTTGTGATATTTTTGTCATAAATACACGCCAAAGGGAAGCGTCATGCACATCAAACAGATTGTCATTCGGAAAGCAGCCGAGCTGAACAGCAAACTCGCTTCTTTATCGCTGGCCGATCCCGATCTGCTGCTTCTTTTCGGCTCCGTACCCCAAATGACCGAACCCGGTCTGTCCGATACATTGCGTGCCGCATTCCCCAAAGCCCGACAACTCGGTTGTTCAACGGCAGGGGAAATCACTTCTGACGGTGTCGATGATGGAAGCTGCACGATCACCGCTGTCAAATTTGCCACTACACGCTTACTTGCGGCCAGCACGCAGCTTACCGGAATGGCCGACTCCTTTGGGGCCGGCGAACGCATTGGCCGGCAACTTGCTGCGGTCGACCTGAAAACCGTGCTGATTTTCGGCCCGGGGGTCAATATCAATGGCAGCGCCCTGGTTGACGGACTGACCAGCATCATCGGCAATGCAGTGCCGATCACCGGCGGTTTGGCCGGCGATGGTGGTGCATTCAAGCAGACATTCACGCTTGGCCAGGAAGGCGTTTCCGAACATGGGGTCGTCGCTATCGGTCTGTGCGGCAACGCTCTGTCCTTCGGCCATGGCTCCTTCGGCGGCTGGGAACCCTTCGGCCCGGCCCGCAAGGTGACGCGCTGCGAGGGTAATATTCTTTACGAACTCGATGGCGAGCCGGCGCTCGACATCTACAAACGCTATCTTGGCGAACACGCCCAGGACCTGCCGGCCTCTGGCCTGTTGTTTCCTTTTGCGATGCTCGGCGAGGATCACAACGCCATCGGTCTGATTCGCACCATCCTGGGCGTCGATGAAACCAGCGGCAGCCTGACCCTTGCTGGAGAAATCAACGTTAATGGTTATCTCAAGCTGATGCACGCCAGTACGGATAAACTGGTCAACGGGGCCGAGGCAGCTGCTGAAGCAGCCAAATCCTTGCTCGAAGCACCCGGAGAATCACTGGCCATCCTGGTCAGCTGCGTTGGCCGCAAATTGGTCATGGGTACCCGCGTTGATGAGGAAGTCGAAGCCGTTGCCGAGATTTTCGGCAGCAAAGCCGTCCTCACCGGGTTTTATTCTTATGGTGAAATCAGCCCATTCACACCGGGCACATCCTGCAAGCTGCATAATCAGACAATGACCATCACCTACCTCGGAGAAGTCTGAACCGACAAGCCATGCAAAAGACCCTTCTGCGCCAGCTTAAACGCAGCATCGGCGTCGCCGATGAGACGGAACTCGCTCGTTTGCTGGCCACCCTGCAGGCGGCAGCTGAAACGGCTGATCCGGCGTTGCAGGGGCTGCTGGCCGGATTTGGGGATTTGCTTGAGCGGGTCGGCAGTTGCTACGATCAATACGAGCGTGACCTTGAGTTGCGCACGCGCAGCCTTGAAATCTCATCAGGCGAACTGTCGGCAACCAACGACAAGCTGCGCAACGAACTGGCCGGGCGTGAAAGTGCACTCAAATCGCTGCGCGCAGTTGCCCGGGATTTGCTGCCGCAAAGCGATCCGCTTGAAAATGAGCAGGCGCTGGCCGATGACGATATCGCTGTCCTGTCGCAAAAAATCGGGGAGCTGGTCGCTGAAAGTGAGCAAGGTCGCCGCCAGTTGGCCAACCAGAAATTTGCCCTCGACCAGCACGCCATCGTCAGCATCACCGATGCCAACGGTACCATTCTTTACGCCAACGATCGGTTTTGTGCGATCAGTGGCTACACGCTTGAAGAACTGATCGGGCAGAACCATCGCATCGTCAATTCAGGCATGCATCCGACGTCGCTGTTCCGCGACATGTGGGGCACGATCAGCCTCGGTCAGGTGTGGCATGGCGAAATGTGCAACCGGGCCCGGAACGGCGACCTTTACTGGGTCAATGCGACCATCGTTCCCTTGCTCGATGAAGCCGGGCAGCCGGAGCAATATATCGGCATCCGGACCGAAATCACCGACCGAAAACTGATGGAAAGCCAGTTGTCAGAACAACTGCACCTGGTCGAGGAGTTGATCGAAGCCATCCCGCTGCCGGTCTACATGAAGAATACCGCCGGACGTTACATGCGGCTCAACCGCGCCTTCGAGTTGATGTTCAATGTCCGCCGCGAGGATTTCATCGGACGCACACTGTTCGATGTGCTTTCGCCGGAAGATGCCCGTATCCATGCCGAGAAGGACGCCGAACTCTTCGCCGTCAAAGGCACCCAGATTTACGAGGCATCGGTGCACAACCAGGACGGCCTGCGCTTTGACACGATTTATCGCAAAGCGTCGCTCAACCGGCGGGATGGCAGCCCTTACGGTCTGCTTGGCACGATCATCGACATTACCGAGCGCAAACAGGCCGAAGCCGCCAGCCTGCTCGCCAAGGAGGCGGCCGAAGCGGCCAGCCGGGCAAAGAGCGATTTTCTGGCCAATATGAGTCATGAAATCCGTACGCCGATGAACGGCATCATCGGCATGACGGATTTGGCCCTGGATACGGCGTTGACCGAAGAACAGCGCGAATTCCTGAGCATCGTCAAATCATCGTCCGAAGCCTTGCTGACGATCATCAACGATATCCTCGATTTTTCAAAAATCGAAGCCGGCAAACTGTTGGTCGAGCATATTTCCTTCGATCTCCATCGTGTCATTGCCGATACCTTGAAGACGCTGGCCCTGCGCGCCCATGAGAAAAACATCGAGCTGGTTTGCGAGATCCAGCATGATGTTCCGCGCCAGGTCATCGGTGATCCCAGCCGGATTCGTCAGGTTCTGCTCAATCTCATCGGCAACGCGATCAAGTTTACCGAAAAGGGCGAAATTGCCCTCAAAACCTCGTTGACCGCAAAACTCGACCCGCAGGCCACGATCCAGTTTTCCGTCCGCGACACCGGCATCGGCATCAGCCAGGACAAGCAGCTGCTGATCTTCGACGCCTTCTCGCAGGAAGACACCTCGACAACCCGCAAATACGGCGGTACCGGCCTCGGCCTGTCGATCTCACGTCGCCTTGTCGAACTGATGGGCGGAGAAATGGGCTTGATCAGCGAGCCGGGGAAGGGCAGCACCTTCCATTTCGCCATCCCGCTGGAGATCGATGCCCAACCGGCCCCCATGCCCGCCTGCCAGATTGATCTACGCGGGCGACGGATGCTGATCGTCGATGACAACGCAACGAACCGTCGCGTCCTGTGCGGCATGCTTGCCGCCTGGAACGTGATCACCGAAGACGTCGATTCAGGCAGCGCAGCGCTGGTCCTGATGCGCAATGACACCCGCGGCTTCGACTGCATCATCCTTGATGCCCACATGCCGGAGATGGATGGCTATGCACTGGCCAGTTGTCTGCGCAGCGAACATGCCGATTTGCCCCCGATGCTGATGCTCTCATCCGGTGCCATGCGCGGCGATGGCCAACGATGCCAGGAAGCCGGTATCGCCGGCTTCTTCTCGAAGCCGATCGCCTCGGAAGAACTGCTTGCCGCACTCTGTCGGGTTTTCGACAACGCAAGCCGCGAACCATCGGCACCGCCAACCCAGTTGGTCACACGCCATGCACTGCGCGAATTGCAGCGTACGCTGGATATCCTGCTGGTCGAAGATC
Organism: Dechloromonas denitrificans; assembly: GCF_020510665.1. Classification (NCBI taxonomy): domain Bacteria; kingdom Pseudomonadati; phylum Pseudomonadota; class Betaproteobacteria; order Rhodocyclales; family Azonexaceae; genus Dechloromonas; species Dechloromonas denitrificans. Next base: position 3,402,844 of record NZ_CP075187.1, read on the forward strand.
ATCCGACCAATCAGAAACTGGCTCTCGGCCTGCTGGAAAAATGGGGACATCGGACCACCCTGGCCAAACACGGCCAGGAAGCGCTGGATATTCTCGATCACCAATCGTTCGACCTGATCCTGATGGATATGCAGATGCCGGTCATGGGCGGGCTAGATGCAACACGCCTGTTCCGCGAGCGCGAGGCCATCAAACAACAGGTGCGGACACCGATCATTGCCATGACGGCGGCAGCAATGCAGGGCGACAGGGAAGCCTGTTTCCGGGCAGGCATGGATGACTACATCTCGAAGCCGATCAAGACCAAGGAGCTGCTTGAGAAACTGCTCGGTTTCGGGGCACGAATCGACCCGCCGGACGAGGAACCCGGTGCCTTCGACTATGCCGCAGCACTGCGCAGCGCAGACCGCGAGACTGTCGAAATCATTGCCGACGTTTTTCTCGACACCTGGGAGCGCGATCTCGCTCGCATGCGTGATGCGCTAACCGACAACGATGCTGCAACGCTCGAACGACTGGCCCACAGTTTTCGGGGATCGCTCGCCTGTTTTGCAGCAGAGCCCGCCGTACGGGTCGCCAGTAGCCTTGAAGTACGGGCCAAAAATGTTCAACTCGACGGTATTGCGCAGGAAATCGATTCGCTGGAAACAGAAATTCGTGCGATCTCACGTCATCTAGTCGCTATCAGCAAGCACCCGGCAAGGTAAACTCGCCCCTTTTTCACGGTCGACCGCAGTCTTTTGTCTGATTTCCGGCAAGCAGACGGCAAATGCGCAAATTCATCATGACGATCTCAAACACTCTGCAAAAACTCCGCAAATCCCTCGAAAGCCGCACCGGCAAAGCCATTGCCGACTACAACATGATCGAGGATGGTGACACCGTACTCGTCTGCCTGTCTGGCGGGAAAGACTCCTACACGCTGCTCTCCGTCCTGATGGCCTTGCAACAACGCGCACCGATCAAGTTCCGCCTGATCGCCATGAATCTCGACCAGAAGCAGCCCGGCTTTCCGGCCGATGTCTTGCCGCGCTATCTCGATTCGGTGGGGATTGAGTATCGGATTGTCGAATCCGACACCTATTCGATCGTCAAAGACAAGATTCCGGAAGGTAAAACCACCTGTTCGCTCTGTTCCCGCCTGCGTCGCGGCATCATTTACCGTACCGCCAAAGAGTTGGGGGCCAACAAGATCGCCCTCGGCCACCACCGTGACGACATGGTGCACACGCTGTTCCTGAACCTGCTGTTTGGTGGCAAGCTGAAAGCCATGCCCCCAAAACTGGTCACTGACGACAAGGCACACATCGTGATTCGTCCGCTGGCCTATTGTGCCGAGAGCGATATTGCCAAATTTGCCCGCGGCATGGAGTTCCCGATCATTCCTTGCAACCTCTGCGGCTCGCAGGAAAATCTGCAGCGCCAGAAAATCAAGGAAATGATGGCCGACTGGGACAAACGTTTTCCGGGCCGGACCGAATCGGTGCTCACCGCAATGCAGAATGTCGTGCCATCCCATCTCGCCGACAACCGGTTTTTCGACTTCAAAGGCCAGACGCTGGACACCGCCATCGAAGAAGGCGATATTGCTTTTGATGCCCCGGAAATGCCATTGTCAGGTAGCATTCCAATCAACCTGTCATTTTAATCCGAACTCCCTTTCGCCACTTCCGCCACTGATCCGGTATGAGCCAAGCGCAACAAAGACGAGTCATCATGTTTGCCGACATATCGGGCAGTGCCGGGCTGTTCGAGCATCTCGGCCAGGCCGAGGCGGCCTATGCCATCGAACGTTGCGTCAACCGGATGTCCCGCTCGATCGAAGGCTATGGCGGACTGATTGGTGAAATGGTCGGTGACGAATTACTCGCCAGTTTCGAAACCGCGGCAGAAGCCTGCCTTGCCGCCATCGACATGCAGCAGCGCATCGCCGATCTGCCCGCGGTGTCGGGGCACAAACTGAGTATTCGTATCGGCATTCATGCGGGCCAGGTCAGTTTCAACGGACAAAAACCGGTGGGCGAAACAGTCACCACGACCGCTCGGATTGCCGGCATCGCCGGTGGCGACCAGATTCTCGCCAGTTCGGTCATTCAGGCTGAAATCATCGATCATCCGGCCATCATCCTGCAGGCCCAACCCGGCCGTGGGACGATCCGCGAGTCGACCGCCTCGGTCAGCCTGTTTCTGGTTCGGAATCCGGCCCCCAAGGAAGATGCCGCTGCCGCACCAGCGGCTGCTCAAGCGGCAAAACTGACAATTCGCTATCGTGGTAAATCGTTCCTGATGGACGAAAAAAGTCAGACGCTCACCTTTGGCCGCGATCTGGGATGCAAGATTCTGGTTGAAGATCGCAAAGCCTCTCGTCAGCATGCCCGGATCGAACTTCGGCCAGAGGGATTCTTTCTGGTCGACACAAGCACCAATGGCAGTTTTGTCAGCTTCGGAAAACATCGGGAAGTCATGGTCAGGCACCATGAAATGCGCCTCGAAGGTGAGGGCTGGATCGCCTTTGGCAACTCCGGCAACGACCCTTCGGCAGACAAGGCCGAATTCAGCCTGCAGTAAATAAAAAGGCCATCCGAAGATGGCCTTTCAGACTGCTGACGAACCCCCGATTTTTCGGGGGTTTTGTTTTTCTGGTTGGAAATCAGGGAGACTCCTGGCTTCAAGCCGAAGCGAGGCGGATTCTGAAATTCAGGTTAGGAACCCCGATCTGCCAAAGATGGCGGGCGAATGGGGCGGCAAAACGGGTTCGTGCGAGGATTTTGGCCAATAAGGCTGCCGCCTTGCGGGCCAGCAACAGGGCCATCTTCTTCATGTTCTGACAGGCCGCCGAGAGCAGGCACTGCGCTTGCACCTTGGCCAAGCCACGGAAACGGGCGTAACGGTGGCCGTGCAACTCCTTGGCATCGGCAAAACTGCGCTCCACCGTTTCCTTGCGCCGGGCGTACAGCCGTTTGCCCAGGTCGCTCAGGCGATTGGCGTTGATCGCTTCCTTGAAACCTTCCCAGAGATGCCGGGTCACGAGCTTCTGATGGTTCCGGCTCTGCGTGCATTGCCCGCGCACGCCGCAATCGGCACACCGCGCCGGGTTCGAGGCGTATTCGCGATAACCCAGCCGGTTGGTCGTCCGGTACGGTAGAACCTCCCCGGCCGGGCAGCGGTAGCAGTCCTGGACCGCATCGTAGAGATAGTCCCGTTTGTAGAAATAGCCATCGCGGTGTGTGGGTCGCTTGTAGCCCATCACCCCGAACAGTGCCCGCTCGAGAATGCCCTTGCAGACTTGCGGGGTGAAATACCCGGCATCCAGCCCGACGGCGCCCACGGCCAGATCAAAGCGCTCCATGACCCGATCCAGGCGGGCAAGGTAGGGCTGGCTGTCATGGACATTGCCCGGCGTGACATGGGTATCGACGATCAAAGCATGCACGCCATCGACAGTCCGGTGATCCAGATAGAAGAAGCCGGTCGGCTTGTTGTCGCGGGCCATGAAACCTGCGTCGGGATCGACCGTGCTGACCTTGACCTCCTTCATCGGCGGTGTCGAATCATCGTCATCACGCTTGAGCGACTTCTTGCCCGCGGCGGCTCGGTCCGTTTCGATGGCTGCATCCAGTTCGGCCAGGTAGGCCGCAGGGGTTTGCTCGACCTGATGCACTTCAAAGTGCCGCTTGTTCGCGTTCGCCTTCAGGTGGGTACTGTCGGTGTACAGCACCCGCCCGCCAATCAGCTTGTGCTCAATGGCTTGCTCGACAATCCCGTCAAAGATGCGTTGCTCAATGTCCGTCCCGACAAAGCGGCGACGGCGATTCTGCGACAGCGTCGAGGCATCCGGCACTTTGTCCGTCAGTCGAAAGCCGAGAAACCAGCGGTAAGCCACATTGACCTCTATTTCCTTCACCAGCCGTCGCTCGGAGCGAATCCCGAACAAGTAGCCAATGAACAACATCTTGAACAACACCACCGGATCAATCGCTGGTCGGCCATTGTTCTCGCAATACAGGTGCTGGGTCGCTTCACGAATGAAATCAAACCGGATGTGCTGGTCGAGCAGCCGGAGCAAGTGGTCTTTCGGGACCAATTGCTCCAACGTCACCATCTCCAGTTCCGTTTGGGCGGGGTAGACAGGCTTGAGCATGCCTGCATTATAAAAAATAAAGCCCCCAATCGCTTGGAGGCTTTGTCAGCAGTCTGAAAGGCCATCCGAAGATGGCCTTTTTCAATGGTCGACCGCGTTACTTCGCGCCACCGGCCTGAGCATCAGCAACACATTTTTTCACGAAGCTGTTCTTTGCAGCTCCAGCCAGTTTCTTTTCCTTGGCCGTCGCATTGCAGGTTGCAGCAGCCGGACCTTGTGCGTCGGCTTCGCATTTTTTCATGAAGCTGTTCTTGGCGGCACCTGCCAGTTTCTTTTCGGCAGCACGCGAAGCGCAATCATCGGCGGCATAAACGGATGAAGCGGCAAAAGCAACGAGCAGCAGGCTAATCAGTTTTTTCATCGTTCAGTCCCTCGGGGTTGGTTGATAGTAGCCGGGCAACTATCGATCATTCATGCATCATCGTCAAGCATCATGCGCTGCTGACGATCCATGAAGTCCTGCATGCTGTCGATCCCCCGCAGCTGCAGAATCGTGTTGCGCACGGCCGCCTCCAGCAAGACCGCCAGATTACGGCCTGCAGCAACCGGAATCACAACCTTCCTGACCGGCACTCCCAGCACTTCCTGGGTTTGGGCATCGAGCGGCAAACGGGGGGCATCACCGGCAGAGACCGTCTTTTGCAGATGCACGATCAGTTTGAGTTTCATTTTCCGGCGGGAAGCCGTTTCGCCGAAAATGGTCCGGATATTCAGCAAGCCCAGACCGCGCACCTCCAGGAAGTCGCGCAACATGCCGGGGCAGCGCCCTTCGATCGTGGCCGGTGCAATACGGGCCATTTCGACCACATCGTCAGCGACCAGACCGTGGCCACGCGAAATGAGCTCAAGTGCCAGTTCGGATTTGCCAACCCCGGAATCACCGGTAATCAGCACGCCCATGCCCAGCACATCCATGAATACGCCATGCAGATTGACCGTATCAGCCAGTCGGGCAGACAGGTAAATGCGCAGCAGGTCAATCACTGCCGAGCACGGCTTGGGGGACAGGAGCAACGGCGTATTCGTCTGCTTGCAGGCGTCGATCAGGATATCCGGAGGTGTCAGACCATCGGCAACGATGACTGCTGGCGGCAAGGCCGCAAGCAGGTCGAGAAACATCTGCGCGAAGCGACGCTCTCCGATGCGGAAAGCCCAGTCATATTCGGCCTGCCCCATGACCTGCAGTCGTTCTGGGTGAATGATGTTGATGTGCCCAACCACATCGGCACCATAGTTGTTCGACAACTTGATCTCGATGTTGCGTTCGGCCTGCTGCGCCATCATCCAGCTGAGCAGCAGCTTTTCCCGATTATCTTCGTAGAGCTGGGTCAGGCTGATGTGACGCACGTAACTGGCTCAGGCCTGAAACAGGGTAACCACAGCGGCAGGATCGCTTGCCGCAAGCAAGGCTTCCCGGAATGGTTTTTCGGCAAAGCGCTGGGCCAGTTCGGAAAGAATCTGGAGATGTTGCTCGGTCGCCTGCTCTGGAACCAGCAGCACGAACAGGAGATTGACCGGACGCCCATCCGGCGAGTCGAACGGTACGGGAGTTGCCAGACGCAAGAAAGCACCGGCAGCCTGCTTGAGGCCCTTGATCCGACCGTGCGGAATGGCAATACCTTGCCCAAGACCGGTCGAACCCAGTTTTTCACGGGCAAAGAGGCTTTCGAAGACAACCGCACGGGCAAGCCCGAGATGACTCTCGAAAAGCATGCCGGCCTGTTCGAAGACCCGCTTTTTGCTGCCGGCCTCAAGATCAAGAATGACCTGGGTGGCTGACAGAATATTGGCTAAGGGGTTCATAGGAAAATTCAGTGATGCATGGGCCGCAGCGCGGTGGCTGCGGCCGAACGGCAATTATTCAGCCGCGAGAATGACAGGCTTTTCACCGCGATGGTGATCCTGAACTTTTTGCTTGTATTTCTGGACCTGGCGATCAAGCTTGTCGAACATCGAGTCAATCGCTGCGTAGAGGTCGTCACCGGACTCTTCGACATGCATGTCCTTGCCCGGAACGTGGACGGTCACTTCTGCTTTCTGCTTGAGCTTCTCGACAGACAAAATCACGTTAACGCCGGTGACTTTATCGAAATGGCGAACAACAGGGTCAAGTTTGTTTTCAACGTACTCGCGCAAAGCAGGGGTAACGTCGATATGGTGACCAGTGATCTGCAGATTCATGCTTTTCTCCTCTCTCTACAGGGTCTTGCGTAAATTGACCGGCGGGATGTTAAGCGATTCACGGTATTTGGCTACTGTGCGTCGGGCTACAACGATTCCCTGCTGGCCTAGTATTTCGGATAATTGGCTATCCGACAAGGGCTTCTTGCCATCTTCTGCGCCGATCAGTTGTTTGATCAGTGCCCGGATGGCCGTTGCAGAACACGCACCACCGGTATCGGTGGCAACGTGACTGCCAAAAAAGTATTTCAATTCAAAGATACCGCGCGGCGTGGCCATGTATTTCTGGCTGGTAACGCGTGACACGGTCGACTCGTGCAAACCGAGAATATCGGCAATCTCGCGCAGCACGAGCGGACGCATCGCCACTTCGCCATGCTCGAAAAACTGGCGCTGACGATCGACGATCGCCTGGGTAACACGGTGAATCGTTTCAAACCGTTGCTGAACATTCTTGATCAGCCAGCGTGCTTCCTGCAGCTGGCCGGTCATGTTGCCGTTTCCTCGACGCTGGCGTGACAGGATTTCAGCGTACAACCGATTGATCCGCAAACGCGGATAGGCATCCGGATTGATATAAGCCGTCCACTTTCCCTTGAGCTTGCGAACCATCACGTCCGGGGTGATATAGCGCGCTTCAATGGCTGCAAAACGTGCGCCTGGGCGAGGATCAAGGCTGACGATCAAGCTGTGTGCCGCTTTCAGGGCGGGATCTTCGCAATCCGTCAGACGACGGATTTTGGCAAAGTCGCGGGCAGCGAGTAATTCAAGGTGTTGCTCGACAATGGTCAGCGCCAGGTTGCGCACCGGGTTTTCCGGCAAAACCTTCAGTTGCAGGGCGAGGCATTCTTTCGGCCCACGCGCACCGATACCTGTCGGATCGAAACTCTGGATATGGCGAAGCGCAATTTCCAGCTCCTCCAGCTCGATTTCATACTCGGGCGGCAGGGTTTCCCACAGCTCGTCGAGAGACGCCGAGAGATAGCCATCATCATCAAGCGCTTCGATCAGGAAACGCACCAGGCTGCGATCCCGGTCCGACAGCTGGGTCATGCCCAATTGCCAGCCAAGGTGATCGCGCAAACTGGTTGTTGCGGCATGGATGTCGTGGCTGTCGCTGTCATCGTCCTCATCGCGACCAGCCCCGGTATAGGTACCGGCATCGGATGACCAGCGATCGTCATCGACGTCGGATGGCGCACTCGGGATATCCTGCTCGCGCTCTTCACGCGCATCCCGTTCATCGCGCTCAGCCCGCTGTTCGCGCTCCCCTTCGTCGCTCTTTGGCGCATCGAATTGCTGGGCCGAAGAATAAGACTCCGTTCCGGCATCATCATCCCGTTCGAGCATCGGATTTTCAAGCAGATAGCGCTCGATTTCCTGCTGCATCTCGATCGTCGATAGTTGCAGCAATTTGATTGATTGCTGCAACTGTGGCGTCAGGGCCAGATGCTGGGAAAGCTTGAGTTGAAGAGCCGGTTTCATCGAATGGGGTAGGGACGCTGCTTATCGGTCAGAGCTTGAAATGCTCGCCAAGGTAAACCTTGCGCACACTTTCATTATCAACGATTTCATCCGGACGGCCAGCAGCCAGAACGCGCCCCGCACTGATGATGTAGGCGTGATCGCAAATGCCCAGGGTTTCACGCACGTTGTGATCGGTGATCAGCACCCCGATGCCCCGCTCCTTGAGGAAACGGATGATTTTCTGGATTTCAAGCACCGCAATCGGGTCGACCCCGGCAAACGGCTCATCCAGCAGAATGAAGCGCGGGCTGGTTGCCAGGGCCCGGGCAATTTCGACACGCCGGCGCTCGCCGCCGGAAAGAGCCGCTGCATTGACGTGACGGACATGGCCGATATGCAGTTCACCGAGCAAGCCCTCCAGCCGGTCATTCAACTCTTTCTCGGGCAGATCGAGCAGTTCCAGCACGGCGCGAATGTTTTCCTCGACATTCAGCTTGCGAAAGACCGAAGCCTCCTGCGGCAGATAGGACAAGCCCTGGCGGGCCCGGCTGTGCATCGGCAGGTGAGTCAGCTTCGCATCGTCGATGTAAACCTCGCCGCCATCAGCCGGCACCAGACCGACAATCATGTAGAAACAGGTTGTCTTGCCGGCACCATTCGGCCCGAGCAAACCAACGACCTCTCCACTTTTGACCTCAAAAGACACATCCTCAACCACCGTGCGCGATTTGTAGCGCTTCTTCAGGTTGTGGGCAGCCAGCGTGGAAATCTTCTTGTCCGTCATTCTTCGGCTCCGCGCATCACTCGGCGTATGGCGTCGCCGGAAAAACCTCGATATTGCAAAAATCGCATCTGTTTGCCGCGCTCTTCAGCCGATTGCGGCAACTGCTTGAACTTTCTCGCCCAAACCTGACGACAACGCTCGGTCTCGTCCCCTGCTTCCGGCAAGGCGGCTGCAATTTCATCGTCGCTCACGCCGGTCTGGCGCAATTCCTGGCGCAACCGGGCGTTGCCGTAACGTCCGGCCCGGGCAACGACGCGCTGAGTGGCAAAACGGGAATCCGAGAGCAGGCGCTCCGTCTGCAGTCTTTCGAGGACAGCATCGAGCTGTTCCTCGGATTCTGCCTGCGCGGCGAGTTTGGTCTTCAACTCCGCCCGGCTGTGATCACGCCGGGTCAGAAGTCGAAGAGCCGCAACACGCAGCGCAACAACCGGATCAGGCATCAGCCTTGGCAGCCTTGACCGGCTTGATGACGTTGGTACTGGCTGCCTCACGAATGCCGGCTTCGATTTCCTGGGCAATTTCGGGGTTGGCACGCAGGAACTCGCGAGCGTTGTCCTTGCCCTGGCCGATTTTTTCGCCTTTATAGGCGTACCAAGCACCGGATTTGTCGACCAGCTTGTGGGCGACGCCCATTTCGACAATTTCGCCCTGACGGGAAATGCCTTCGCCGTACAGGATGTCGAAAATGGCTTCGCGGAAAGGCGGGGAAACCTTGTTCTTGACGACCTTGACCTTGGTTTCGCTGCCGATCACTTCATCGCCCTTCTTGATGCCGCCGATACGGCGGATGTCGAGGCGGACGGAAGCGTAGAACTTGAGGGCATTGCCGCCGGTGGTGGTTTCCGGCGAACCGAACATGACGCCGATCTTCATCCGGATCTGGTTGATGAAGATGACCAGCGTGTTGGTCTTCTTGATATTGGCGGTCAGCTTGCGCAGCGCCTGGGACATCAGGCGGGCGTGCAGGCCGACCATCTGGTCGCCCATCTCGCCTTCGATTTCGGCGCGCGGGGTGAGGGCGGCGACGGAGTCGACGATGATGATGTCGACCGAGCCGGAACGCACCAGCATGTCGGCGATTTCCAGCGCCTGTTCGCCGGTATCCGGCTGCGAGATCAGCAGGTCGCCGACATTGACGCCAAGCTTCTGGGCATATTGCGGATCGAGCGCATGTTCGGCATCGATGAAGGCCGCAGTACCGCCGAGCTTTTGCATTTCGGCAACGACCTGCAGACACAGCGTCGTCTTGCCTGAGGATTCCGGACCGTAGATTTCAACTACACGGCCACGCGGCAGACCGCCAACGCCCAATGCGATGTCCAGACCGAGCGAACCGGTCGAGACAACCTGAATGCCTTCGTCAATTTCAGCATCGCCCATCTTCATGATGGAACCTTTGCCGAACTGCTTTTCGATCTGTTGCAGCGCTGCGGCGAGCGCCTTTGCCTTGTTGTCGTCCATGGGCATACCTCTAGAATTTGACGGAATTATGGCACAGGGGCCAAAGATGGAATAGAAATTGCAGTTACCGGGTTCATGATCACTACCGATAGACACCGCCGACGGTGAATGCGTATGCTCCACACCTTTCGTCGAAGCTTTGCGTATAGCGAGCAGCGCACGACACACAATATACTGTGTATATTTACAGTTATACCGTTGGCGCCCTGCGAATGCAAGTCCGCATTGCTGCCTTGCCATTTCGCCGCCTGCAGATTTTCCGCCAATGACGTATTCACCGCCCCCGCTCGCCCCCCTCGATTATCTTTACACCGACCCGTCGATGATCATCGTCAACAAGCCGCATGGCCTGCTGTCGGTGCCGGGGCGCGGCGAAGCGAAGCAGGATTGCCTGCTGACCCGGGTTCAGCGCGATTTTCCCGATGCGCTGACCGTCCATCGGCTCGACATGCAAACCTCGGGGCTGCTGGTTTTTGCACGCGGGCCGGAAATGCACCGCCGGCTGTCGCGCCAGTTCCAGGACCGCAAGGTGGACAAGCTGTACGTCGCCGTAGTGATCGGCCAGCCGGAAAACAAGAGTGGCGAAATCAACCTGCCGCTGATCGTCGATTGGCCGAACCGGCCGAAGCAGATGGTCGACTTCGAGCTTGGCCGCCCCTCACTGACGCGCTATCGCGTTGTGTCGACCGCCGCAGATGGCCGCAGCAGCCGCGTCGAACTGGAGCCGGTGACCGGCCGTTCGCACCAGTTGCGGGTTCATTTATTGTCGATCGGCCACCCCATTCTCGGTGACGATCTTTACGGCGGGGAAGCTGAATTCATGGCCGACCGCCTGCAATTGCACGCCCGCGATCTGGCGGTCTTTCACCCACTGACCGAAGAGCGCCTGGAATTTCACTGCCCGGTTCCATTCTGAACGCTTCGGGCAAGCGCAACGACAACCCGCATTGACCGTATAATTCCCGCGTTTTCAACCTCTTGCCACGGTCGACCGCGCAAAAATGCTGATTTGGTTCGTCGTCCTTTACCTGCTCGTTTCCATCGGCATCGGCCTGTTTGCGGCAACCCGCGTTCATAGCGCCAAAGACTTTGCCGTCGCCGGACGCCACCTGCCGCTGCCGGTCGTGACCGCAACCGTATTTGCCACCTGGTTTGGTGCCGAAGCTGTCTTCGGCGTTTCCGCCACCTTCGTCAAGGAGGGCTTGCGCGGCGTCGTTGCCGACCCATTCGGCTCGGCCATGTGCCTGATCATCGCCGGCTTCTTTTTCGCCAATAAACTCTACAAGCTGAATATCCTGACGCTCGGCGATTATTTCCGGATGCGTTACAACCGCAGCGTCGAAGTCCTCACCACGCTCTGCATCGTGGCCAGCTATCTCGGCTGGGTGTCGGCCCAGATCAAGGCGCTCGGCCTGGTGTTCAATGTCGTGACCAGCGGCTACATCAGCCAGAGCGCCGGCATGATCCTCGGCGCCGCCATCGTGCTGACCTACACCACCTTCGGCGGCATGCTCTCGGTCGCCATTCTCGATTTCGTCCAGATGGGCGTCATCATGGGCGGCATGCTGTACATCGGCTATATCGTCTCCGGCCTGACCGGCGGCGTCGAATTGGTCATCAATCACGCGTCGACCGCAGGCAAGCTCGATTTCTTTCCGCCGCCCGACCCCTGGCAATGGCTGACCTTTCTCGGCGCCTGGATGACGATGATGCTCGGCTCGATTCCGCAACAGGATGTCTTCCAGCGCATCACCTCCGCCAAGAGCCAGAAAATTGCGCTCTGGGGTTCGGTGCTCGGTGCCTCGATCTACTTCTGCTTCACCTTTGTGCCAATGTTCATCGCCTATTCGGCAACGCTGATCGACCCTGAACTTTTCAACGGCCTGCTGCAGACCGATTCGCAGCTCGTCCTGCCAACCCTTGTCCTGCAACACACCCCGGTCTTTGCCCAAGCCATTTTCTTCGGCGCCGTGCTATCGGCCATCATGAGTTGCTCGTCGGCCACCTTGCTGGCACCTTCGGTCGCTTTTTCGGAAAACATCATCCGCGGCTTTTTTCCACACATGGATGACCGTCGCTTCCTGATGGTCATGCGAGCTTCGATCGTCGTCTTTGCCTGCATCGTCCTGAGCTTTGCGCTCAACTCCAACGCCAGCATTTTCAAGATGGTTGAAAATGCCTACAAAGTCACGCTGGCCGGTGCTTTCGTTCCCTTGTTCTTCGGTGCTTTCTGGCGGCGCGCCAGCACGCAGGGTGCGCTCTGTGCCATTTTCGGCGGCCTCGTTTCATGGCTGCTGATCGAACTGCTGGTCGGCGAAGCCAGTCTTGTCCCGCCGCAACTGATCGGCCTGGCCGTCAGCATGACGGGCATGGTCGCCGGATCCTTGCTGCCGCAATGGGTCGGCCATGCCATGCCGCTCGAAGACATGCACAGCGCCTTGCACCATCGCGCCGCAGCGGAAACCCACCACACGGCAGAACATCCGCACCGCCATTAAAACGGGTTCAAATGGCCCGATAAGTCACGATCACCTGACATTGAGTCGGAAGCGGGGCGCGCTGCAACCAAAACAGAATGATTGTTACCAAAGATAAGGGCTGACGGCACCGTCGATAGTCCATAAAATTGGGACATGTCCCAGTTTTCCCGCGGCCCCATCCTGCTTTCCCGCTACCTTGCACTCGCCTGGCTCGGGTTGGTCATCTACGGCAGCCTGCACCCGTTTACCGGCTGGCGCGACACCGGCATTTCACCTTTTGCCTTTCTCGAAGGCGGCCTGCCGCGCTATTGGACCTTCTTTGACCTGGCCGCCAATGTCGCGGTCTACCTGCCACTCGGCTTCTTTTTGACCCTGGCGCTTTATGGTCTGCCGGGACGGCTGACCGCACTTGTACTCGCCGTGCTGCTAGCCGGCGGCGTCAGTTTTGGCATGGAAGCCATACAAAGCTGGCTTCCGTCGCGCGTCCCGTCCAATCTTGATCTGGCCTGCAACAGTCTGGGCGGATTATTCGGTGCGATGTGGGCCCAAAGCGTCGGGCCACGCGTTTTTGCGCGGATTTCAGCCTGGCAGGATGAGGTCATCGCCCCGATTCCACACGCCGAACTCGGCCTGACCCTGCTTGGCCTCTGGCTGCTCGTCCCGCTGTCGCCGGAAACCCTGCTGTTCGGTGCAGGTGATTTGCGTCAGACGCTCGGTTTGAGCGGCGCGGTGCCTTTTGCTGCCGAAAGCTTCATGTTGATCGATGCCAGCATCACCGCCTTCAATGCCCTGGCGGTCGGGCTGATTGTCCGGATGTTGTGCGCCCGCCTGATCGTCGCCTATCTGATCGTGCCGCTTTTTCTGCTGCTCGGACTGGCCATCCGGACACTGGCCGCAGCCATCCTGATCAGCCCGGGCGAAGCACTGGCCTGGCTGACCCCTGGAGCCCAGACCGGTCTGGGACTCGCTGCCATCACCCTCGCACTGACCCTGCTGCTACCCGCCACGCCGCGCCTGATGATCGCGGCCATGGCCTTGATGGCCGGTACCGTGCTGGTCAATCTGGCGCCACCCAACCCGTACTCGACCGCCGCTCTGGCCACTTGGCGGCAGGGTCACTTTCTCAATTTCAACGGCCTCACCCGACTCGTGGGTACGCTATGGCCTTTCCTGACCCTGCCATTTCTGCTCCTGACAACACGTCGACCGTAAGCTGGCATGCGGAAACGGCCGAAAATGCCGCCCGGCGCCTGTCGACCGACCTGCAGCGCGGTCTCGACGCGATCGAGGCCGATGCGCGGCTCACCCGGTACGGCCCCAATCAATTAAGCCGGAGCAGTGCGACTCCGGGCTGGAAACGGTTTATCAGCCAGCTTTCCCAGCCGCTCGTCATCGTCCTCCTCGGGGCCGGCAGCATCACCGCCGGACTGGGTGAGTGGATCGACAGCAGCGTCATTTTCGGCGTCGTTCTGGTCAACGCTGTCATCGGCTACTGGCAGGAAGCGCAAGCCGAAGGCGCCCTGGCCGCCCTGGCCCGGACCGTCAGCACCCCGGTAACCGTCTTGCGCAGCGGCCAGCATCAGCAACTCGACGCCCGCCAACTCGTTCCCGGCGACATCGTGCAACTTGCCGCCGGCGACCGCACCCCGGCCGACCTGCGTATTTTTCATCAGCGCGAATTGCACACGGATGACTCGATGCTGACCGGCGAATCACTGCCGGTCAGCAAACACAGCGAAATCATCGGGCAGGAAACAATGCTGGCCGAACGCCACAACATGGCCTACGCCGGCACCACCGTGGTGGCGGGTCAGGGCAGTGGCATCGTGATTGCCACCGGCGATACCACGGAGACCGGGCGCATTGCCGGCCTGATCGCCGCGGCAGATGAACTCGCCACACCATTGACCCGCAAGATGACAGCCTTCTCGAACTGGCTGCTTTGGGCGATCGGCGGGCTCGCGCTGCTCACTTTCGGAATCGGGCTGGCGCGCGGCGAAAGCGCCTTCGAGATGTTCATGGCCGCGGTTGCCCTGGCCGTCGGCGCGATTCCGGAAGGACTGCCGGCGGCCGTCACCGTCACCCTGGCCATCGGCGTTGCCCGCATGGCACGCCGCCGGGCGATCATCCGGCACTTGCCGGCCGTCGAAACACTGGGCAGCACCACCATTATCTGCTCGGACAAAACCGGCACCCTGACCGAAAATGCCATGACCGTTCGCGCCCTTTGGGTGGCCGGCCAAAATTTTGCGGTCAGCGGCCACGGCTACGCACCGGAAGGCACGATCAGCCAACAGGAAAATCCCGCCGGGATCACCGGCGCCTTGCGGGAAATGCTCGTTGCCGGCGCCCTGTGCAACGATGCCCACCTGAATCGCAGCGGCCCGCACTGGAAAATCACCGGCGACCCAACTGAAGCGGCCTTGCTGGTCGTCGCCCGCAAAGGCGGCCTGGACGAACAGACGCTCAGGACCTTGCTGCCACGCCATGACGAGCTCCCGTTCGATGCCTGCCGCCAATACATGGCCACGGCGCACCGGACGGATCGCGGGCAACAGCTTTACCTGAAAGGCGCAGTGGAAAAGCTGCTGCCGCTTTGCCGCGGTCAACTGCAACAAGAGGGTCAAATCGCTCCATTCAAGCCGAGCGATGTCGAGCAGGCCGCACACGCGTTGGCCGGGCAGGGAATGCGCGTCCTGCTGCTGGCCAGCCGACAATGCCCGGGCAACGCACCGCTCGACGATGCCACCGTCGCCGACCTGACGCTGCTCGGCCTGGTCGGCATGATCGATCCGCCACGCAAGGCGGCGATCGGCGCCATCCGCCACTGCCACTCGGCCGGCATCCGGGTCAAGATGATCACCGGCGACCATGCCGTCACGGCACAAGCCATTGCGCGCCAAATCGGCCTGAACAGCGAACGGGTGATAACCGGCCGGGAACTGGCCCGACTCGATGAACCGGCATTGGCCGCCGCCGCTCACGAGGCCGATGTCTTTGCCCGCGTGGAACCCGAGCAAAAACTGCGTCTCGTCCGCGCCTTGCAGGGCCGTGGCGAAGTGGTGGCGATGACCGGCGACGGCGTCAACGACGCCCCTGCCCTGAAACAAGCCGATATCGGCATTGCCATGGGCCAGGGGGGCACCGAAGTGGCCAAGGCCGCCGCCGACATGGTGCTGACCGACGACAATTTCGCCAGTATCGAAGCCGCTGTCGAAGAAGGGCGGGGCGTCTGGGACAATCTGGTCAAATTCATCACCTGGACACTGCCGACCAATTTTGGCGAAGGCCTGGTCATCGTTGCCGCCATCATTTTCGGCGCAACATTGCCGATCACGCCGCTGCAGATTCTCTGGATCAACATGACCACCGCCGTGCTGCTCGGCCTGACGCTGGCCTTCGAGCCGATCGAGCGTGGCATCATGCAACGACCACCACGCCGACTCGACACACCGGTCCTCGACCGCGCCCTGATCCGGCGCATCACGCTGGTTTCACTGTTGCTGCTCGCCGGTTCATTCGGCCTTTTCCTGCGCCAACTCGATCAGGGCCACACCCTTGCCGAAGCTCGCACTGTCGCGGTCAACGTCTTCGTCATGGTCGAAATCTTCTACCTGTTCAACTGCCGCTCACTGACTGTCGGATTCTGGAAACAGGGGCTTTTTTCCAATCCCTGGATCTGGGGCGGCGTCGCCAGCATGCTTGCCCTGCAGTTGCTGCTGACTTACTGGCCGCCCCTCAACACACTGTTCCAGACCGCACCGATCGGCTGGACCGAATGGGCTGAAATCACGCTTTTCGCATGGTTCTGCGCGCTGCTGATCGGCCTCGAAAAACGCTGGACGACGTTTCACGTGAAACGGGACAGCCTATAATCCACCCTCCCACAGGAGATTCCCGATGAGCTATTTCAAGCACCACGTATTTTTCTGCACCAACCAGCGCGAAGCTGGCGAACCGTGTTGCAACAACCTTGGCGGCTCTACGGCCTTCGCCTACGCCAAGGACCGTATCGGCGCGCTCAAGCAGAACGGTGCCGGTGCCGTCCGCATCAACAAGGCTGGCTGCCTCGGTCGCTGCGACCAGGGCCCGGTTCTGGTCGTGTACCCGGAAGAAACCTGGTACAACTATGTCGACAACGAAGATGTTGAAGAAATCATCCAGGAACACCTGATCAAGGGCAACGTTGTGGAACGTCTCAAGCTATGAAGGCGCCCGAAGAAAAATTCCTCGTTGATGGCCCGGTCGGCAAGATCGACGTCATCATGGAACGCCCGGACGCACCACGCGGCATCGCGCTGATCGCCCACCCACACCCGATGGGCGGCGGCGCCAATACCAACAAGGTCGCCTACACGCTGGCCCGTACCTTCGTCAGCCTCGGCTACGCCGCCTTCCGGCCGAATTTCCGCGGCGTCGGCGCGACCGAAGGCGAACATGACGAAGGTCGCGGCGAAACCGACGACCTGCTCGCCGTGCTCGAAGAAGCCAAGCGTCGCTGCGGCGACCTGCCGGTGGCGCTCGCTGGTTTCTCGTTCGGCGCCTATTGCCAGACCCGGGTCGCCAAGCGCTTGCAAGATGCCGGCCACCCGGCCCAGCGTCTGGTTCTCGTCGGCACCGCCGCCGGTCATGTCGAAGGTAGCCGCCAGTACGACACCGAAGCCGTGCCGCACGACACCATCGTCATCCACGGCTCGGCCGACGAAACCGTGCCGCTGGCCAATGTCTTCGACTGGGCCCTGCCACTCGACCTGCCGGTCGTCGTCGTCCCCGGGGCCGACCACTTTTTCCATCGTCGCCTGCACCAGATCCGCGACATCATCACCCGCGCATGGCGGCACTAGTCGTCGACGCGCTGCGCAAGACGTATGCCGGCAACGAAGTGGTTGCCGGCCTGTCCTTCGCGGTTGAACCTGGCACCTGCTTCGGCCTGCTTGGCCCGAACGGTGCCGGCAAGACAACGACTTTGCGCCTTTGTCTCGGGTTGACCGCGCCAGACAGCGGCAACATCGCGCTGAACGGCCACGCCATTCCGGCCGACGCCCAAAAAGCGAGGGCACGCATCGGGGTCGTTCCGCAATTCGACAATCTCGATCCGGACTTTACCGCCAGCGAGAACCTGCTCGTTTTCGGCCGCTATTTCGGGCTGAAGGACGCCGAAGTCAAGGCGCGCATTCCACAGCTGCTCGAATTCGCCGGTCTGACCGGCAAGGCCGACGCACGCATCGCCACGCTCTCGGGTGGCATGAAACGCCGCCTGACGATGGCCCGCGCCCTGGTCAACAACCCCGACATCATCTTCCTCGACGAGCCAACCACCGGCCTCGACCCGCAAGCCCGTCACCTGATCTGGGACCGCCTGAAACAGCTCAAATCAGCCGGCAAGACGCTGATCCTGACGACGCATTTCATGGATGAAGCCGAGCGTCTGTGCGACCGCCTGATCGTCATCGACCACGGCCGGAAAATCACCGAAGGCAGCCCGCGCCAGCTGATTACCGAGCACATCGAACCACAAGTCATTGAAGTTTTCGACGAATCCGGCGGTCAACTGGCCAATTTTGTCGAAAACCACCGAGCCCTGGCCGAGCGCGTCGAAACCAGCGGCGAAACCGCCTTCTTCTACTGCCGCGAACCGCGCGACCTGCTGGCCCGGCTGGCCGAAGCCGATGGCCTGCGCTACGTGCATCGTGCCTCCAACCTCGAAGACGTATTCATCAAGCTGACCGGGCGGGAATTGCGCGATTAGGGCGCCGGAGATGATCTTCGGTCGAAGATTTTCTTCCTGCACACTTCCAGTACAATTCCACGCCTTGAATCACGGCATGCAGCGCCAGAAAACAGGCGCCGGATGCACACAGGCCCCTGCGCCGGCAGGGCATCGGTTCCTCTACCAAGGATAATCCATGAAAAAAATCGCACTCGCCATTGCCTGCCTCGGCACCCTGGCTGCTCCCTTGGCCGTCCAGGCCCAAACGGTCGTCAAGATCGCCTTTGCCGGGCCGCTCACCGGCCCCGTCGCTCACGTCGGCAAGGACGAAGAATTCGGCACGCTCCTCGCGCTCGATGATGCCAACGCCAAAGGGCTGACCATCGGTGGACAGAAAGTCCGCTTCGAACTGATGGCCGAAGATGACCAAGGCGATCCGCGCCAGGCAACCGTCGTCGCCCAGCGCATCGTTGATGCCGGTGCCAAAGGCGTCGTCGGCCACGTGACCTCGGGCGCCGCCATTCCGGCCGCCGCAATTTACGAACAAGGCGGCGTTCCGGCCATCACGCCGTCGGCGACCAGCCCGAAACTGACACAACAGGGCTTCAAGGTTGCCTACCGCGTTATCGCCAACGACTTCCAGCAGGGCGAAGCGATGGCCAAGTACGCGGTCGACGCACTCAAAGCCAAGAAAATCGCCATCGTCGACGATCGCACCGCCTACGGTCAGGGGCTCGGCGATGCACTGGCCGACAACCTGAAGAAACTCGGCGTACAAGTCATCGCCCGCGAATACACGACCGACAAAGCCGTCGACTTCACCGCCTTGCTGACCCGCCTCAAGAGCAAGCAACCGGATGCCATCTTCTACGGCGGCATGGATGCCCAGGGCGCACCGATGCTCAAGCAGATCAAGCAGCTCGGCATCAACACCAAGTTCCTGGCCGGCGACGGTGTCTGTACCGGCGAAATGCTCAAGCTTGCCGCCCAGGCCATGTCACCGGACGTTTATTGCACCCAGGCCGGCCTGCCGGCCGAGAAAATGCCGGGTGGCACCGAGTTCAAGAAACGCTTCAAGCAGCGCTTCAACACCGATGTCCAACTCTACGCACCTTATGCCTACGACGCCGCCAACGCGCTGATCGAAGCCATGAAGCTGGCCAACTCGGTTGATCCGGCCAAGTACCTGCCGCTGCTGCAGAAGGTGAACTTCAAGGGCGTCACCGGCACCGTGGCTTTCGACCCGAAGGGCGACAACCGCTTTGGTGGCATCTCGCTGTATCAGTTCAAGGACGGCAAGTGGGCGGTCATTAACTGAACGTCAGCAACACCGATCGATGCCCTCCGCTGGCCGGAGGGCATTTTTTTGCCCGGACAATAGCGCCCGATCGCACTTCAACAATGGCAAAGACGATCAGCGCTGCGGCCTCAGTCCCGACCGCCATGCCGTTCCTGCCGCTGAACCAGGGCGCTTGAAGCCTTGGGCAGCGGTTTTTCCCTATCCTTCAGCAAACCGGCCAGACAGGCTGGATTGGATCGGGCGCCGCTGGCCTGATAGTCAGCCAGAAGCATCGGGCGGACCGCCTCTCCGGGCTGGCCGAGTACGCTGGTCAGGTAGTCGAACAGGCCATCGAGCAGCATTTCCGGACTCAAGCCGCTGGTTTTCTGCCGAGTCTCCCAGAGCCAGTCGCTGAAAGCGAGAAAAGCATAGAACGGAGAGGGCGCCTCAAGCAGGCTTGCCAGCGTTGCCGGGAAACGGCCTGAATTGGCGATCAGATCCCAGTAACGGGCAAAACGGGTGAAGCGTTGCACGGTCGACGCATCGATAACGCCGGTTTGGGTGATGGTGTAGGGCGGCTGGGTGTCATAGACCATGCCGTATTCAAGCGTATGCCGGGCAATCGGCGTGCCGCGCAGGCGTTTCAGGATACCCAGCTGGATTTCGTCAGGCTTCAGCGCATACAGGCGGTCAAAGCCCGCCGCAAAACTGGACAGCGTTTCACCGGGCAGGCCGAAGATCAGGTCGGTGTGCAGGTGAGCATGACTGTGCCTGACCAGCCAGTCGAGATTGGTGCAGGTCCTGTCATTGTCCTGACGACGCGAGATGCCTTGCTGGACGGCCGGATTGAAGCTCTGGATGCCAATTTCAAACTGCAGTACGCCAGGCGGGAAGCGAGCGATCATTGCTTTCAGGCGATCCGGCAAATGGTCGGGAACCACCTCGAAATGCAGGAAAAGGTCGGGCGTCAGACGATCGATGAAGAATTCCAGGATGCGTAGCGAACTGTCGATCTTGAGATTGAAGGTACGATCGACAAATTTGAAGTTGCGCGCTCCGCGCTGGTAGAGCGTTTCCAGGGCAGAGAGAAAGCGGGCTTCATCAAAGGCCCAGGCCGTTTTGTCGAGTGCGCTGAGGCAGAACTCGCATTTGAACGGGCAGCCGCGCGACGCTTCGACATAAAGCAGGCGATGCGCCAGATCATCGGCACTCAATTCGGCATAGGGCAATTCGATCTCGGCCAGGCTGGCCTGCTCGCCAGCGATCACTTTCATCAAGGGTTGCGGCCCATGCAGCAAGGCGCGGCATAACTTGGGGAAACTGACGTCACCCCAGCCGGTAACCAGATAATCAGCTAGCCGGACGATTTCCTGCTCGTCCCATTCGTGGCTCACTTCCGGCCCACCCAGAACGATGATCAACGCGGGCCGCCGGGCCTTCAATTGACGAATGACATCGGTCGTCTGCCGCACATTCCAGATATAAACCCCGAAACCGACGATCTGGCGGACGCCATCACGAGCTTCGCCAAGTTCGGCGAGCAGCGCATCGACAATTTCGGCGATCGGGCGGGCGATCGTGAATTCGCGCAACACCGTTGCGGCGCGCAGTTCAGCGCCGCCATGGCGGGCCATATTGGCCAGCAGATAGCGCAATCCCAGCGAAGCATGGATGTATTTGGCGTTAAGGGTCGAAAGCAGAATGGCAGGCGGTGTCATGTTGCTATTTTGACATCCCGGCCAGCCATTCCGCGATGACTGCGGTCGACCTTCGACTCGGGGCCAAATTGGCTGCCCGGCTTCTCGGCACCATCAACTTGCCAGGATTGTGCGGCACGACTTCACAGTAAAATGGCAGCCTTATTTCATTTTGCCGGGAGCGCACGCATGCCGCCCATATCGCTGAGTATTGGCTGGCGCCCTGTCTGGCAGCGCAATTTTCTCGTCTGGCGCAAACTCGCCCTGCCATCGATTCTGGGCAATCTGGCCGATCCGCTGATCTACCTGCTGGGGCTGGGTTACGGCCTGGGCGCCATGCTGCCCAGCGTCGACGGCCGGCCATATGTCGCGTTTCTGGCAGCCGGCACCGTTTGTGCGTCAACCATGAACTCGGCAACCTTCGAAGCCCTGTACTCGTCCTTCTCGCGCATGCACGTCCAGAAAACCTGGGATGCCATTCTCAACACGCCGCTCGGCCTAAACGATGTCGTCGCCGGCGAACTGTTCTGGGCCGCGACCAAATCGCTCTTCTCCGGGGCGGCCATCCTGGTCGTGATCAGCGCCATGGGGCTGACCAGCGGCAACCTCGTTCTCTGGGCGCTGCCGGCGATTGTCCTGACTGGACTGGCTTTCGCGGCACTGGGGCTGATCTGGAATGCGCTGGCGCCGTCCTACGATTTCTTCATGTACTACTTCACGCTGTTCATCACGCCGATGACGCTGATTTCCGGCGTTTTCTTCCCGACCGAGCAATTGCCCGGCTGGCTTGCCGCCATCGGTGGCTGGCTACCGCTGGCTCAAGGCGTTGCCCTGGTCCGGCCACTGCTTGCCGGACAATTCCCGGACAACGCCCTGATCCATATCGGCGTACTGCTGGCCACGACGGCCATCGCCTTTGCCATTGCACTGCGCCTGACCCGGCGGCGCCTGCTCAAGTAGAATCAGGCCATGGAACCCTTGCTGATCCTCACCAACTGCCCGGACGAAAGTGTCGCCAACACGATTGCGCTGGCGGTCGTCGAAAGCGGCCTGGCAGCTTGCGTCAACATCCTGCCGCGTGTCGAATCGATCTACCGCTGGCAGGGCGCCGTCGAATCGGCCAGCGAAATCCCCCTGTTGATCAAGTCGACCGCAGCAAACTACGCGGCGCTTGAAACCACCATTCGCCAACGCCACCCCTACGAAGTGCCGGAAATCATCGCGCTGCCGATCACGCATGGTTTACCGGCCTATTTAAACTGGGTCAGCGCAGAAACACTCCAATCATGATGCGCACACTTTTCCTGCTTCTTGCCTTCCTGACCTCACTGGTTCACGCTCAGGAATTTCTCGACCCGGCCGTTGCCTTCAAACCAACAGCCCGAGCGATCGACGGGCAGACGGTCGAAATCAGCTTCGAGATCGCCAAAGGCTATTACCTCTACCGCGACAAGTTCCGCTTCAGCATCGAGGCGGAGGGAGCCACCGCGGGCAACCCGGTTTTACCCAAGGGCAAGGAAAAGAACGACGAAAATTTCGGCAAGGTCGAGGTTTATTACAAGAGCGCGGTCGTCCGCCTGCCTGTTGAACGCAGCGTTTCCGGGGCGTTGCCGATCAAGCTGAATGTCACCTCGCAAGGCTGTGCCGACGCTGGCGTCTGTTACCCGCCGCAAACCCAGGCACTGAACTTGACCCTGCCCGACCCGGGCAGTGCTCCCGCCACGATTGCTGCGGTCGACGGCGACGAAAGCGGCACAATTGCCGCGACCCTGAAAAATGCCGGTTTCCTGGCCAACCTTGCCTTCTTCTTTCTGGCCGGACTGGGCTTGTCGCTGACGCCTTGCGTCTTTCCGATGATTCCCATCCTGTCCGGCATCATCGCCGGTCAGGGCCACCGGATTTCGCGCAGCCGCGGCTTTGCCCTGTCTCTCGCCTACGTGCTCGGCATGGCGGTGACTTATTCAGCCGTCGGCATTGCGGCAGGACTAACCGGCACGCTGCTGTCCACCGCCCTGCAAAACCCGTGGGTACTGGGTGGCTTTGCGACGGTTTTCGTCATTCTTTCGTTCTCGATGTTCGGCTTCTACGAACTGCAACTACCGACTGCGCTGCAAAGCAAATTGTCGGAAGAATCCGGCCATCTGCAAGGCGGGCGCGGTATCGGCGTCTTCATCATGGGCGCACTCTCGGCCCTGATCGTCGGCCCCTGCGTCGCGGCCCCGCTGGCCGGCGCGCTGCTTTACATCGGCCAGACCGGCGATGCCGTCCTCGGCGGCATGGCGCTCTTCCTGATGGCACTCGGCATGGGCGTACCGCTGCTCATCGTCGGTCTATCGGCCGGCACGCTGCTGCCCAAAGCCGGCGCATGGATGGAAGCGGTCAAGAAAAGCTTCGGCGTTCTGCTGCTGGCCACGGCCGTCTGGCTGGTTTCACCGGTGATTCCGGCGGTTGCCCAGATGCTCGCCTGGGCGGCGCTGCTGATCATCCCGGCCATTTTCCTGCACGCACTCGACCCGCTGCCGCCACATGCCAAAGGCTGGCACCGTTTCTGGAAAGGCATCGGCATCGTCATGTTGCTGACCGGTGCGGCCCTGTTGATCGGTGCGCTGGCCGGCAATCGCGATCCGCTGCAACCGCTCGCCGGCCTGCGCGGGCAAGCCCTGGCCGCAGAAAGCCCGAAACTGGCGTTCGAGAAAGTCAGCAGCGTCAGCGAACTCGAACAAGCTGTCCGCGCAGCCGGCAAACCGGTGATGCTCGATTTTTATGCCGACTGGTGCGTTTCCTGCAAGGAAATGGAGCGTTTTACCTTTGCCGATCCGGGCGTACAGGCCCAATTGGCCGGTTTCAAACTGCTCAAGGCGGATGTCACGGCCAATACGGCCGACGACAAGGCGCTACTCGCCCGTTTTGGCTTGTTCGGACCGCCCGGCATCCTGTTCTTCGATGCCACCGGCAAGGAAATAAAGACTATTCGCGTTGTCGGTTTCCAGGATACGGCGGCCTTCCTTCAAAGCCTGAGCAAGATTCGGTCGTCACCCGGCAAAAGTGCCTGATTTTTTGTAAATACCGTCTATTCGGCTAAAATATTGCCCACTATGGATTCTCTTGGCCTGATCCGCGAATTTCTTCATGACCGACTGGGGATTGCCCCGGATACGGTTGTTCCCGATGCCCCCCTGGATGATCTTGGGGTCGATTCGCTGATGCTGCTCGAATTGATGTTCGAGTTTGAAGACCGTTTCGGCATCACCCTTTCCAAAGATCTGAAAAGCCCGAAAACCGTTGGCGAAATGGCGACGCTGATGGATCAACTACGCAGCGAACAGAGCTGAGCGATGAGCCAGCGGCGGGTAGCAATCACCGGGCTGGGTCTGATCAGCCCCTACGGCGGCGACCTGTCCGATTTCTTTGCGCGCCTGCTCGCCGGTGAATCTGCCGTACGGCATTTGCTGACCGACGATATTCCCCGCCCCCTGAGCATTCCTTTTGTCAGTTGCCCGGCTTTCGACGCCGATGCGACGCTCGGTCGGCCGCTGGCCGGCACCATGGATCGCTTCGCCCAGCTCGGCACCGCAGCCGCTTTCGATGCCTGGCAAGATGCCGGCCTGTTGCGCGGTCAACCTGCCGAAAACCGTGAAAACTGGGGCGTTGCCTGGGGCACCGCACTGGGCGGCACGCTGGCTTATGAAAAGGGCTATCGCGAACTGTGGCAGAAGGGGCGCGAGCGCGTCTCGCCGCTCTCGGTCATCCTCGGCATGAACAACGCGGCCAATGCCCATATTTCGATCCAGCTCGGGCTGGGCGGTGTCAGCATGAGCCATACCGTTGCCTGTGCCTCGTCAGCCATCGCCATCGGAGAAGCTTTCCGTCGCGTACGCAGCGGTGAGGCAACGATCATGCTGACCGGCGGCTCCGATGTCCCGCAAGCCTACGGCGTGGCCCGTGCCTGGGAAGCGCTGCGCGTCATGGCCAGCGGCGATGAAACAAGCTCACCGACCGCCTGCCGGCCCTTCAGTGCCGACCGGACCGGGCTGGTGCTCGGCGAGGGTGGGGCGGCGCTGGTGCTCGAAGACTGGGAACACGCCGTGGCACGCGGAGCGCGCATCCACGCCGAACTGGTCGGCTATGGCACAAGCTGCGACCACAGCCACCTGGTTCGCCCGGAAGCAGCCGGCCAGGTTCGCGCATTGCATGCAGCCCTGGCTGACGGCGGCCTGCTGGCCGACGAAATCGATTACGTCAATGCGCACGGCACGGCCACCGCCGAAGGCGACCCGGTCGAAATCTCGGCCCTGAAAGCCGTTTTTGGCGAGCGTGCCAGCCGCCTGGCCGTCAGCGCCACCAAGTCGATGCACGGCCACCAGCTTGGCGCAGCCGGTGCGATCGAAGCGATCATCACGGTCCTTGCCCTGCGCGAACAGGCCATTCCGCCGACCGCACACCTGAACCAGGCTGACCCGGCCTGCCTTGGCGTCGACCACGTTACGACGGCGCGGTGCGGCAAGCCCCTGCGCGCCGCCTTGTCCAATTCCTTCGCTTTTGGCGGCAGCAACGCGGTGCTCGCGTTTCGCAGCGTCAATGCCTAGTTCCCGGAAATCACTGCGATGACCCAAGACTCCGCCCAACAAGCCATCGAAGCACTTTTGCCGGAAGTGGCCGAACTGATCATTTCAGCGCTCAACCTCGACCTGGCCGCCGATGAAATCGAAGCCGATGCCCCGCTGTTCGGCGATGGCCTGGGGCTGGATTCAATCGACATTCTTGAACTGGCGCTGGTTATTTCGAAACGCTATGGTTTCCAGTTGCGCTCGGACAACGAAGACAATATTCGTATTTTCTCGTCACTGCGCGCCCTGGCAACCCATATCGCCAGCCAGCGAACGAAATGACCGGGTTGGGCCCGACCGCCATTCTGCGCGGTCTTGCGGTCGGCCTGCTGGTCGTCGCCTGGGCTGTGCTAGCCCACTACGGCAGCGCCGGCGACAGCCCCTCCGATCTCTCTGCCGCACTGGCCTGTGCGCCACTCCTGGCGATTGTCGTCATCGTCCTCTGGCGCGTCGGCAGTCCCCTCCGGGTCGCACTCGGCGGCCTGGTCGTGCTTGCCGTGCTGGTCTGGCAGTGGCCGCTGCTGCGCCAGAACATCGCGCTGCTCTACTTTATCCAGCACGTCGGGACGAATCTGGCACTCGGCGCCCTGTTCGGCCGTACCCTGCTCAAGGGACGCGTGCCGCTCGTCACCCATTTCGCCCGGCTGGCCCACGATGGCATCATTTCGCCACTCAAGGAAAAATACACGCGGCGCGTGACGATCGCCTGGGCAAGCTATTTCATGTTGACGGCGCTGATCTCCACCATCCTGTTCGTCTTCGCCCCGGCGAGCGTGTGGTCGACCTTCGCTAACCTGCTTGGCACCGTATTGATCGCCCTGATGTTCGTCATCGAACACCTTGTCCGACTGCGTGCGCTGCCGCCGGAAGATCAGTCGAGCATCGCTGACACCATCCGCGGCTATCGCCTTTCCACCCGTCAAAAGACAGAAAGTTCATGAGCCTGGTTCCGCTCCTCGCCCCCGCGCCACTCGATGACATTTTTGCCTGGCGGCAGAACGGCCCGGTCAGCATTGCCGATTTTCTGGCCGACACCTTCGCCCTGGCCGCCCGGTTGCCGGCCGGCCGGCACATGCTCAACCTGTGCCAGGACCGCTATCGTTTCACGGTCGGTCTGGCAGCCGGCCTGGTCAGCGACCGGATCAGCCTGCAGCCGGCCTCGCAATCGCCCGAAACACTGCGCCAGATTCAAGCGACCAGCCCCGATGTTTTCTGCCTGTGCGACAACGATTTCGACAGCCTCGATCTGCCGCGTCTCGATTTTCCCGAATTTAGCGCGGTCGACCGCGAAAATATCGATGAAATCCCGCTCATTCCGGCCAACCGGACTGCCGTCCGGCTGTACACCTCCGGCTCGACCGGAACGCCGGTTGCCCACGACAAGACCTGGGGTTTCATCGTCCAGAGCGCCTATGCCGAAGCCGAGCGGCTAGGCATCAACCGGCAAGTGCATCACGTTGTCGGCACCGTTCCCGCCCAGCACAGCTTCGGTTTCGAATCGACCGTACTGCTGGCGATGCACGCCCAAGCCCCATTCTGGGCCGGCAAACCGTTTTATCCGCAGGATATCGTTGCAGCACTGAACGCCGTACCGCAACCCCGGATGCTGGTCACCACACCGTTCCATCTCTCCGCGCTGCTCGCCGCCGGCCTTGAACTGCCGCCGGTCGCACTGATCCTCTCGGCCACGGCACCGCTGTCCGCACAACTGGCCCGGGATGCCGAGGCAAGCTTTGGCGCGCCGCTCTACGAAATCTATGGTTCGACAGAGACGGGGCAGGTCGCCAGCCGCCAGACAACGGCCGATCAAGCCTGGAAATTGCTGCCCGGCGTGCGTTTGCGCCAGGAAGAGGACGTCACGTTTGCCTCGGGTGGTCATATCGAGCGTGAAATTGCCTTGTCCGACGTCATCGAGATCCTGCCTGACGGCCGTTTCATCCTGCATGGCCGCCATGCCGACCTGATCAACATCGCCGGCAAACGTACCTCGCTGGCCTACCTCAATCACCAGATCTGCGCCGTGCCCGGCGTCTCCGACGCGGCTTTTTTCCTGCCCGACGAAGTGAACCCGGACGGCATCACCCGGCTCTGCGCCTTCGTCGTCGCTCCCGGCCTGAACAGCCGCCAGTTGCAGGCTGAACTGCGCCAGCGTGTCGATCCGATTTTCCTGCCGCGCCCGGTCGTCTTCATGGATGTACTGCCGCGCAACAGCACCGGCAAGCTGCCGCGCAAGCAGTTGCTCGAACTGTTCAACGAAAAGGTCGGACATGTCGAGCGTTGATTACCACTGGTCCGTACCGGCTGATCATCCGAGCTTTGCCGGCCATTTCCCCGGTCGTCCGATCGTGCCCGGCGTCGTGCTGCTTGATCAGGCCATCCGGTTCGCCGAGCAGTTGCTCGAACGTCCGGTATCCGGCTGGCAAATCGGCAACGCCAAATTTCTCAGCCCGGTCGCCCCGCAGGAAGAACTGACCTTCAGCCTGCTGTCCAAGCCGAGTGGTGCCATCGCCTTTACCGTCCGCGCCGCCGGACGTGACGTTGCCTCCGGCAGCCTGACCCCGGCGCCATGACCCGGCCGGCCACGCCAAGCTGGCTGCGTCAGCAGGAACGCAGCAACCTCGCCATCCTCCGCCTGATGGTTTGGATTTCGCTGACCTTCGGCCGGGCTATCGGCCGCGTCGTGCTCTATGGCATCACCGCCTATTACGTGCTTTTTGCGCCGCGCGCCCGCCACTTCAGCCGTGAATACCTGCACCGTGCACTTGGCCGCTGGGCGGAATGGTCGGACGGCTTTCGTCACGTCTTCAGCTTCGCCAGCACCATTCACGACCGTATCTACCTGCTCAACGACCGTTTCGACCTGTTCGACATCGAAGTCATCGGGGCCGATCCGGTGCATGAGCTGGCTGCCGCCCAAAGCGGGGCGGTATTGATCGGCGCCCATCTCGGCAGCTTTGAAGTATTGCGCGCCGTCGGCCGGGGCAGGGCGGGGCTCAAGGTCGCCATGCTGATGTACGAGGAAAATGCCCGCAAGATCAACGCCACGCTGGAAGCGATCAACCCGGCGGCAACCCAGGACATCATCTCGCTCGGCCGCATGGAATCGATGCTCGAAGCCCGCGACAAGCTCGACCAGGGCTACCTCGTCGGGATTCTTGCCGACCGCAGCCTGAGTGACGATCCCACGGTCGACTGCGAATTTCTCGGCGAAATGGCCCCGTTTCCGGTCGGTCCCTTCCGCCTCGCCGCGATGCTGCGCCGCCCGGTGTTCTTCATGACCGGCCTGTACCTGGGCGGCAACCGCTACCGGATACACTTCGAGGCGCTGGCCGATTTCACCAACACACCGCGCAGCGAACGCGACGCAGCGATTCGCGCCGCCCAGCAGCATTACGCCGAGCGACTCAGCCACTATTGCCGCCTGGCGCCTTACAACTGGTTCAACTTCTTCGATTTCTGGCAGAAAAAATGATCAAGCGACTTTTTGCCGGCCTCATTCTCGCGGCACTCACCATCCCGGCCCTGGCCGCCTTCGACCTCGGCCAGCTGATGGGCGAACTGGCCCGCCACAAAGGCGGCAAGGCCCGTTTCGTCGAGAAGAAATACCTTGCCGTACTCGACAAGCCGGTCGTCTCCAGCGGCGAAATGAGCTACACCGCACCCGACCGGCTGGAAAAACGCACGCTGATGCCCAAGGTCGAAACCCTGCTGCTCGACAAGGACATGCTCAGCATCGAGCGCGAAAAACAGAAGCTGACGATCAACCTGAGCAACCAGCCGGAAGCGCTGGCCTTCATCGACAGCATTCGCGGCACGCTGACCGGCAACCGCGCCGCGCTGGAGAAAAACTACGCGCTTTTCCTGAGTGGCAATCTGGATAAATGGACGCTGACGCTGTTGCCGAGCGATCAGAAAATTGCCGCCCTGGTGCAGCGCATTACCGTCAGCGGCAGCAAGAACCAGATCCGCAGCATTGAATACCTGCAGGCCGACGGCGACCGTTCGGTGATGAGCATCGAACCGATCGACAACCGATGAGCCCCGCCCGCCGCAGCTTTCTGCTCTGGCTGCTGGCCATGCTGGCCGGCGCTGCAATCGTCTGGCACAGCCGGTTTACCGCCGACATGTCGTTCTTCCTGCCGTCCAAGCCGACGGCCGAGCAGCAGGTGCTGGTCGATCAGCTCAAGGAAGGCGCGGTTGCCCGATTGCTGATGGTCGCGATCAGCGGCGGCAATGTTGAGCAACGTGCCACCCTGTCACGCGATTTGCGCGGTCGACTCGGCAAAATGCCCGAATTCACTTCGGTCCAGAACGGTCAAAGCGGCAGCGAATCGGCCGACCGCGACTTTCTGTTCAAGCACCGCTATCTGCTCAGCCCGAGCGTCCGGCCCGAACGTTTCACGGTCGACGGCCTGAAAGATGCCATTTCCAACAGCATCGACCTGCTCGCCTCGCCAGCCGGCATGATGCTCAAGCCGCTACTGACCAGCGACCCGACCGGAGAACTGGTCGCCATCCTGAGCCAGCTCAATGCCGGCGCTCAGCCCGATAGCCGGGCCGGCGTCTGGGCTTCGCGCGACGGCGAACGCGCCATGCTGCTGATCCAGACGCATGCCCTGGGCTCCGATACCGATGGCCAGGAAACCGCCATCCAGCTGATTCGCCAGCAGTTCGCCGAAAGTCGCGCGGCAAGCGGCCTGAGCGATGCCCGCCTGACGCTATCCGGCCCCGGCCTGTTCGCGGTCAATTCGCGGGCCACGATCAAGGACGAAGTCAGCCAGCTGTCGCTGATCAGCAGCATCGCAATCATTGCCGTGCTGTTCTTCGTCTATCGCTCCTTGCGCTTGCTGACGCTCGGCCTGCTGCCCGTCGTTTCCGGCGCACTGGCCGGTGTCGTCGCAGTCAGCCTGGCTTACGGCACGGTTTTCGGCATCACCGTCGGCTTCGGCTCGGCGCTGATCGGCGAGGCCGTCGATTATTCGATCTACTACTTCGTGCAATCCAGCCGAATGGGCGTCGATGCCTGGCGCGAACGTTTCTGGCCAACTATCCGGCTTGGCGTGCTGACCTCGATCTCCGGCTTTGCCGCCTTGCTCTTTTCCGGCTTTCCCGGCCTGGCACAACTCGGTTTGTATTCGCTGGCCGGCGTGCTGACTGCCGCACTGGTCACGCGCTTCGTATTACCGCAACTGGCCGGCACAACGATAGAACGCCGCGATCTGACGCCACTCGGCCATCTGCTGGAACGCAGCATCGGACAAGTCCAGCGACTGCGCTGGCCAATGCTTGTGCTGGCAATCGCGGCAGCCACGACGCTTTATCTCGACCGCGATTCGCTGTGGAACCCCGAATTGTCGGCCCTCAGCCCGGTCAGCCAGGCCGATCAGCAAGTCGATCTCGCGCTGCGCGCCGACATGGCCGCGCCGGATTCACGCTACCTTGTCGTGATCAATGCCGCGGACCAGGAAACAGCCCTGCAGATGGCCGAACGTACCGGCTTGCAGTTGGACCGCCTGGTCGAAAGCGGGCAGCTCGGCGGCTACGACAGCCCAACCCGTTTCCTGCCGAGCCAGCTGAGCCAGGCCCAGCGGCAAGCCAGTCTGCCATCGAGCGATGAGCTTGCCCCCCGGCTCAAGACTGCGCTGCAGGATGCGCCACTGGCCGCCAGCAAACTCGATCGCTTTCTTGCCGATATCGAATCGGCCCGTCGACAACCGGAAATCACGCCGGCCTCGCTGGCCGGTACGCAGCTCGCCCTCGCGGTCGATGCCATGCTGCTCAAGCATGCCCAGGGCTGGAGTGTGCTGCTGCCATTGCGCCCGCCACAAGACGGAAGCGCAATGATCGATGCCGCGGCCGTGCGTGCCGCGCTGACAGGAGACACCGCCGGGCAGGTACTGTTCATCGACATGAAGGGCGAGTTCGACAAGCTTTACAACGATTACCTGCACGAGGCATCGCAGCTTTCGCTGGCCGGTTTGGCCATCATTGTGCTGTTGCTCGCCATCACCCTGCGTTCGCCGCGCCGCCTCGGGCGTGTCCTGCTGCCGCTGATTCTTGCCGTATTGATCGTCATTGGCGGCTTGCACCTGCTCGGCGAACGCCTGCACCTGCTGCACCTGATCGGCATGCTGCTGATTGTCGCGGTCGGTTCCAATTACGCCCTGTTTTTCGACCGGGCCGATGAGGCGACAGGCCCCGATCCGGAAACACTGGCTTCGATGCTGGTCGCCAACCTGACCACGGCGATCGGTTTCGGCACGCTCGGCCTGTCCAACGTACCGATCCTGCACGCTGTCGGCGTCACCGTCGGCCCCGGCGCCGTGCTGGCATTGCTGCTGGCGGCGATATTCGCCCCACGTGGAACAGCCGGATGAGCCCGACGCTACGGACCATCCAACAGTGTTCAGGCGCATCGACACTGATGGTGCTGTTGCCCGGCGCCTACATGAAGCCGGAAGATTACGTCGCGGCCGGCTTTTTCAGCCGCATCACGGATCTCGGCCTGAAACTCGACCTTGTCGCGGTCGACCTCGATCTGGCGCAAATTTCCAGTGGCGCGGCACTACCAGCGCTCCAGGCGCAGATCATCGCCCCGGCCCGAGAGCAGGGCTACTGTCAAATCTGGCTCGGCGGCATTTCGCTCGGCGGCCTGCTGACGCTGTGCCACAACGCCGATACACCCGGCAGCTTCGATGGTCTGTGCCTGCTCGCGCCTTACCCCGGCTCCCGCCTGACAACCAATGCGATTGTCCGGGCCGGCGGCCTGGCGCAATGGCAGGCAACACCCGAGCAACTCGATGACCCTGAATTTCGCGCCTGGCAGTGGCTGAAAAACCCGCCGGCCGGACTTCCCGTATTCGTCGGCTACGGCAGCGAAGACCGCTTTGCCGACGGGATGCGCCAGATTGCCGAATGCTTCCCCGATCACGCTTCGCTGGCCGTTCCCGGCGGTCATGAATGGCCGGTATGGCAGGTTTTGTGGGAACATTTCCTGCACAGTGACTTATTCCCCAGATAAACGATGCCCCGTTCCTGGTCGCCCAATCTCACCCTCAAACTGACGCTGGTCACCCATCTGGCGGCCATATTCAGCCTGTTCGCCCTGCCTGCCGGCTGGCCATGGGCGGTTGCCGCACTTATTGCCAATCACGCCATCATCACCTTGGCCGGTCTGCTGCCACGCTGCAACTGGCTCGGTCCGACCCTGACCCAGCTGCCGGAAAGTGCCTGCCGGCGCGGTGAAATTGCCTTGACCATCGACGATGGCCCCGACCCCGAGGTCACCCCCCAAGTGCTCGACATGCTCGATGGCGCCGGCGTCAAAGCCAGTTTCTTCTGCATCGGGCGGCATGCCCGGCAATATCCGGCCCTGTGCCGGGAAATCGTGGCACGCGGCCACAGCATCGAAAATCATGGCGAGGCTCACGCCTGGCACTTTTCCCTGTTCGGCTACCGGCGCATGAAGGCGGATATTTCAAGCGCCCAGGCCATCCTCGGCGAACTGGCCGGCCAGCCGCCGCGCTTTTTCCGACCGACCGCCGGCTTGCGCAACCCCTTTCTCGACCCGGTCCTGACCCATCTCGGCTTGCAACTGGCCGCCTGGACACGGCGCGGCTACGACACATGCGAGGCAGATCCGGCAATCGTGCTTGGCCGGCTCTGCCAAAACCTCGCCGCCGGCGATATTCTGCTCATTCACGATGGCAACAGCGCACGCAACAGCGCCGGCCAGCCCGTCATCCTTTCCGTTCTGCCCAAGCTGCTGCATGAAATCCGCGCAGCCGGACTGACCCCCGTAACCCTTTCCGCCGCCCTGAAATGACCTCCCGCTTCCTGCAAACCCTGCTCGACGATGCCAGTCGCCCCTTTCGCAACGGTAGCCGCTTCGCCTACCACTACGCACGCGGCAAGCTTTCCTCCGATTGCATCTTCCGCGAACTGCTCAAGCGCGGCATTTTCCCGGCTCAAGGGCGTTTTCTCGACCTCGGCTGCGGCCAGGGCAGTTTGTTTGCCTGGCTGCTGGCCGCCCGCAAGCTCTACGAACAGGGCAACTGGCCGGGTGATTGGGCACCGGCGCCGCAGCCGCTGGCGCTGCTCGGCTACGAATTGATGCAAAAGGATGTCGACCGCGCCAGCCAGGCTTTCGGGCAGGATCACCCGATTGTCAGCATTCGCCAGGGCGACATGTGCAAGGTCGATTTCGGCCAGGCCGATGTCGTGACCATCCTCGACGCCCTGCATTACGTCGATCACGCACGCCAGAAAGATGTACTCAAGCGCATCCGTGCCGCCCTGCCGCCGGGCGGTCTGTTCCTGACCCGCGTCGGCGACAAGGGCGCCGGCCTGCCGTACCACATCTGCAACTGGGTCGATCATGCCGTGACCTTCGTGCGCGGCCATCGCCTGCCGACCCTGTATGGCCGCAAGCTGGTCGAATGGGTTGAACTGCTGAAAAGCCTCGGCTTTGTCGTCGAAACGCTGCCGATGAATGAAGGCAAACCTTTCGCCAACATCATGCTGATCTGCCGCGTTCCCGCCGCCTGATCCCCGGCATGCGCCCGATGCTTTTCCGATGGCTGCCGCTGCTTGTGCTGGCTGGCTGTACATCGATCGACAATCCGCCTGGGCCGGTTCTGCCCGGCGACATGGCGACACCCAGCGGGCAAGCACGCACCATTCCGTGGTCCGAATTGCCGGAAGCCGAACTGCGCCAGCGCATCGCCCGGCTGATTCCGGCCAACGTCAAGGATAGGGCCGGCTGGGCCGGCGATCTGCACACCGCCTACACGCACCTGAATATTCCGGCCGCTGCGCAAACCTACTGCGCCAGCATTGCCGTGATCGAGCAGGAATCGACTTTCCAGGCCGACCCGGTCGTCCCCGGATTGCCCGATATCGTCTGGCGAGGCCTGGAAGAGCGCGTCGGCAAATTCGGCATGCCCAAATTCGTGCTCCGGGCGGCGCTGCAAAAGACCTCGCCGGATGGCAAAACCTATGCCGACCGGATCAATGCGCTGAAAACCGAAAAACAGCTCAACGCGCTGTACGAAGACATGATTGCCGAACTGCCTTTCGGCCAGCGCTGGCTGAAAGACTACAACCCGGTACACACCGCCGGGCCGATGCAGGTCAGCATCGCCTTCGCCGAGGAACATGCGCGGGAAAAACCTTATCCCTATCCCCTCGGCAAAAACATCCGCGATGAGGTGTTCACCCGGCGCGGTGGCGTTTATTTCGGTGCCGCCATCCTGCTCGATTATCCGGCCCCCTACGACGATGTGCTTTACCGCTTCGCCGATTTCAACGCCGGTCGCTACAGCAGCCGGAATGCCGCCTTCCAGGCCGCCTTGAATCGCTTGACCAGGCAAACGCTCAGCCTGGATGGCGACCTGCTACGCTATGAAAAGGGCAGGGCAAGCGCCACCCCGAGCAGCGTCGAAGCCGCACTGGGCGACCTGGCTGCGCGCCTGCAAATGAATCGGGCCGAAATCCGGCGCGACCTGCTCCTCGAAAAATCAGCCGGTTTCGGCGACAGCCCGCTGTTCAACCGGCTGTTCCGGCTGGCCGAAGTTTCGGCCGGGCGCTTGCTGCCGCGCCAACAAATGCCACAGATCGATCTCAAAAGCCCGAAAATCAGCCGTCAGCTGACCACCGAATGGTTTGCCCGGCGCGTCGAAGGGCGTTACCGCACTTGCCTGGGCCGGGCCGAGACGAACTGAACGGGCAGCCAACCGGGGGCAGGCCCCTCTGATAAAATTCACTGTTCATGAATTCGAGGTCCGCCGTGTCCCCGCTCCTTCTTTCCTGCTACACCGCAACCACCACGCTCGGCCACGGGCTTGATGCAACGCTGGCTGGCCTGCGCGATGGCCGCAGCGGCCTGAAACCCTGCGATTTCGAAACCGTCGATCTCGATACCTGGATCGGCGAAGTCACTGCGGTCGACGCCCAGAAACTGCCCAAATCGCTCACCCGCTACGATTGCCGCAACAACCGCCTGGCCCAGTTGGCACTGGAACAGGATGGCTTCGCAAGCCGTGTCCGGGCCGCCATTGCCCGCTACGGCAAGACCCGCGTCGGCATTTTCCTCGGCACCAGCACGGCCGGCATCCTGCAAACCGAGCAGGCCTATCGCCGGCGCGATCCGGTCAGCGGCGCCCTGCCGGAAGATTTCATCTATCGCACGACACACAATGCCTTTTCGGTCGCCGAATTCACCCGCGACTATTTCGCGCTCGAAGGCCCGGCCCTGGCGATTTCAACGGCTTGCTCATCGAGCGCCAAGGTCTTTGCTGCAGCGGCCCGTCAATTGGCGCTGGGGACCATCGATGCGGCCATCGTCGGCGGCGTGGACAGCCTGTGCCTGACGACATTGCACGGCTTTGCCTCGCTGCAACTGACTTCGTCGGCACCATGCCGGCCTTACGACGCGACGCGCAACGGCATTTCGGTCGGTGAGGGTGCCGCCTTTGCGCTGCTCGAACGCTTGCCGGCCGATACGCCGTCGGGCGCCGTCCTGCTGCTCGGCACCGGCGAATCAAGCGACGCCTATCACATGTCCTCACCGCACCCGGAAGGACTGGGCGCACGCCTGGCCATGGAAGCGGCGTTGCGCTCGGCCGGCCTGCAGACCGGCGATATTGATTACATCAATCTGCACGGCACCGCCACGCCGGCCAACGATGCAGCAGAAGGCAAGGCCGTTGCCGCACTGTTCGGCAATCGCGTTCCTTGCAGCTCGATCAAGGGCGCGACCGGCCATACGCTGGGCGCGGCCGGTGCAGTCGAAGCGATTGTCTGCGCCCTGGCACTGACCCACGATCTGCTGCCGGGCAGCCCGAATACCGAAACGCCGGACCCGGCCATTCCCATCGACTACCTGCTGAAGAGCCGCCCGGCCAAGGTTCGTCATGCGCTGACCAATTCCTTCGGCTTCGGCGGCAGCAATTGCAGCCTTGTTTTTGGAGTCGCACCATGACCCCGACCCCCTTGACTGCCTGGATCGAAGGTATCGGCCTGCTCGCTCCCGGCCTGCCCGACTGGGCAAGCGCCTGCACCATTTTGCGCGGCGCGGCACCGTACACCGCAGCACCGTCGATCCTGCCGGTACCAACCATCCTGCCGCCGGCCGAACGTCGGCGGGCCAGTCGCCTGGTCAAGCTGACCCTGGCCATCGGCCTTGAAACCGCCGCCAATGCTGGCGCTGATGTCAGCCAGCTGGCCACCGTGTTTGCCGCTTCCGGCGCTGATGGCCACAACTGCCACGCCTTGTGCGAGCAACTGGCCAGCGCCGACCGCCAGGTCTCGCCGACCCGCTTCCATAACTCGGTACATAACGCCGGCGCCGGCTACTGGGGAATTGCCACCCAATCGATGGCCCCCAGTCAGGTGATCGGCGCCTTCGATGCCGGCTTCGGTGCCGGGCTGCTCGATACGCTCGGCCAGGTGATTGTCGACCGGCAAGCCACCATGCTCGTCGCCTACGACAGCGAATATCCGGAACCCTTGTTCAGCAAACGCGACACCCCCGATTGTGCCGGCCTCGGCCTGTTGCTGACGCCGGAGAAAACCGGGCGCTCGGTGGCCCGGATCACGGTCACCCCGAGTACCGACGCAGCCGAAAAGATGGCCGATGCCGGGCTGGAAAACCTGCGCACCAGCATCCCCGCATTACGCTGCCTGCCACTGTTGCAAAAGCTGGCCCGTGGCGAATACGGTCCGGTTTGCATCGATTATCTGCCGCCGATGCAGTTGTGCATCGACCTGCAGCCATGCTGACACTCGACCACGACTGGATCGCCCGACGCATTCCGCACCATGGCGACATGTGTCTGCTCGATGCCGTGGTCGACTGGTCGGAAATGGCCATTTCCTGCCGCGCCACCAGCCATGCCGACCCGGCTAACCCGCTACGTGCCGCAGACCGGCTTGGTGCAGCCAACGGCATCGAATATGCCGCCCAGGCAATGGCCGTGCACGGCGCTTTGCTCGCCGGTACCAGTGACAGACCGCGCCAGGGTTACCTGACCAGCGTGCGCGGCGTCACCCTGCATGCCGCCCGGCTCGACGATCTGGCCGGCGAGTTGTGCGTCCAGGCCGAGCGCCTGTCCGGCGACAGCAACCATATCCTCTATCAGTTTTCACTTAGCCATGACGGCCGCTGCCTGCTTGAAGGCCGTGCCGCTGTCGTGCTCGATGCCGATGCGCTCGGCAAGGAAAATCCATGAAACGTGCGCTCGTCACTGGCGGTAGCGGCGGCATTGGCGCTGCCATCTGCAAACGCCTGGCCAAGGATGGCCTGCATGTCATCGTCCATGCCAACCGCAGTCTCGGCAAGGCAGCCGGCGTGGTGGCTGAAATCGCCGCGGCCGGCGGTAGCGCCGAAGCCGTGGCCTTCGATGTCACCGATCGCCCGGCCACCGCCACTGCCTTGGCCGCGCTGCTCGACGCAGGGAGCATCCAGGTTCTGGTCAACAATGCCGGCATTCACGCCGATGCCGTTTTCCCCGGTATGTCGGGCGAACAATGGGATAGCGTGGTCGACGTCTCGCTGAACGGCTTTTTCAACGTTACCCAGCCGCTGACCATGCCGATGATTCGCACCCGCTGGGGGCGCATCATCACCATTTCATCAATCGCCGGGATTACCGGCAACCGCGGCCAGGTCAATTATTCGGCGGCCAAGGGCGCCTTGCATGCGGCCAGCAAATCGCTGGCGCTTGAGCTGGCCAGCCGTAATGTCACGGTCAACGCCGTGGCGCCGGGCATTATCGCGACCGACATGATCGCCGACGCATTCGATGCGGAAACGATCAAATCCATCGTCCCGATGAAACGCGCCGGCCGCCCGGAAGAAGTCGCCGATCTCGTCGCCTTCCTCGCTTCCGAGCATGCAGCCTATATTTCCGGGCAGGTTATCTCGATCAACGGCGCAATGATCTAGCCGATGAACTTGAAGTGCTTGACCAGTTCCTTCAGGTCATTCGACGCCGCATTCATTTCACCGGCCTGATCGCGCATCCGGCTGATCGCAGCAACGCTCTGATCGACACCGGCCACAATCGATTCCGCCTGCCGGACGACATCTTCAGCGGCCACGCTCTGTTCGCGGGTAGCCAGGGCAATATCGCGCGACAAACCCGAGACCACACTGCCATGCGTCGTGACTTCCTGCAGGCCCTGCTGAGCCAGCACCATGGCGCGGTCCGTGGTCGACACGAAATTTCCGGCATTTTCCATTTCGCTGACGGCCAGTTGAGTAACGCGCTGGATTTCCGAAACGGTCGTGGTGATTTCCTGCGTCTGCTGGCTGGCTCGTTCGGCCAGCTTGCGCACCTCGTCGGCAACAACGGCAAATCCACGACCGGCTTCGCCGGCCCGCGCCGCCTCGATCGCCGCATTCAGGGCCAACAGATTGGTCTGATCGGAAATTTCTTCAATAGTCCGGGTCACCGCACCGATCGCATGAATCGACTTGAACAATTCAGCCATCGTATTGCCGGCCTGGGATACCGTAGCAACCACATTGGCCGAGGCCTGCCGGCTGAGATCCATCTGGCTGCCGGCATCGCCGACCAGCCGCTGGGAATTGTTCACCGCCTCGGCGGCATGCATCGCACCATTCGACACTTCGGCAATCGATGCGTTGATCTGCTCGATGGCTGCAGCAATCCGGGTCACTGCCTCCGACTGCACTTCCGATACGGCATGCGTTTCGCTGGCCTGGACCGATAGCTGGTCGCAGTTACCGGAAACAATCTCGGCCGCCCCGGCAATCTCGGCAATCATGATTTTCAGATGCGTCTGCATGACGACCAGCGCGTCATTCAACTTGCCCAGTTCATCAACGCGATGCAGCGGAATCGTATCGGTCAGATCGCCCTGGGTAATATGGTTCAGGCGACTGGCAATCCGGCCGGTAATGTCGAAAACCTTGTTTTGTATGGCCATCAACCCCAAACCAACGGCAATGCTGGAGATGCCAAGAAAGCGCAGCAGGTGAGTCGTCGTTTCGTGACTGAAACCGAAATCGGCCCCGAACAGATTGATCGCCCCGCCGAGGATATTGGCCAGGACCATGAAGCTGACGGCCCCGAAAAACTTGCTCCGCAGGCTGGTTTTTTGCCACAGGCCCGGCGTCGGCAAGCGGGCGGCACCGGCATTCAGTTTCTGATATAGCGCATCGGCCTGGGCGATCTGCTCACGGCTCGGTTTATGGCGAACCGACATGTAACCGGTAATCCGGTCAGCCTGAATCACTGGCACGACCAGTGCATCGACCCAATAAAAATCGCCGTTCTTGCAACGGTTCTTGACGATGCCACGCCACGGCCGACCAGCCTTCACCGTCGTCCACAGGTCAGCAAAAGCCTGGGGAGGCATGTCGGGATGGCGCACCAGGTTATGGTTCGTCCCGATCAGCTCATCCATGCTGAAGCCGCTCATCTCAACGAACACACTGTTCGCTGTGGTGATTATTCCCTTGAGATCGGTCCGCGAGACAAGGTATTTGCCGTCAGGAAACGGCCTTTCAATTTGCGTGACCGGCAGATTCTTTTTCATGCGCCCAACCCTCTATTTCTTTTGTCCGGAATAATCCGATATATCTATTACAAAAGGAATATTGCTAAATCAAATTTTGCATATAATTTTAATTATTCAATGGATTGGAGCAGCAAGGATCGAATTTGCTGTTCATCGACCGGACGAACCAGACGACCCGTTTCTACCCCCTGCTTGAGCAGCACCAGCGTCGGCCAGAGTTTCACGTGAAACGAGCGCCCCAGACGTCGCCCCGGTCCATCTTCGATTTTCAGATGCCGGATAGCCGGAAAACCGTCCATGACGCCAGCCAGCCAAGGTTGAACGGCGCGGCAGTGACCACACCAGGGCGCACCGAATTCAATCAAAACGGGGCCTTCCAATGCGTCGACCGCAGCACGGGCCGGCTCGATTTCTACGTACTCGCTGTTCATCCCCATGGCTCGCTCCTGATCGAAAGCCGCTCAATTACTGCGAAAGATGATTTCCTTCATGCGCGCCAGCTTGGGGGCGACAACCGGCACGGTCAGCATCGTGCTGGCCACCGCCATCAGCAACAAGGCGGTGAAGGCTTCGCTGGTGATGATCTGCTTGTCGAGCAGGATATTGGCAAAGATGATCATGATCAGCGCCTTGGTTTGCAGCAGCCAACCAATGATGCTGGCTTCGCCGGGTTGCCATTTAAGGATCTTCCCGGCCAGCCGGATACCGAGCAACTTGCCGGCAATCGATGCGCAAAGCAGCAAGGCGGCACCGACGAAAACGGCTTCGCCACCCAGCGCCCAATTGGTTCGCAGCCCGGTACTGAGGAAAAAGACCGGCATGATGACCAGCAAGACGTGATGGCGCATCAAATCCATTTTTTCCTGGTTGAACCATTCCGCCTCGATGATCGCGCCTGCCAGGAAAGCGCCGACCATGAAATGCAGGCCTGCCCAATCTGCCCCGAAGGAGCAAAGTGCCAGCCAGATCAAGGCGACGTACCAGCGGTCGCGTTCGTTGAGGCGCATCATCAACTGACGGAAAGCGTAACCGGCGACGGCAAAGGCGATCAGGAAGGCCAGTTGTTTGCCGACCCGCTCCCAGTCCATCAGGATCAGCGCCAGGACGCCCCAGATGGCGATATCGTCGAGACTGGCATAGCGCAGGATGCGCTGGCCGATCGGCTGACGCAGGACATCGAGCTTCTCCATCAACAGGATCAGGATGGGCAGTGCGGTGACGGCACATGCCATGCCAACACCGAGGATGAATTGCCAGGTCAATGCCTGGGGGCCCATCCAGCCGTCGTCAAGCATCAGGATGGCGGCAGCAAGACAACCGAACAGCAACGGTGTGCCCAACGCCAGCCCCGCCGTGATCGAGCTTTCACGACGATGTGCCCAGGCTTTTTTCAGATCCAGTTCGATGCCGGCAATCATCACGAACAACATGACCGCCCACCAGGCAATGCCGTTCAACGACTGAACGACCGCCGGGGTAAAGACAAAAGCGTAGTAATCGGGAAAAGCGCGGCCAAGAACGCCCGGCCCGAGCAGGATACCGGTCATGATCTGGACAACGACCAATGGGGCGTAATAATCGGTCCGCCCGATACGCCAGATCAGGTAGGGCAGGGTGAAAATGATCGTCATCGCGATCAGGAATATTTCTGTCGTGTTCATTGGAACTTGCGAAGTATCAACAGCGGAAGGCGGATCACGAAACCGATGAACAGGCGGGTATGCATCCAGGTCAGCAGCGTGTTGTCACGCAAATAACGGAAATGCGAAACGCCGCCTTCATCCGCCCTGAAATAGCGTACCGGCGCGTCGATATTGACCGGTCTGACACCCGCCCAGCAGAGCCGGACCACCGCTTCCGGATCGAAATCGAAACGCCGCATGAAACGGTTCGATTGCATGATCCGCTTCAAGGGGGCAATCGGATAAACCCGAAAGCCATACAAGGAGTCGCCAATCCCCATCCACAGCGTTTCCAGGTTGGCCCAGCCATTCGATACCTTGCGGCCATTGACCCGCAAGGCAGGCGCATCGGCATCGAATACCGGCTTGCCAAGCACCATCGCCCCAGGTTGCGCCTGCGAGGCGGCCATGAAATCGGGAATCAGCTGGGCCGGATGCTGGCCATCCGAATCCATGGTCAACGCATGCGTGAACCCAGCTGCCGCGGCTTGTGAAATACCTTCGAGCACAGCCGAGCCTTTGCCGCTGTTTTGCGGCAGGACAACAATGCGCAACGCGGTATCGTGCTCGGCCAGAGCCAATAATTGCTCGGTGCTGCCATCAGTGCTGCCATCGACAATCACCCAGACAGGCGCCCACTGGGCACGGGCGGCCCGCACAGTATCGAGAACCTTGGGACCGGGGTTGTAACTGGGAATGATGACGAGATGCGTCGCGGAAACTTCAGGCATGGAAATCCATCA
The DNA here is from genome assembly GCF_020510665.1 of Dechloromonas denitrificans. Taxonomy (NCBI): domain Bacteria; kingdom Pseudomonadati; phylum Pseudomonadota; class Betaproteobacteria; order Rhodocyclales; family Azonexaceae; genus Dechloromonas; species Dechloromonas denitrificans. Next base: position 3,445,623 of record NZ_CP075187.1, read on the forward strand.
GGCAACGAATGCTGCGGTCGACAAGCCCTGCGCAGTGATTTTCAATTCACTGCGGAAATAGGCTTCAAGCTCGCGCGTAAATGCTTCGACATTGCCTGGGGCAGAAAAACGACGGCCCAGGCGAATCGTGCAGTGCAGGGGCAAGATCGGTCGGCGAAACAACGGCCAGGCCTTGCCCAGATAAGGGGTGGAGAACTCGATCAGCAAGGTTTGCACCGGAACGGCTGTCCGTCCGGCAATCAGCCCGGTGCTGGGCGTGCAAGGATCAACCGGGAAATCGCTTGTCCGCGTACCTTCCGGGAAAATGACCAGTTGCGCGCCACTGGCAAGCTCTTCCCGGGCATTGAGGATCATTTCGAGCGGCGCATTGTTGCGAATATAGCGTGCCAACCGAGCCGCCGCACCGAACAGGATATTGTCCATCAGCGCAGCTTTCATGACGCACACCGCATTCGGCAGGCGCGACACGATCATCACGGCATCGAGCAGGGAAGGGTGATTGGCCGCAAGAATCAACGGGCCTTCATCGCGCAGTTGATCAAGCTCGGAAAGCTCGAAACGACAGGCGCAGAAAAAGGACAGGATCGACAAATAAACCCGGAAGCCGCCTGAAATCATGAACCGGCCACAAGGCTGGGCAAAGCGGCGCGGCAAGAGCGGGTACAGGATCATGGCAAATGGCAGCCAGCCCAGGCAAATCAGGGCCAGCGCGCCAAGGCCAAGGAACATGGCCAGATATTCGTAGGCAATCCACCACGGCTTGCCTGCCCGACCCTGATCAGTCATTCACCATCACGCGGGTGGAGGACTCGCCGAGAACCCAGGTAATCGCCGCACCTGCCGCAACGTAATCCTTTTGGCGGACCAGCGGGCTGTCTTCAAAAACCGATCCGCCGAGATTGTCGTAACGGACAAAGCCGCCCAGCCAATAGCCAGGAAAGCGCTTCGACAGGGCCAGCAGATACTGCATGCCGGCATAACCTGCCTTGGCTTCGTAGGCAGGCCGACCTGCCGTGGCATAACGTGGATCGACCGAATAATAGTAGGCATGCTGCTTTTGATCACCGAACAGGGGGCCGGCCAGCATGCCCAGGTTCCAGCCCGGCATGCCGGGCAAATCGGTGATGTCCATATTCAGCTTGGGATGGAAAACCCAGCCGATTTCCTTGGGCGAGCCTTCAACGGTAATCGCGGCGCGCAAGGGCATGAGCAGTTTGATGAAGCGGGCCTTGTTGTCCGAACGCCAGAATGTGACATCCATTTCAGGGCCGATTTCAAAGGTTCCCTTCAGATCTGACATGCCGGCCCGCGCCGTAATGTCCTTGCTGCTGACCGGTGGAGAAAGGGCAACACTGAGCGTCAGGTCAAGACGGTCGGAATCGAAGAAACTGCCGCGTATACCGTGACGGTCCGCCTTGAGGAAATCACCGTGATAAGTGAAGTGCGGAACCGGCATCAGGAAATTATTGGTCTGGTCCGAGCCGCGATAAGACGGGAAGCTGAAGGCAGCGACACCCGCGCCAATTTCCCACAGGGGCTTTTCTTCAACGGCCTGCGTGGCGCCGGAAGAGAGGCCAAGACACAAGGCGATCAAACGGATAATCCGGCGGTATTGTGGGCTGGTCATCAACGATTCCCCAGAAAGTGCAAGGCAAAAGCCTCTATTTCAATCAACAGGTCGTGTCGGCAGATATCGGCCTGAACAAAGACAATTTCCACGTCGGCACCCATCAGCGGCAGCAAGATATTGCGAGCCGGCAAAAAGTCGGTGGCATGGCGAATGTAGACACGGAAGGAAAGCTCGGACATGACAAAGGTGTCCGAACAGGCAAGGCGGTTGGCTTCGGCAAGCACCGCTGCAATATTGGCCAGCGATTCCCGACATTGCCCGGCCAAATCGCCCGGATGAACGGTCTGATGGCCTACAATGCTCGCCGTGCCGGAAATGAACAGGACTTCCTGCGCCGGAAGATAGGCCAGTACCGCCCGCGAAAAAGTCGGGCTGCGCGGACCATACTCGCTCGGGTAGTTGTAGGCACTGACCTGGCGTGGATTTTCAACAGGTACAGCCGGGTAAATGCCAGCCATGAAAGCAATGCTCAGGGGCCCCCCCGCGACACCCAGAGCGCATGCTGCCGGCACATTGCCGGTCGCACCCCGGGAAAATTCGAGGAAGCTGTCCTGGCGACCGATATTGAACTGGCGATAACGCTCGAGTCCGGCCGTTTCGGTATTGATATCCGACAGATAGTTCCAGACACGCCAAAGATGTGGCCGTTGCTGCGCATCGAGCAAGGTAAATATCCGGCGGTAAGCTTCGGCACTGGCTTCCTGGAGCGGTGAACTGCCTGCTTGCCCGGCAAAATCAGCTTCATCCAGTTCAATCACGCCGAACAGCAGCGGGCCGGCACAACGCCAGCTTATCCCTTCAAACTCACCGGACTGGCAAACCACATCGCTCAACCAGGCCTCGTCCATCCTCTCGCTGTTACCGCCCAGCAAAGGCGTGACAACCGTCTGGAGCGGCCAGTCCGTTTTTTTGCCGGAACCGGCCGGAAAGCCGATGGCGCTGCCGCCAAGCACATGGTCTGCCCGTTCGGCCAAGGCCGAAGGCAGATCCTGAATAGCGCAGTCGGAAAGAAACGAGAGATTCACTAGATCGAATTGATGGCCGTGTCGTCAACCCGGCGAATATTGAAACGCCTACGTTTCCAGCCTGTGAAAGCCCTTCGCGGCTGGATGATGTTGGCAATGTAATAAAGCACTTTGAACATCCCGATCGAACGCCAGATCGGTGTCTTGCCGAAAATATCCCCGGCCAGCACGGAGAGCAGGGCTTCCTTGACCCGGAAAATATTCTTCGGATACATGAAGAAGTCCCGCATGATCGGGTTGGTGACCCGATAAATGAACCAGGAAAACTCCTTGGGGCCATGCTTCATCAGGGCGTCGAAACGCTTGAGTGCCGCCGCAGCCTCGGCCGGCTTGCGCAGACAGGTATCGATCGCCTCGGCACCGATGACCCCACTGTTCATGGCCAGCAGAACACCGGACGAAAATACCGGATCGATAAAGGCGTAGGCATCGCCCAGCAACAGATAGTTGGCCCCGTGGTTGCGCTCCGAAACGTAAGAAAAGTTACCGGTCGCCTCAACCTGATTGACCAGGGTTGCCATTTTCAGCCGTTCAGCCAGCGCCGGGCACATCTCGATCCCATCGCGCAAAAACTGCTCAATATTCCGTTGACCGCGGGTTTTCATGAAATACGGCCAGGTCACCATCCCGACACTGGTGACATCGCCCTGCATCGGAATGAACCAGAACCAGCCATGTTCAAACCAGAAAATGGTGATATTGCCTTCCGCTTGCCCCTCGTGTCGCTTGGCACCCGAGAAATGGCCGTAGATTGCCGAACTATTGTGTTTCGGATTGCGATGCTTGATCTGGAAACGATTGGCAAGAAATGTGTCGCGGCCGGAAGCATCGACCACGAATCGGGCCTTCCATTCAACCTGGCGACCATCGTCATGCTCGGCCAAAACGTTGGCACCGCTATTGTCCGGCAGAAAATCGACCGCCCTGGCCTTACAGTTCTCATGGACCTCGACGCCTTTTTTCTCGGCGTTGCGGATCAGGATGGTATCGAACTCAGCCCGCTTGACCTGGTAGGCGTAGGGCATCGATTTATCCCAGGCATCGGCAAAGTGAAAACACTGCGACATCTTGTCGTGGCTCGGCGAAACAAACTCGGCGCCCCATTTCTCCATGCCGATCGCCTTGACCTCGTCGGCAATCCCCATTTTTTCGAAAAGCGGCAGATTCGCCGGCAACAGCGATTCACCAATGTGAAAACGTGGATGACGTGCTTTTTCGAGCAAAACGACCTTGTAGCCCTTTTCGGCCAGAATCGGCGCAATGGTCGTACCGGCCGGTCCGCCACCGATGACCAGGACATCGCACGTCTGACTCTCCGCTACCTTGGCTTGTTGTTCCATGATTTACTGCCTATTCGACTCTCTGTGGTGGCGAAGAATTATTTTGTTTTGTAGGTCATGTGGGCGACAGTTTCCGAATGGCCGTCAATTTTTTTGACTTTGTTGCCTGACCAATAAACGTAGTACGGCCCGAAACTCGACCACCAGTAGCGCCAGTAAGGGCCGTCCAGTTTCGGATTTTCATTGGTCTGCGGATAGCCGACAGCCATGATGACCTGCTCCTTGCTCATCCCCTTGGTCAGCTTGCCGGCTTCAATCGCTTTGCGGACGACGGGCGAAAACTTGGCCATCGTCAGTTTTGGATCATTCAACACGACAATTTTGTTGACCCACTGCTCGGTACTTTCCTGCGCCCGTCCATAGTCATGCCCCAAGCGCATGGCTTTGCCATCAACCTCGACATATGCGCGGTAGCCATCGATTTTCTTGACCTTGATGGGGGTTCCGGCCGGGATGAAAGCGAGTTGGGCGAGATTCGAATCACTGATCCAGTCGCCCTCGTAATGCAGGTTGCAGCAGGCGTAACCGCTTCGGGCGTAGGCTTCTTCTTTTTTTGTTTCGGCCACCGGTTTGACCGGATCATCCACCTTGTTCTCAGCGTTTTTGCATGCGCTCAACGCAAGTACCGCGATTACTGCGGTCAACCAGTGAAAAACAGTTGATTTTTTCTGATATTTCATCGTCACCCCCCCCCGGGATTCCAATTATACCGCTGCCTTGACGGCCGGCGGCGTGCAACAGGATGTCCCTTCCTCAGCAACGGGAAGAATCGCTTTCATTGCCTCGCGCCGGGAAATCTTGATCGGCGACATCGAGACGATGTTATCAACCTGCAAATCCGGGCTGAGATAAGGCTTCAAGCCCTGCGGCTGACGAGGATGCAGCTTGAACTCGCGCTTGGCCTTTTCCAGTTGTTCCTTGTTGGCACTGAAATAACGGGCAGCCGCGATGGTTTCCGGCAAATGCTTGAGGATGTGCCAAAGACTCCAGCGATGCGCCCAAAGCCGCTTGGCGAAGCGCCGGCGGTAACCCTTGCTGTCGTAGAAGCGCTTGATATGCCAGTTGTACAGCGCATCCATTTCCTCGCGCGACTTGAAGTCGTGCGGCAGAAAGACGAAATTCAGGCAGTTCATCAGGCGCCAGTCCTCGATGAAATCGCCAGATACCTGACTGGCGCATTCTTCCCAGATCGGCGCGCCGTGCAGCGGGCTGAACTTGGTCATGTTCATCTCGTCGAGTTCGAGCGACAGGATGAAATCGCTGGTCACCTTGACGGTTTCCGGTGTCTCGCCGGGCATGCCGAAAATGAACAAGCCCTTGGCACGCATGCCAGCAGCGTGGATCTGACGCACCGTATCGCGCACCGCCTCCAGCGTGACACCGGCCTTGTGGCGTTCCATCATGCCCGGATCGGCCGATTCAACCCCCATCGAGACCATCAGCACGCCGGCTTTCTTCAACTGGGCGAGCATTTCGTCCGAGGTATGGCCGGTACGGATGGCGCAATTCCACTGTACGCCGAGCGGCTTGTCGATCAGCAACTGGCACAGGTCCATGACGCGCTGCTTCTTGGCCGTGAACAGGTCGTCGTACATGTTGATGTGATAGACCCCGAAGTTGTCCCGCAGGTACTTCATGTGGTCGTAGGTGTATTGCGCCGAGTTGGTCTTGTACAGACGCTCGAACACCGTGCGGTCGCAGAACGAGCAGGTGTAGGGACAACCGCGCGAGGTGATCATCGTCGCGCCGTAACGCTTTTCGTAGGCAAACAGCGGCAGGTGATAGGCATGCGGAAAGCCGGCCAGCTTCTCGTAGGCCGGGAAGGGCAGTTCGTCGAGATCGAGGATGCGGTCGCGGCGCGGGTTGATGTGGATCTTGCCGCTTTCATCACGATAGATCAGGTTGCCGATGTCCTTGAGCGGCTTGCCATCGGCCAGGTCGAGCAGCGCACCTTCGCCCTCGCCGATCACCAGGTAATCTATTTCCGGAAACTCTTCGAGAACCGGGGCACCCAGCGAGGAAACATGCACATTGCCAAATACGATCTTGATTTCCGGGCGACGCTGGCGAATGTAGGTGGCGATTTCAACGGCATCCATGAAACCTGAAGTCGTCGCTGAAAAACCCACCATCTCAGGTTCTGTCGCAAGAACAATCTCGGCATTTTCAGCAATCGTCGGCGGCGCATAAGGGCCGAGGCAGTCATGCAATTGCACGCTATGGTCGAATTTTTCCAGCCAGGAAGCCAGTTGCATGATGCCGATGGGCGGCATTCGATTGGCCAGTACCGAAAAATCAGGTTGTCCCGGTACGAAATTGAACCCGGCAGGGTGAACAAGCGTGATGCGCATAGAATCTTCCTTCGACGAAGTAGCTAATTTTATTAGAAAAATCAGCCTTTTGTGACGAACTAGATATGCAGCAAAAGCGCCAGCGTATCCCAGGCAAATTTAATGATCAGTATTCCAACGACAAACAAAAATACCCGGCGGACAAAGCCGCTGCCATATTTCAGCGCAAGGATGGTTCCAGCAAGCGAACCGCAAACATTGGCCAGTGCCATGAGACCGGCAAGCAAGGGCAGGAAGTAACCGTTCGGCACAAAATAGATGAGGGCAGCCAGGTTGGTTGCCACATTCACGACCTTGGCGCTGGCGGATGCATGCAGAAAATCAAAACCAAAATATCGGACAAACAGGAAAATCAGGAAGCTGCCTGTTCCCGGTCCGAAAAAACCATCATAAAACCCGATCACGCCACCCAACAACAGCGAAAAACAAAACTCGCGATATCCACTGAGCCCCGGTCGGTGCACCTGGCCGAATTCCTTGCGTTTCAGGGTGTAGACCGCAGCAAGGATGAGTAAAAGCAAAATGAGTGGCCGGACGGCATCTTTGGGCAACCAGGCAACAGCAGCAGCACCGAGATAGGACAAAGCGAAGGCAGAGAGCGCGGCAGGCAATATGGTTCGCCATGGCATGCGCACTCTCTGGGCGTAGCGCCAGCTTGCATTTGCCGTTCCGACGACACTGGCGCATTTGTTGGTCCCGAACAAGGTGGCAGGCAACTCGCCAGGCAAGGCGGCGAATAGGGCTGACATGCCAATTTCAAACAATTCCATCATTGATCATCCTGACTATCTGCTGGCTTGATATTCATGTCATCATTTCGTTCTGGAAATCTGGAAATCGAAAAATGGATTTTTTTACGATCGGCATGCTGGTTGCCGCTTTGGGTCTTGGCTTGATCCTGCTTTTGCGCGGCAAGAAAGACAGTGGGCACACTGAGCCAAAAATCTCACCTGTCAGCCAGAAAACCGGTCGCAAGGATCGGGCACAACAAGCGCTCAACCTGGATCAGGAAACACGTTTCATCGAAACACCGAGGCGCAAGTCTTATCGTTTGCTGAATGAAAGCGAGCAGGAACTCTACCATCGCTTGCGCGAGGCCATGCCCAACATGACCATTTTCAGCCAGGTCGGTGTTGCCCAGCTAGCGCTGCTGCGTGGCCGGAAGGAAGCTCAGCGGCTGAGCGGCATGGCAGGTCGTGGTGTCGATTTCATCGTTTGCGGGGCTGATTTCTCGATTATCGCCGCCATCGAAATTTCCTGGCCCACCGCTGACGAGAGCGGCCAGATGGCTGAAGAAGAGAAGCGCGATGCCCTGCAAAGCCTGGGTATCCCGCTCATCGTCTTCCGCCCGAATAATCTGCCGGACGCCGACACGCTGAGTCGTGCAATCGCCGATGCCATCATTCGCCGCAATCGTCTCGAAGCCGAGCGCGAATAAGCGGATTATTTTCCGATGCAAAAACGGCTGAAAATGACCCCCAACAGGTCATCAGCCGTGAATTCACCGGTGATTTCACCGAGCGATTGCTGCGCCAGACGCAGTTCTTCGGCAAACAGTTCGAGAGCCGGCAAATATCCTTCGACAACATGGCGCGCTGCCGCAATGTGCTCCTGGGCCGAAGCCAGCGCCCGCAAATGCCGTTCACGAGCAATGAATACATCTTCAGCTTGATGCCAGCCTGCAATACGCAACAATTCCTGACGCAATAGCTCGATGCCGTCGCCAGAACGAGCCGAAAGGGAAATCGCTGTCGTGTCGGGTTCATCGTGGCGTTCAGCCAGAGCGCCGGACAAATCAATCTTGTTGTAGACCGTAACCCGCTTCAATCTTTCCGGCAGACGGGCCAGGATTTCACGGTCGGCATCGGTCACACCACTGCGGGCATCGACCAGCAGCAACACCACATCGGAACGCTCGATTTCACGCCAGCTCCGTTCAATGCCAATTTTTTCGACTTCGTCATCGGTTTCACGCAGCCCGGCAGTATCGATGATGTGAAGCGGAATTCCTTCAATCTGGATGGTCGACCGCAGCGCATCGCGGGTTGTCCCTGCAATCGGCGTGACAATGGCCAGATCATCACCGGCCAGACGATTGAGCAGCGACGATTTGCCGACGTTAGGCTGTCCGGCCAGTACAACGTGCAACCCGGATTGCAACAACTTGCCCTGCCCGGCCCGATCGAAAATTTCAGCCAGTTTCAGTTGCAAGCGCTCAAGCCGGCCAAAAGCATCGGCCGCCTTGAGAAAGTCAATATCCTCTTCCGGAAAGTCGAGTGTTGCTTCAACCAGCATGCGCAGGTTGATCAATTCATCGGTCAGGCCGTGAATCGCCTTGGAAAATTCACCCTGCAAGGAACGCACGGCAGAGCGCGCGGCACTGCTTGTTGCGGCATCGATCAGATCGGCAACGGCTTCTGCCTGGGCAAGATCCAGTTTTCCATTCAGGAAAGCACGTCGGCTGAATTCACCGGGCTCGGCCAGGCGTGCTCCCAGATCGAGACAACGGGCAAGCAGCATCTGCATGACCACCGGACCGCCGTGTCCCTGCAGTTCGAGCACATCTTCACCGGTAAAAGAAGCAGGATTCGGGAAATAGAGAAGCAGGCCACTGTCGATGGTGCTGCCATCAGCTGCTTTGAAATCGGCCAGCGTGGCATAGCGCGGCCTGGGTTCTTTTGCCGTCAGCGCAAAAGCAAAGGGCAGCAAATCGCTGCCCGAAATGCGGATGACGCCAACACCGCCACGACCGGGGGCCGTGGCGATGGCAGCGATTGTGTCCGACTTCACACTTTATGCCTTGGCGTCGTTGGCAGCCTTGCCACCCGCTTCAAGCATGCGGGTGATCTGCCACTGCTGGGCAATAGAGAGTACGTTGTTCACCACCCAGTAAAGCACCAGACCGGCCGGGAACCAGAAGAACATGACACCAAAGATCAGCGGCATGGCCATCATCACCTTGGCCTGAATCGGATCCGGCGGCGTCGGGTTGAGCTTGGTCTGCAGGAACATCGAAGCCATCATGATGACCGGCAGGATGTAGTAGGGATCCGGCGAAGCCAGATCCTTGATCCACAGGATCCACGGTGCATCGCGCATTTCAACCGCACCCAGCAGCACCCAGTAAAGGGCGATGAAAACCGGAATCTGAACCATGATCGGCAGGCAGCCGCCGAGCGGATTAACCTTTTCGGTCTGATACAGCTTCATCATTTCCTGATTCAGGCGCTGCTTGTCATCAGCAAACCGTTCTTTCAGTTGCATCAGACGTGGCGTCAGCAACTTCATCTTGCCCATCGACTTGTAGGAAGCGGCGGACAGCGGGAAGAAAATGGCCTTGATGATGATGGTCAGCAGGACAATCGCCCAACCCCAGTTACCGACCAGCTTGTGGATTGCTTCCAGTGCCCAGAAAATCGGAGCAGCAACAACGGTCAACCAACCGTAATCAACCACCAGATCAAGTCCGGTAGCGATTTGCTTGAGCGCAGATTGTTCCTGCGGGCCAGCAAACAACGTGACCGAGGTTTCCCCCTTGGCGCCCGGCGCAATCTCGGCAACCGGAACAATCACACCTGCCTGGAAGACATTGCTACCTTCAAGCTTGCGCATGTAGAACTCGCGCGCCGTCTTGTCCTTCGGTACCCAGGCAGCAACGAAGTAATGCTGAACGATGGCCAGCCAGCCGTTATCAGCCGTCTTGGCGAATTTTGCCTTGTCCTTGCCAATATCTTCGAAGGTGACTTTTTGATACTTTTCACCGTCGGTATAGATAGCCGGACCGGTAAAAGTGGAAACCATCTTGGTTTCACCTGCAGGCACGACATCGTCACGTTGCAACTGGTAATAAGCATGTGGCGCAAAAGGCTTGTCGCTACCGTTGGTAATTTCCCAGGCAACATCAACCGCATAGGAACCACGCTTGAAAGTCAGGGTTTTGGCGACCTTGATGCCGTCAGTTGTCTCTGCTTCCAGACGCACCTTCAGTTCATCGGAACCCTCAGCCAAGCTGCTTGGCCCCGCAACGCGCTTGAAGACAGAGCGATGAGACGGCAGGCCATCGGTTAGACCACTCTGGGCAGCATACTTGTGCGTGGCTTCGAAGAGCTGGAAGTTTTTTTCCTTGTCTTCATGTGCTTTGTACTTGAGCAGTTCAAGGTTAACCAGATCACCGCCTTGGGCAGAAATGGTTGCCTTAACCAGATCGGTGCTGACCGTAAAGGTTTCAGCAGCAGAAACGCTTGGTGCAACAACCGGCGCGGCGCCGGAAGCAGTACCAGCCTGCAGATTTGCCGAAGGCTTCGGTGCGGCACCAGCGACAGTAGCTACACCAGCTTCAGCCGGCGGCTTGGGCTGGTTGTACTTCTGCCAGTTTTCCCACAGCATGAAGCTGGAGAAAGTGAAGATCAAAACCAGAATCAGGCGTCGAGTGTCCATGAACTGCCTACGTAATCAAGCATTCTCAAATCAGGGTACCGGATCGTACCCACCGGGATGCCAGGGATGACAGCGGCAGATGCGCTTCGCACCCAGCCAGCCACCCTTGATGGCACCGTGTTTCTGTACTGCTTCCACCGTATATTCCGAACAAGTCGGGAAATAGCGGCAGCTTCGTCCTAAAAAAGGACTTATTGCATATTGATAGACTCGGACCAGCCCTATCAACAGGTATTTCATCGTGCATCCTGCTTTGGCCGTGGCCGCCGCAGTTTATCCAGCAGGACGAGAAAATCGCCAGCCAATTGCTTGCCATCCAGTAAGCCAGGCTTTACAGCTAGGCGAACAACTAGATCACAGGCCGGCAGACTCGATTTTTGAACGCGAAACTGCTCCCGAATGATACGTTTGACTTTGTTACGGTCAACAGCACGTTTTAGGAGTTTTTTGCCAACGACAACACCAAGCCTGGCTTCCGTAAATTCGGCAGCTCTGGGTTGGTAGTGCAACATCAGCAGTTGTCCGCGAATCGCCCTCCTGAAACCAAAAACGGATGAGAACTCATCCGTTTTTGTCAGGCGATAGCGTCTGGCGAAGGTTTGTTCCACCTCGCCGAACGTCCGGTTTATACGGCCAGACGTGTGCGACCTTTGGCGCGGCGAGCAGCAATAACTGCACGACCACCCTTGGTGCGCATACGAACCAGGAAGCCATGGGTGCGCTTGCGGCGCACGACCGACGGTTGATACGTGCGTTTCATGTTGGTAATCCCTTGATGTGCTAAGAAAAACACGTGATTACACCGTGCTTTAGGGTGCTCTGTCAAGTTCAATTATTTGTCAACGCTGTGGATAACATTGTGGATGAGGGGTAGAATAAGCGCCCTGAAGGCGGCCAGTGAGCCGCCAATTTTGTTATATATTTACCAATTAAATCAATTAGTTAATACTGCAATTTTTCATTTAATGATTGTGCAGTAAGGAGTGTTGTTGGCA